>CAZETZ010000025.1:0-31152 GCA_964514735.1 uncultured Acidobacteriaceae bacterium | reverse complement strand
ATGAAATCCAACGAAGAAGAACTGCTGGAAGTGGAGGAAGTTGGCCCCCGCATCGCCGCCAGCATTCTGGAATTTTTCCGCGAGCCGAAAAACTGCGAGCTGATCGCGCAACTACGCCGGGCCGGCTTGACCTTCACCGGGAAGAAAAAGGAACGTGGCACGAAACTCGCGGGGAAAACTTTTGTCCTCACCGGCACGCTCATTCATCTGACGCGCGATCAAGCCAAAAAGTTGATTGAAGACGCTGGAGGCCGAGTAGCGGGGTCAGTCAGCAAAAAGACAGATTACGTTGTGGCCGGCAACGATGCGGGTTCAAAACTGGATAAAGCCAAAGAACTTGGAGTGGCGGTCATCGGCGAAGAGGAAATGCAGAGACTCGTGTAGGGCGGACACTCCTGTCCGCCTGCCGGCAGCAAATGAAATGTAGGGTTGGTAAGTATGCGTACGTCCGATGTGCTGCACGCAGGGCGGGCAGGAGTGCCCGCCCTACACGATTTTTTGGCCGACGGCTTTAGCTTGCGAGAACAGATAAAGATAGTCCGGCCCGCCAGACTTGGAATCCGTCCCCGACATATTGAACCCGCCGAAGGGATGCGCGCCTACAATCGCTCCCGTGCACTTGCGGTTGATGTAGAGATTGCCCACGTGGAATTCGCGGATAGCGCGGTCGATTTTTTCCTGTGAGCCGGTGTACACCGCGCCAGTAAGACCGAATTCCGTGTCGTTCGCAATTTCCAGCGCATGGTCGTAATTGCGCGACTTGATCACGGCCAGCACTGGCCCGAAAATTTCCTCTTGCTCCAACTTGGACTTGGGAGCAATATCGGCAATCACGGTAGGACGAATGAAGTAGCCTTCACCAGCGGCGGCGTCACGCACTCCGCCGGTGATCAGGCGGCCGTCTTTCTTTCCTTGCTCGATGTATTCGAGGATCGTCTTCATCGAGCCTTCGTTGATCACCGCGGCCATGTTGGAATTCCCCGCCGGATCGCCGACCTGAATTCTTTCTACGCGGGCTTTCAATTTCTCCAGGAACGTATCGTAAATGCGCTCATCCACAATGGCACGCGAGCAGGCGGAGACCTTCTGCCCCTGGAACCCAAAAGCGGCCTGGGCGACGCCTTCCACAGCGGAATCAATGTCGGCGTCGGCGTCCACGATGATGCCGTCTTTCCCGCCCATTTCCAGAATCGTGCGCTTGATCCAGACCTGGCCCGGCGCCTGACTGGCGGCGCTCTTATTGATGTCCAGCCCAACTTCACGCGAGCCGGTGAATGCAATGAAGCGGGTCTTGGGATGCGCGACCACAGCATTGCCAAAGCTCGCCCCGGCGCCGGGGCAAAAGTTGACCACGCCTTCGGGCATTCCAGCTTCTTCCAGAAGCTCAACGAATTTTGCCGCGATGGTGGGTGAATCGCTCGACGGCTTCAAGATCACAGTGTTGCCACAAACGATCGAAGCCAGCGTCATGCCCGCCATGATGGCGCAGGGAAAATTCCACGGCGGAATTACCGCACCCACTCCCAACGGAATATAAAACAGCGAGTCATGTTCGCCGGGAAGCTGCACCGGAGTTGTAGCCTTCGAGAGCCGCAGCGCTTCGCGGGCATAAAACTCGCAGAAATCAATGGTCTCGGAAATATCAGCGTCCGCTTCTCCCCAGTTCTTGCTAACTTCAAACACCAGCCATGCCATGAACTCAAATTTGCGCTCGCGCAGCAGATCGCCAACCCGGAACACCAGGCTGGCCCGCTCTTCGACCGAAGTTTTCTTCCAGCTTTCAAATGCCTTCAGCGCCGCTTGCATGGCCGGCTCAACGTGCTCTTTCCCCGCTTTCTGATGCAGTCCAACCAGCTGCGACGGCTTGGCGGGATTGATAGATCGGATCTTGTCCGCCGTCTTGACCCGTTCGCCTCCAATGATCAGGTCATACTCATGCCCAAGCTGTCCACGAACTTTTTCAATACCAGCACGCATCTTGCGCGCATTTTCGTCGCGGGTAAAGTCGAGCATGGGCTCGTTCGCAAACGGGCCTGGATGTAGACGAATCGGAAGAGTGGGTGCTTCGAGAGTTGCCATGAGACGCCTCGGAGAATTCGCGGAAAGGTTGACTACAGTTTAATTTTAGCATCCGCAACGTGTCACACCATGCCGAGAGGAATGACCGGAGGAGTTTCATTCCGTACGATCTACTTTGCAAGAAACGTGGAGATCGCGGGATTCACCTTATCGCTCTCGCACCCATTCGCGCCATGCCCGCAATCACCGGTGAGCTCGATCACGTCAGCATGAATCAATTTGGCAAAAGCCAAAGGCTCTCCCGGAGTCACGGCATGGTCCTGCGCCGCCGAGATCACCAGCACCTTGGCCTTCACCGCTGCCGCCGCCCGCTCCATGGAACCGCCGAAAACGTCCGATACATCCAGCTTGAGCACCGCTTGCGCCGTTCGTATGTGATTGTTCGCATCAAATGCCGGGTCGTTCCTGTATTTCTCCAAGGAATCGAGCGCCTGCTGGCGCGTGTTCTTGCGGTTATAGCCTGCCGGAGTCGAAAGCAGCAGCGCGCCAATTTCCCCCAGGGTCAGCCGCGCCGGATTGTCGGAGTAGTCCCCATTTTTCCAGCCAGCGTCATTCATGATGATGTCAATTTCCGCCTGCCAATGCAGAATGTCATAAGGCGCCATGCGTGGCGTGCCTACGATGGGAATGGCCTTGTCCATGAAGTCCGGATAAGAAACCATCCATTGAAACGTCTGCATGCCTCCCATAGAAATGCCCATCACTGCCGCAATGTGCTGGATGTGCAGTACCTGCGTGAGCAATTGGTGCTGACTGTTCACCATGTCTCGCACCGTAAACAAAGGGAACTTCATGTGGGGCTGTGTGGCGCTGTTCGACGGCGAGCAGGAAACCCCATTGCCCAACGCGTCAATCGCCACCCCATAAAACCGGGAAGTGTCGACTAACCGTCCTGGGCCGAAGTTGCCGGCGAGTTGTCCACTATTGCCGCTAAACCAGGTGGTGAAGACCACCACATTCGATTTGTCGGCGTTGAGCGTCCCAAATGTGCGGAAGCCAATGCCGCAGTCGCGGATCACTTCCCCGCTTTCCAGTTTGAAGTCGCCCAGAGACGCAAATTGCTGCGGGCCCTCCTGTGCCGCGCCGGTCGCAATCAGCACGAACAAGGCGAACAAGAACACAACTTTGGTTGGGATTTTCATGGCGCGGCGATTTTAATATAGGACCAGCTAAATAGCTGTAACCATGCGGGAAGTGGCGGAAAAGGAACCTTTCGGCCTGGTCCGGGCGACAACCCGCCCCGCTGGAAAGTCAGTGGACCTGGGCCGGCTCCCGGGTTTCATCCGGCGAATAACTTACTGCGGCAGTCCGCTCCAGTTTGTCCCAGGCAAATTTTTGTCCCTGGACTGCGCGTTTTAACGTTTTAAATAACACCACGGAAAACAGTTGCCGGTAGGCAAAGCGTTGCAACCACACCTGGCTGAGCAGCCAGGCATCCTCTTTCGCATCGGGTTGCCGGCGTTCCAGCGCAAAAGCGATGGAAGAAGTAACAAAATCAATCACCAGAAAAGCCACAAAGTACACTACCAGGCGATAGAAGCTGGCCGGGTCGGCGGATTCCGGATGCCACCATTTCTGCACAAAATACCAAACCATGCCGAAGAGGAACATCAGATCGATCAGCGGCGAAACCAGCGGCAGCAGGATCTGGAACACCACGATGTTAGGCAGGGCCACGAAACCGAGCACGCCCTTGCGGGCGAACACTTCCCGGTGCTTCCACACCGATTGCAGAATTCCGAACGACCAGCGAAAACGCTGCCGCATTAAGCCATTGGCATTGATGGGAGCTTCGGTGTAGGCCAGGGCCAAGTCTTCGTATTCGACCCGCAAGCCACGGCGTAACAGCGCCATGGTAAGGTCCGCGTCTTCGGCGACGGTATCTACATGATAGCCCCCTTCGGCCAGCACCGCGGAAACTCTCCAAGCGCCAATGGCCCCGGGCACCACGCTTACCGCTCCCAGCGTATTCAGCGCGCGCCGTTCGAAGTTTTGGCTGGTGATGTACTCCAGCGCCTGCCAGCGGGTCCACAAATTCACCCGGTTGCCGACTTTCGCGTTGCCTGCGACTGCCGCCACTTTGGGATTCAGGAAGTGCGGTACCAGGCGCGATACCGCATCCGCCGCGATCACCGTGTCCGCGTCAATCCCTACAAAGATTTCTTCGTCGCGCAGCTGCTTCAAGCCGTAATTCAAAGCTTCCGCTTTGCCTGCGTTGGGCTTGGTCAGGACCAGGACCTTGCCCGCAGCCTGCTCCGCGGCAAACGCCTCGCGCGCCACCGTTAGGGTGGCGTCGCTCGACCCATCATCGATCACGATCACCCGCAGATCGGGATAAGTCGACGCCAGCGCGGCGCGGATGGTCCTCCGAATCACCTTCTCTTCGTTATAGGCAGGGATGAGTATGGCGACCCGGGGTTGATATGCGGCAACCTGTTCTCCCCGGTCCGTGGCGCGTACGCGGAAGCGGTCAAAAAGCGCAAGCACGCCCACCACCAGGAACCGCCCGGTCATCAGAAAATCGCCCAACAGGAAAATATAGGCAATCCCTTTTTGGGTGACATCGAAAAGCCAAAACCCGACCCACGTCAGCATCGCGGACCAGAGTTCGTTGGAGGGAACGGCAGGCATCACGTCCGCCCGGGTTTTATTCAGCAACTCATGCACGCTGACAATTTTAAAACCCCGCGCGCGCACGCCATCGATAATCATGGGCAGCGCGCGCACGGTCTCTCGCCGGTCCCCCCCGCCGTCATGCAGCAGGATGATGTTGCCGCAATGCTGGTCGTAGAGTGAGCACGGCGGCAGATGGGCGAGCACGTCGGAGGCGATTTCCTCGGCGCTACGGCGCGTGGGCGTTTCCTTCCAGTCGTTGGGGTCCAGTTTGTCCCCGACCGTGGTATAGCCCATTTGCTGCGTAGTCTCCAAAGGCCGCACCTGGTCTTCGGTATCGGGCTCTTGATCGACCGAATATGGCGGCCGGAACAGCACAGTCCGCATCCCTAGATTTGCCGCAAAAAGCTGCTCCGTGAGATTGAGCTCGAGTTTGGCAAAACTCGGGGGAATGTTGCTGATATCCGGGTGAGTAAATGTATGGTTGCCGATTTCATGCCCTTCGCGATAGATTCGGGCCGCCAGATCGGAAAACTTATCTGCCTGAAGCCCGATCAGGAAGAAAGTAGCGGGCGCCTTTTTCTGCTTCAGCACATCCAGAATTTTCGGGGTCCAGGCCGGGTCCGGCCCATCGTCAAAAGTCAGCGCGACTTGGTTGGGGTTCGCGCCATAACGGCCCACCCGGTAAGGCTCAGGCAGCGAATTAAACACCTCATCCGTAATCAGGCCGGTGGCAGAATCGACCGTAAGCGAACGGTCTCCATTGTTAGGACGGGCTTCGATGCGGAGAATCTCGCCCTGCCCTTCCATGTCCACGTCCTGGCCGGGGGGAACATCTTTCAATTTGTCCGGAGCGGAAGCGTCGCCAGGCTGGTCCCAAATGCGCCACATCGACCGGTCTTCGGCGCCCAGGCGCCACAGGGCAAAAGTCTTGATGTCTAGCGCCTCCGCTCCCCGCATCTGATTCAGCGCGGTTACCGCATCCAGAAACCAGATGTCATGTTGGACGTTGCGTTCATCCAGATAGCGGACGTGAGGATTGGAGCTGTCCCAATCGAAATCCACATCCGCATCGGAATCGCGCGCGGCCAGCCAGGCATCCTGGGTAGTCTGGTTTTTGTCTTTCTCGTCGTCCGGAAGTTTTCCGTGATGCGGTTTCCTGGCCCAGTCGTAGCCAAAGTTTCCAATGGCGCACATCAGCTTGTCCTGCGGTATGACTTTTTTGGCGAAGCGTAGATTGTTGATAAACCAGTCCTGCGACGCCACTGGCCCCGGCGCGCCACCCGGATAGTGTTCGTCATAATTCATCAGCACCACGCCATCCGCCGCCGCCGATACTTTGGGATAGTTCCATTCCTCGTTGTGCGCGGGCACGGCAACGTAGAGTTTTTTCCCGTTGGCATGCAGATCGGTTGACAATTCATGCAGCAATTTGAGATATCCGGGCTGCCCTTTTTGGGGGAAGTCCTCGAAATCCACCATCAGCCCCTGATAGCCATCGGTGGCAAGAAAAGTGGAGACCTCATCGCGGAAGTGGGCACGGGCCGCGGGATCATTCAGGAATTTTGCTATGTCGATCCAGTCCAGGCCGTCGAAATTATTCACCAGGGGAAAAACTTCCGTGCCGGTATTCTCGGACTTCAGAAAGGGCATGACTTTATCGTCCACCGGCTGGACCACCGTGCCCTGTACGACGTCAAAGAATTTGTTGGTCTGAGGATCGACGGCCTGAAGGTCACCCGCCGGGTTCAGCACATGCAGCCATTCGGGATAGAGCAGGTCAATCTGCGCCGCGTGCTCGCGCAGCGCCGCATAGCTGGCGGCGTCCCAGGAAACATAGAATGCCGCCCGGATGCCTTCCTCGGCATTTAGCTTTACCTGGGATGGAGCGGCATTGGACTTGCGGTGACTGCGCTTGATGGCCTGACGGCGTTTTTCCCGGGCCTTTTCTTTCTCATTTTCTTTCAGCGCATGAAAGGGCTTTTTTTGTACCGGAAGCAGCAATTCCGGCAAAGGATCGCTGCTTAACACGACCTTATACCCGAAAAAGAGAATCAGCAGCCCTACTGCCGCGCCTAGAAAGTCAAAAAATGGCCGTAATCGCTTCCAGCGCGCTTGTCGGGGATCGTAAAAAACCGGTTGGGCCATGCGGAATAAAGCCATCTATATCCTAAGCGATTCCGGGGGCAATGTCAGTAACTGGCTGATATCATTTCGAGGTGCGCGCCCTCCTGCGCAGTCATTTCCGTTTCTTTTTCCTCGCGCTGCTGTCCGGCTTGGCCCTGCGGCTGTTTTTTTTATTTTTCTTCCCTGCCATCACTTCCGACTCGTTCATTTACGGGGACATCGCCAAGAACTGGCTCCAGCACGGCATCTACGGCGTGCGCGAAGGCGCCGCGACGGTCCCGACCTACATTCGCCTGCCTGGCTATCCCGCATTTCTGGCCGCGATCTTTTCAATTTTTGGCATGGAGCACTACCGCGCCGTCCTCATGGTCCAAATTCTCGTGGACCTTGCCAGTTGCTTCCTCATCGCCGATATGGCCAGGCGTCTGCTTTCCGATCGCGCGGCCAAGATCGCTTTCCTGCTCGCGGCATTGTGCCCATTCTTTGCCAACTACGCGGCCGCCGCGTTGACCGAAACCCTGGAGATTTTTTTCACGGTCCTGGCGCTCGACCTGGCGATTCTCGGACTGAGAGATTGGCGGGATCGCCGACTGCTTCCCTGGTTTGGGTGCGGTCTTGCAGTCGCATGCGCCATCCTTCTTCGCCCGGATGGCGGATTACTACTAACTGCGATCACAGGATACTTGGGGATGATGGCGATTTTCTCCCTCCTCCGCAAATCACCGGCCTCCCTGGTCTATTTCCTCCAGGCCGGCTTCGTAGTCGTCCTTGTGTCGCTGGCGCCTTTAGTTCCATGGTCGCTGCGAAACCTGCATGTTTTGCATCGTTTCCAGCCCTTGGCCCCGCGCTACGCCAACGCGCCCGATGAATTTGTCCCCATGGGATTTGACCGCTGGGTGCGGACCTGGATGGTGGATTACACCTCGGTCGAGGAGATTTACTGGGCAGTCCCCGACAATACCATGGATGCCAGCAAGCTCCCCTCCCGCGCATTTGACTCCGAGGGGCAGGAGGAAGAGACAGAACACCTGCTTGCCGATTACAACAGCAAGCTGCACATCACGCCGGAACTCGATGCCCGCTTTGCCCAGCTTGCCGCAGACCGCATCCGGCAGTCGCCGGTCCGATATTACCTGTGGTTGCCGCTGGCGCGCGTTGCCGATATGTGGCTGCGTCCACGCACGGAAATCCTGCCTTCGGACTCACGCTGGTGGGAATTTGACGATGACCCCAGGTGGTCGGCCTTGGCGGTGGCGTTAGGCGTAATCAATCTCCTGTATGTCAGCGCCGCACTCGCCGGATTCATAAGAAGGCGGGCATTCCCCCTGCTCGGAGTTCTGTTGCTCTTCGTACTACTGCGCTCTGCCTTTTTAGGCACGCTGGAGAACCCTGAAACCCGGTACACCCTCGAATGCTATCCAGTGGTCATCTTGTTGAGTTGCCGCATATGGGCGCCTGAGTCATCAATGCAGGATGTCAAGACATCTCAATAAGGTGGTGTTGCAGTTTGCATCGAACGTTCGCTCTTTCTAGCGCGGCAAATTCTTGGCTCGTTCGCGCTCCCGCGCAGCCTCCGCATCTCTTCCCATCTGGGAATATGCATCGGCCAGAAAGCTGTGCGCTTCGCCCGAGTTCGGCGCAATCTGTACGGCCTTTTCCAGCCGAGGCACAGCGGAAGCCGGATCGCCTTGTAGAGAATTGATCCTCCCCAGCAGCAGATTGGCCCGAAAGTGGTCCGGGTTCATTTGCAGGACCTGATCGAGCAGCGCCACCGCCTCCGGCACGCGTTGGATGCGTGCATATACCGAAGCCAGCGAATATTGCGCATCCACCCACTTGGGACGCTTCTTAGCCACGCTTTCAAAATACGGGGCCGATTCCGGCCAGGCCCCAGTCTCGAACAACGCCAAACCCAGCTCGTACTGCGCCTGCACCGCGTCGGGGACCTGCTCCACCGCCTTCTTTAACGCGGGAATGGCCTCGGCATAACGCTTGGTCCGCGCCAGAGCGATCCCCAACTGGAGCTGCGCGGCAGTAATCGCCGGACTGTCAGACAACACATGCTGCAGCATGGGAATCGCCTCGTCGTACCGCCCATCTTCCACGGCAATCATGCCTTCCTGCAGGATGTTGGAGATTTCTATCTTGTCTTTTGGGTCCGCTCCTTCCAGCGGACCTTGCGACTTGTCCAAAGCCGCGGAAGAAACATATCCCAGCGCGGCCAGGCTCTCACTCTGCTCGGTGTTGGGCGTGGATTGCTGGGGCTGGCCGTGATAGCTGGTGGTCTGGTCGTAGAACCGGTCCAGTTGCGCTGCCAGCGTACCGGCCACGGCGGGGGAGGAAGCCGCGAGATTATGTTCGGCGGCCTTGTCCACGGTCTGGTCGTAAAGCTCACGCTTCGGGGCGCGCACGTACAAATATTTCCCGGCGCGCATGGAACGCATCCCCGCCCAGCCAAATGCGCGGTGCGGATACTCGGTCTCCGCATAAGCGGGCAGGTCTCCCGCTGCCTTAAGACCGGATTTCATCTCCGGCACAAGCGATTGCCCTTGAAATGTCGGCGGCAACGGCAGACTCAGCATGCTCAACAGAGTAGGCGCAACATCCACCAGCCGCACTCGTGTTGTCACTCGCTTGCCCGCCAATAATGCGTTGGGGAGCTTAAACACCAGCGGGACATGAATGGTCTCGTCATAAAGAAAAATGCCATGCATGCTTTCGCCGTGCGCGCCCAACGATTCCCCGTGGTCCGACATCATTACCACCAATGCGCGGTCATACAAACCACGCTGACGGAGATACTGAAATAACTTCCCGAGCGCGGAGTCGGCGTAGGCGATCTCTCCGTCGTATAAATCTTCAAACCGCTTGTCGTAGGGTGCAGGAGGATCGTACGGCGCATGCGGATCGTACAGGTGCACCCAGACAAAGAACGGCGTCTGCCGGTTCTTGCCCAGCCAATCGATGGTGCGGGCTACTACGTCTCCGGCCCGGCGCTCGACCGTCTTATAGCGATCTTCCTTGACGCCGACTTTAGGGCGAAACCCCGCATCGAAAAAATCAAATCCGCGATCAAATCCAGGGGCCATATTGGCCGTGGGATCGAGAATCAACGATCCAATAAACGCCGCCGTATGATATCCGGCCTTCTGCAAGATTTCCGGAATAAAGGGGAGCAAGGCCGGCAAGGGATGGCCGAAATCAGTCACCGTATGAAACTGCGGATAGGTCCCGGTAAAAATTGTGGCGTGGGAAACCGGGGTCAATGGGGCCTGGGAAAAGGCTTTCTCAAACACCACCCCCTGGCGCGCCATCGCGTCAAGGTTCGGCGTGATTCCGCGTTTATTGCCTAAGAAACCCATGCGGTCAGCGCGGGTGGTGTCTACGGTGATGAAAACGATATTCGGGGCTTCCGTCCATGCTTTTGTGGCCAATCCAAGCACGAGGAAGAGAAGGAATCTGTGGAAACGCCGCATGGGGAACGAAAAGGGAGTTTACCAGAGGTAAACTCCCGGAAAGTGGCTCGAGCGTGAGTTAGAACTCTACTCCTACGCCAAACTGCATGTTGCGTTGAGCCCCTGTGCCTAATATCGGGTTCAACCCAATCCCTACATCCGGAGTAGCAAAGAATTGTCCAAAAGAACTACTCCCCACCTTCTGTGCCGGAGTCGTTGATCCCACGATGGCAAACATGGCGTGGTTCAGAACATTAAAAACTTCCCACTTGAACTTTACTGAAAAATGCTCGCTGACCTTGAAGTTTTTGAATATCCCCATATCCAACTGGGCAACTCCAGGCTCGCGTAGCAGGTTGCGGCGGGCATTTCCTATTTCTCCGGCAGTGGGTGCGGAGAATGCGGCGGTGTTGAAGTAGGCAGCTTTACCATCGCTCTGATAATGGGCGTCATACTGCAACGGACTTCCGTCATAATTTGCGTAGGTGTCCTTCAGCCCCTGACCGGAAGTATCTTTGCTGACGAAGACACTGAACGGACGTCCGGCTTGTGCCCGGAAAAGAGAATTAATTTGCCAGCCTTCTCCCACCAACTTGTGCACGCTGTGGATTTTGGGGACCTCATAGACCAATGTGAAATTCACGTTCCAGGGGGTATCGAAGTCAGACAGGGAATACGCCTTGTCAACGCTATAAGGATTCTGAAAATCGGAGAAGAACGTGAAACCCCGGTTGGTAGAACCGGTGTCCATGGTTTTGGACCAGACAAAATTCAATTGTCCGGTTACACCATGAACATCCCGCACCTTAAACGCGGACTGCAAGCTATTGTAATTGGAGTAACCATCGTTGTTGAGCTGCAAAATATGGTTATAGAGGCCGTTCCCGCCCGCGTCGTGGAAACGGGCCGTAAAAGGCTGGCGGCTCGAGTCGCATGCCGCGGTGCTGACTTGACAAGCATTTAAGTCCCGCCAATTGGCCAGGTCCCGTCCGGTCGTGCCAACAAACGCCAGGCTGAAAGAAGTCTTGCTCGTAAGCTCTTGTTCAATGGTTAAATTGTACCCATGATTCATGGGTGTCTGGAAATTGCGGACCACTTGCACCACGCTGGGGGCTGACGTAGTAGTAGGATTTTGGCCGTAGATGGGCACGCCTGCCGCGAGGCATACGAAAAAGTCACACAATGAATTTGCCTTCGTGCCACTATTGAAGAGCGTGACATTGTCTGCCGGGGTGGTGGTGAAATCTAGCGCGAAATTCCCCTCAGGGACCTGTGTAAAGAACCCCGATCTTGTGCCGCTCCACATATTGAAATAGGTTTGGGGGGCGGCAATCGCCGCGAAATTGGGCACATCGTAATTAAGGGAGTAGCCCGAGCGCAGTACGGTCTTGCCGTTCTTGAAGATGTCCCAGGCAATCCCCAGCCGCGGGCCAAAGTTGTTCATGTCAGTGTTGTATAGCGGCCGTTTGGCCAACGTTACGAACCCCGTGGCGTCCGCTTTTGGATCGTCTGGCAAGAAATTGGCTCCAAGGTTATTTCTCTCGCCAAGCGCGCCGGAAACATCCCAACGTACCCCAGCTTCCAGGGTAAAATTCGGTTTGACCTTCCAAGTGTCCTGCACGTAGAGGCCAAGCGATTTCTGGTACATGTGGCGCTGGGTTACCCCGAAGGATCGGCTGCTGTCCTCGGTTAGGCCAAGCAACAATTCATTCAGAGCTGCCACTGGGTTGCTCTGGGTCACTCCTGGGCTGGCGGGGCCGATATAGCCAAACAGCGGGTCGCAGGCGCCCCCGGAGGCGCAACCCGAGAACCCATAGTAGTAGAACGAAAAGTTGGAACGGGACCGGTCCCGCCGGCTCTTTGTGTAAGCATCCTGATATTGACCACCGACTTTAATGGTGTGGCTGCCCTTGATCAGGGTCAAGTGTTCCTGCCAGTCATACGACGCATCCGGCCGGGTCACGATCGGATATCCCTGGATCCCGCCGATCGTCGCGTAACCCGATGGCCCAAAATATCCCAGGTAATACACCGCCGGCACGCCAAAATTTTCTTGGTCTTGCGCATTCGCCCCTAAGGGGCCGGTGTTGATGCCGAGAGCATTGGGATCGATGTTATTGTTTACGCCAATGCGTTGGGAAAACCGCTGATATCCGAATCTGCTTTCCAACACGATGCTGGGACTGATGGTCCACGTGTAATTTACTCCCGCCAACTGTGCCCGGGACGGCGCAACCGAGTTCCACATATTGGCATTTGTCGCCAACGGGCCAACCGATTGCGGCACGCCAGCCGCTGCGGGCTGGCTTTGGAAACTGTCGCCGAACAGATATTTCACCGAAACCCGGTGCTTTTGATTGAAAACGTAATCGAATTTCACGTGGAAGTTGTTGAGGTCAAGGCTA
The DNA here is from genome assembly GCA_964514735.1 of uncultured Acidobacteriaceae bacterium. GTDB lineage: Bacteria > Acidobacteriota > Terriglobia > Terriglobales > Acidobacteriaceae > CAWBXL01. The sequence continues at coordinate 18,473 of CAZETZ010000025.1, read as the reverse complement.
TTATTCGCGGTAATATCTTCCGTTCCAGTCGCGCTTGTGGGATAGAAAGACAACAGTTTTGCCCCGATGGAATTTACCGTGCCGTCATCGGCGGTACCATAAATCTGATCGCTCCCCGGTCCTGGGCCATTGTTTAGGCAAGTCGTCCAGGGAGTGACACCATCGGGTCCCACGGTGCCGGAAGTATTCGGATTTACTCCCGTGACTACACATTGGGTCGCGTCGGATATTTGCGCCGGGGTGGGTAAGGTAATGTGTGCTGGGAACTGGTCCTTGAGATGAAAGCCTTGATAGGACACAAATCCAAAGGCTTTATCTTTGATGATGGGAAATCCAACCGATGCGCCAAACTGATTCAGACGAAAAGGCGTCGTCGTGGCGGCAAAATGATTCACCGCGTCGAACACGTCCGTGTGCCGGTCCCAGAACGCGCTGCCATGAATCGCATTGGTCCCGCTTTTCAACCCAACGTTGATGACTGATCCCCCTTTCACTCCGAACTCCGCGCCGGAATTGGATTCCACATTAAACTCGGAAATCCCTTCCAGCGGGATCAGCGCGGAGGCAGTCCCCGAAATGGCCGCCTGTCCCAGAGACGGCTCCCCATAATAGCGGTCATTGTTGGGGATACCATCCACCGCGAAGTTATTGGAGGTGGCTCTCTGCCCGTTAATGTTTAAGCTTTGGTATCCCCCGCCAGGGCTGCGTTGCACGCCGGGCACACCGTCCAAAAGATTATTAAAGTCGCGCCCATTGTTCGGAAGATCTGAAACCCGGCGGGCTTCAATCAATGTGCTAAGGCGGTTCTCAGTTGCGTCCACCAAGGGGGCCACATCCTCGACTTGGACAGTTTCAGAAACCTGCCCGACCGGCAACTGGAAATCTGCGCTTGTAACCAAGGCGATGGCTACTTGTGCCTCCCGTGTGACCGTCTTAAACCCCTGCGCCGTAGCTGTGACCTTATAGTTGCCTGGAGGCAGTTCCAAAATCCGGTAAAACCCGGCATCGGATGTGGTTGCGGAACGCGTCTCGCCTGTCGCCGTATTCACGCCAGTCACCCGGGCATCTTTCACCACAGCGCCGCTGTTATCGGTCACTGTCCCCGCGATGTCCCCGGTGATTTTTTGGGCAAAGGCCGGAAGCGTCAACAGAGAACAACAATAGGCGGCCAACAACACCGCTCTGCGGGTCCACAACCTCTGCATGGGGGATCCTCCGGGGAACTTCAAACCAGTGCAACCTACGCCACACTGGTTTGTCTTATTCACAGAGTGTATTCCGCAACGTGACTAGCGCGTCAAGTAAAATCTGCACTTGACTAGAAGTCATGTGACTCATAACAAAGACATTATGGGAATGCTTATGGGAGTAATAAACAGAACTAAATGCGCCTAGCTCAAAGGCGAATCGGTCATGCGGAAGCGGGTGCGGACGTGTTCGGAGAGCAACTGTACGGCGTCCTTGTTCGACACCGGATCAGACTGCGCCAGGTACTTCATGGCCTCCACCAGCAGGCGTTGGCCTTCCACATACCGTTGGTCCGAGCCGGTCTCACGCCTTCTGCCGCCTAGCTTGGGAGGGACCGGGATGGTAAAAACCTTGGCCATAAAGAGAAAATCAGTCCAGCTTATTGTCTTGGCGCAGTATAAACGGCACGCGCCCCTTTTTCAGCCCTAATCTTTGACAGGTTATGCAATCGGTTACGGTTTTGTCCCTAGCGTCCTAAGGTGTAACAAAAGTCGTCTTTCCAGTCGTTTTCAGCTTGAACACATTGTCCGGGATCTTCTGGTTCGTACGAATGTCGGAGTACTTGGCCAGCCGGTAATCCCCACTCTTAGGTGGAAAAAGTTGTTGCTGGACAGAAACCCCAAGGCTGGGGTCAATCCATAAGAGGATCTGGTCAAAGTTGTTCCTTACCTTTTCTGATTTGGGGACGAGTTTGATTTTGCCGGTTTCAACTCCACCCAGCTTTTCAGTTCCTTCATAGGTAACGTCGAAAGACTTGGACAAATCGTGTCCGCGGCCACCAAAACCCAGCAGCAAGTAACTTTCCACCTCAGAATTCTTGCTGGTGTTATAGATCGTGACTTGGTCCATCTTATTCGCCGCGGCGGGCTGATAGATCTGAAGTTTTGAATCCGAAAACAATATTGACTTTCGGTCCCCAGCATCCGGCCCGGTTATGTCCGCCATCATCTGGATTTCTTTCCCGGCCTTGCGGAAGTAGATTTTGCCTTTTTGCGTATCGGTCTCGTCCACCACTCTCTGATATTGGTCCCAGGCAAAATCAGCTTCGATGGTGCGAAAGCTGGCTGCCGCCTTGTCCATCGAGTCCAGGACTTGTTCCAATGAAAGCGCATCCTTCTGGGACGAGGGGGTTTGAGAGAACAGCGCTGAGGAAACAGCCAAAAGAACGACACCGCGCAGGCACCGCCGTCCAATCTGCATAATGACCTGCTTCCGCTAGCCTCGCTGGGCCCAGACCTTGTAACTCACTACGTTACCCTTGCGGTCGCGCACTACTTCATACTTCGTGATCGTAATCTCACCCGAAATCGGCTCGATAATACGCAATAGCTGGGCCCTCACCGCGACATCATCGGTCCCTTTCACCGCAGGTCCCTCTATTTCAAAGATAAACCCGTTTCCATCCGGCACTACCACCACCCCAGTAGGATGCAAATTGCGATCGATCGGTTTGTCGTTGTAGTTGAGGTAGTGCGGCGAAATAAAAACGAACAGAAGGATCAGCGTGACCATGACGTCATATTGGAGAGTGCCACGCTCGTAAGACCACAGAATATACCCGCGGATTGTGCGCCAGATTCCGGTCATCGGAACGGGGGAAATGCCGGCCTGAAGGGTGGTGGCTTCAGTCTTGTTCAAGTCTAGTTTCCGCCTTCCATCTTGGCAATGAAGTTCCTGTGTTCAGAACTTTTTCGGGGTCAAACGGTCAGTCCCCATGTACGGACGGAGAGCTTCCGGGACAACCACCGTGCCGTCGGCCTGCTGATAGTTCTCGAGAATCGCCAGCCAGGTGCGCCCTACCGCGAGGGCGCTGCCGTTAAGAGTATGGACCAGTTCAGTTTTATTTTTGCCTTCAGGCCGGTAGCGGATGTTGGCCCGCCGCGCCTGGAATGACTCGAAATTCGAGCACGAAGAAATCTCGCGAAACAACTGCTGCCCCGGCAGCCAGACTTCGATGTCGTAAGTCTTGGCTGAAGAGAACCCCATGTCGGCAGTGCATAACGCCATCACTCGATAGTGTAGACCGAGTTTTTGCAGGATGGTTTCTGCGTTGTTGGTAAGTTTTTCCAGTTGCTCGTAAGACTCTTCCGGCTTGGCGAACTTCACCAGTTCGACTTTTTGGAACTGGTGCTGGCGGATGATGCCGCGCACATCTTTGCCGTAAGATCCCGCCTCGCTGCGGAAACACGGAGTGTATGCGGTCAGGGAAATTGGCAGACGTGCTGCATCAAGAGTTTCATCCCGGTAAAGGTTTGTGATCGGGACTTCCGCCGTGGGTACCAGCCACAAATCTTTTTCCCCGTGCGGCACGCGAAACAAATCCGCGGCAAACTTGGGCAGTTGCCCGGTGCCATACATCGAATCCGAATTCACCAGATACGGCGGCAGGACTTCCGTATAGCCGTGCTCGCGGGTATGCAGGTCGAGCATGAAGTTCGCCAGCGCCCGCTCCAGCCCCGCGCCCATGCCCCAATAACCAGCGAAGCGCCGCCCGGTCAACTTTACCGCCCGCCCCAGAACGCACACGCCAAGCTGCTCGCCCAAATCCCAGTGCGCCTTGGGATCAAAATCAAATTTCGGCGCTGAACCCCAGCGGCGGACTTCGACATTGTCATCCGCGCTGTTGCCGACTGGAACGGTATCGCCAGGCAGGTTGGGAATCCCCGCCATGATCTCCTGTAGCTTCTGCTCCAGTTCCCCGGCCGTCTTTTCGGATTCCTGGATCCTCTCGCGCAGCTCCTTGGTTTCCGCCATCTGCGCGCTGGCATCCTGCCCGCTCTTCTTCAGCTTGGCGATATCCTCGGACGCCCGATTGCGCTGCGCCTTCATGCCTTCGGCGGCGGTAATGGCCTCACGCCGCTGCGCATCCACGGCGTTGAAATCCTTCAAAACTTCGGCCGGGTCCATGCCCCGCGCGCGCAGTTTCTCCTCGACCCGGGGCAGGTTGTTACGGACAAAATTCAGATCAAGCATGGGAACCCATTACTTTAGCGGAAATGAAAGGGAAAGTGTACGCGATCAGGCCTTATCCGTAACTTGTCTAAATCACATAATCCTCTGCGTTCTCTGCGGCGGTTCTCGGCGGCCTCTGCGGTTTAAGATTTGGGCCCGATATCCAAGGTAACGCAAAAATCTTAAATCGTCGGGGCCGCCGAAAACACGCCATTGATCGCTGGGAAAACCAGGCCCTAATTCCCAGCCAGCGGCGCCTTCGATGCCGGGGGCGCAGGGAACGGCCCTTCCGCTTTGGTCAAGGAAACCTCCTCAAACAGCAGCGCCGGCACCACAAAAGACGCCACTGGCATATCCAGTCCGCCGGCGATCCCCATGGTAAAGACTGAATTGATGTTGGGAATTACCTGCTGATTCAGAACCACCGGCTTGTCCCCCGCCGCCACAATGTCACGGAACGTCGCCGTGGTCAGCCCGGAAAGCTCCGCGCCCTTCACCAACTCCTCATGCCCGTCGGGAAAAAGCCTGTACACTTCGAGCAATGTATTGGTCGGCGCCGACTGCGGGGACCCCGCCATCATCGCCGCCGCCCGCATGGCCGGATTGGCCCCGCCTCCCGTGCGGCGTACGATCATTCCATACTCCAATCCACGCTCCTTCACGCGGCGCAACAGCTCTTCCCGCAACTCGGAATCGCTGGATGTCTTACTTGTGGTCAGGATCAAGTTGCTGGGTACCGGCCCCAAACTTCTTCGGCTTCCGCTGCTATGGGAAATCGCGCGCACCGGCACGCGCGCGGTCAGCAAAGTCTTCAGCGTCCCCTTATCCACCAGTTTTGTGGTGTGAGAAGGCACCGCATCGTCGTCAATCTCGTAGGACCCCACGAGCTTGGTGCCCTGAAATTCCTTGGCCCGCGCATCGTCCACCAGGTCCATCCACTCCGGCAACACCCGTCCGCCAATGCGGTCGAGCAGACTGCCTCCCAGGCCCATTTGGCTCATCATCTGCTTGAAGAAGACCTCAAAGCGGGGATCATCGCTGTCCGGAATTCGCGAGGCCGTCAGACCGGGGGCAAACACCTGCGCAAAGACTTCCGCCGCGCCATCGCCTTCAAACAATACTGGCCCGTTGTATTGCTCCATGGAGGATGCTGCGCGCAACTTCTGCAAGCGCAGTCCCATGTCCTTTGCTTTGGCGACCAGTTCACTCTTGGCCGGCAAGTCGTTCAACGAGCGTCCGAAGAACTGAAGCGTATCGTGAATCGGCAACCCATCGGAGGCCTGGGTATCGGCATCGACGCGCAGCGCATAGCGCGGGTCCGAACGGGTAAACGTGGAGCCTTCACTGTTTACGTAACGGGTGTACATGTTCCGGAATTCAATCTGCACCGCCGAGGTCACCACCGCCGGTATTTGCTTGAATGGGAGTGACACTTCGCGCGCCAGTTGCTCCAGGGCGGCGACATCCGCTTTCGCATCGGCCGGGGGTTCATGGACGATGGCTGGTTGCTCCTTGCTGAAATCGGCGATATCCGTGGAGCGTTTGCGGTTCGCCAACGCCGCTTTTTTGGCGGAGAACTCTTCCGCCACGTGTTTGAACTGCGCGTCGGTAGTCACCCACAGTTGCCTCCGCACCTGCTGGTAATCGTCATCCAACGGCCCCTGCGCCACGCCGCTGGACATGCCCATGCCACCAAAGCTTTGGGCGGAAACATAGTTGCTGTTATCGAAGGCGTAGTCGCCCACCCTTACCTCTACCCCGAGGATTCGTGTGTGGATGGGATTGCTTTGGGTCACGCTGCCCAGGGTCGCTGAAATCATCGCGCTGTCAAGGTCGTCCACGCGGTAGGAAATGAAGTATGGTTTCTCCAGGTCCGGCACGTGAAGCTGGTTTACCGACCGCGCCAGTTCGTCGTTCATCGCCTTCATGACGACATCTGGTTTTTCCTGCGCGCACGCCGGCAGCGTGGCCGCCAGCAGACCAACCACGATGCTTGTTATCGCTTTCATGCTGACTCCGGTAGTGCCTCCAGTTACATCCGGGTTGCGGGTCTTTGCGAACTGGCAAGGACTCTGCGAACACCATCCCGCCCAAAATTACTAGTCCGCTGGAGGAGAAGGCAGCACCGGCGCTTTCTCCTGTGATTTTTCCTTGCGTTGCACTTCGATCTGCGCAACCAGTAAACCCGGCGAAATTGCCGAAACCGGCACCCAGCCGGACTCCGCGCCGCAGATTCCGTTGAACACTCCTACTTCATTGTCGGCCGCCGTGATCTTGCTGAACGCGATCAGGGGTGTGCCAATCAGGTCCACGCCGCGCACCAATTCTTCCCTGCCATCCGGGTAGATACGGTAGACGACGGTCGGCATGACATTGAACGCATTGGGCAGCGTCCGCTGCGTAAAAGTGAAGCCGCCTTCAATGTCGTCGAAAATCAACCCATAAGGTTTGTTGGCGGCCTTGATCTGCTCGATCAGCATTTTTTTGAGCTCATCGCGGGAAACCGCTCGCTTGCTCTCCACAATCAGGTTCGATTGCCGCGCCACCACTGCGTTGCCCTGCTGCCGCCGCCCGTGACCATTGGACCGGGGGAAACCGTCAATGGGCGCGCGCGACATCAGAAAATTCTTCAGCACGCCATTCTCCACCACCGTGACCCGGCGTCCTTTTACGCCTTCATCGTCAAATGGGTAGTAGCCGAGAAGCTCCGTACCCTGGACTTGCTTCAGGGTCGGGTCCGAATATACCGACAAGAAATCGGGCAGGACCGGCTGATTTATTTTTTTCTTGAAGGTCTGCGCTTCGTCTTCATTCTTCTGCCGCTGACCCTCGATGCGATGGCCAAAAATTTCATGAAAGAAAACCGCCGCGGCGCGCCCGGAGAGGATGGCCGGCCCGGTGTAAGGCTCCGCCAGCGGCGCTTTATTCAAGGCCACCAGAGTTTTGATCATCCGCCCCACATCTTCAAAAATCGTCACATCGTCCGGCAGCCCGTCCGGGCGAAACGACATGTAGGTCTGGTGCAGCGGCAGTTCCATGCCGTCATCGGCTTTCATGGTGGCGGAAATCACCAGCCGGTAGAGAGGCGCGGACAAGCGCTCCACACTGCCTTCGCTGTTTACATAACGGCGGGTCTCAATCTCTCCGCTGACTTCCGCGCTGGCTTCACTGATCCCTGGAATATTGCGGAACGGCGCGGTAATCTTACGCACCCTCGCTTCCCAGGCGGCACGGTCGAACGAAAACGGGGCAATGTCCTCGATATACTTCTGCGCCGGCTCCTGCGAGAAATCCCCGGATTTGTCCTCGGTTTCCACCTTGGTGGCGACGTTGGCCTTGACCTGCTCCAGGTCTTCGACCGCGCTTTTGTATTTGCGGTCGGTCTCGTACCAGAGGGCTGTGCGCAAGGCGTCGGAATCGTCATCCAACGGGACCCGCATGCTGCGGAAGTCGTCGCCAAAACCGCGAAAACGCGCATTGCCCCGCAAGGGATGGGTATTGTCGAGCGTGTAGTCCCCCACACGCAGGTCGATGTCCAGGACGCGCGTTCGATCGTCCCCACTGAAGGTCAGCGCCCCAAACGAACTGGTCACCCGAAGGGCGCGATTGTCGGTAAGTTGATAGGCCAGGAAATAAGGGGGCGCCGGGGTCTTCTTCAGGTTCTCAAAAGACCGGGCCAGCTCCTGGGTCATGGCCGCCAACACCGGATCGGAGGACTTCTGCTGGGCCGCGGCCAGCACTCCCGACAACACCATAGCCACAATGAATCGCTTCACCAGAGTCTCATTCCCCCTACTTCGCGGCAGGTGACAATGACTTCAAGTACGCCACCACTGCTTCGGCATCTTCTTTGTTCAATCGGTACTGCGGCATCGGCGGGCGGGCCGGCAAATCATTGTACGCGAGGCCCGTCATCATGAATTTGACCGCGTCCGCCTGTTCCCAACCACGCAATCCGGCGATGTTTGGGGCCTTGTCCGCCCACACCGGCATGGGTGTAGTGGGCTGGAAGCTCAGAGTAGCCCCGCGCAGTTCTTTGCCCGGAATCGGCGCTCCCTTGTCATTGAGCGGGCTGTGGCAGTCCCCGCACTTTGCCACGCCTTCCACTAGATATTTTCCGCGGGCGATCTTTGCCGCGGAAGGGGGAGGGGCGGCAAAGGAAAAGCCCAGGCTAAGCAGCAACAGCAAACCCGTGCCAGCTACCAGGATTCCTATTTTCTTCATTCCATTTGTCTCCTTCATTGAAAATATCATGTCCCACGGATGACTCGACCATGGCGCGGTCGCTTTTGACGCTATCCCGCGAGGTTGTACACTACCAGCGCGATGAGACTCCCCCGTTGCCCAGGCCCGATCTTGCTGCTGTGCCTGATGTCCGCGCAATTGTCTCTCGCTTCTGCCTACAATGCGCGGCCAAAGCTAGTAGTCATTGTGGTGATCGACCAGTTCCGGGCCGACTACCTGGAACGCTACCGCGATCAGTTCGGGGAAGGCGGCTTCAAGCTCTTCCTCGACCACGGCGCCTATTTCACCAACTGCAATTACAACTACGCCAACACCCAGACCGCTCCCGGACACGCGACCCTGATGACCGGCGCATATTCCAACGGCCACGGCATTCTAACCAATGAGTGGTGGGACCCGCGGCTCAAGCGAATGGTCACCTCGGTCCAGGATGACGGCACGAAACTCGTAGGAATCGCCGGCAATGCGGTGGGTTCGTCCCCGCGCAATCTCCTGGCCGATACCCTGGGTGATGAACTCAAGCTTGCCACTCAGGGCAAGTCGCGCGTGTTCGGTATTTCTCTCAAAGACCGCGCCGCGGTTTTGCCCGCGGGTTTCGCCGGCGGCGCTTACTGGATTGATACAAAAAGCGGGGCCTGGGTCACTTCCACCTACTACCGCAGCGAACTTCCCCAGTGGGCGCAGGACTTCCAGGACAGCAAGCAGGGGGAAAAATATCTCAATCTCGAATGGAAAGACGCCAGCGGCAACGTGCTGCGGACCACCGCCACCCAGCCCGGCAAGCAGGATTTTTATGGGGTCGTCGGGGCCACTCCCTTCGCCAATGACTATGAATTCGATTTCGCCCGCGAGTTGATCACCTACGAGAAACTGGGCAGCGGCCCGGCCACGGATTTACTGATTGTGAGTTTGTCCGCCAACGATATTCTGGGACACAAAGTCGGACCCGATTCCCCCGAGATGCAGGCCATGGCGCTGGCCTTGGACCGCCAGCTTGCCGGATTTTTCGACTTCCTGGGTCACCAGCTTGGACTTGCCAATCTATGGATCGCGCTTTCGGCGGACCATGGAGTCGCTCCCGTACCCGCCGTCGCCGCGAAGCTGCGCGTCCCAGCGCTGGCACTGCCCGGCGACAAGCTACAGGCTAAGCTCAATGCAGATTTATCGGCCAAACTCAGCCCCGGGCATCCCGCCAACTTTGTCGAGGACCTCGGCTTCACCATCGCCTGGTTGAACGATGAAGCCTTCGCGGCCGCGAAAATAAAAGAGGAAGACGCCGAGCGCATGGTGGGAGAACTGTTAAAACAATTTGGCATGCGTGGCTACTACACCCGCTCCCAACTGGCCCATGGAGATGTGCCCGATACCCCGGCAGGCGCGAAATATTTAAACAGTTATTCCCCACTGGGCGGATGGTATGTGAGAATCGTTCCTCCTCCTTTTGTTCTATTCGGCGAAAGCGGGACCGACCACGGCTCGCCTTATACCTATGATACGCATGTGCCGCTGGCGTTTTATGGAATTCCTTTTCAACCCGGAACCTACCGTACCTCGGTGGAACCAGTGGACCTGGCGGTAACCTTCGCTTCTTTATTAGGCATCAACGCGCCCACCCATGCAGTCGGCCGCGTGCTGACCGAGAGTCTGGCCCCGCGCCGCGGAGAGAGTCCGCAGTTGGAGCGCCAGTCTGCTCCACCCATCGGTCAAATCAAGCCGGTAACATTCCCTGTGCAGGAGCTCGCTGATGGCGCCACCCGGAAATAGTGTCCCAAAAACCGGTCTTGCCGTAAGCTTTGCCGGAATTCACCTGAAAAATCCAATCATTGCGGCCAGCGGGACTTTTGGCTACGGCGTGGAATTCGAGGACGTTCTGCACCTCGATAAGCTCGGGGGATTTGTGGTCAAGGGCCTCTCCAAAGAACCCATGATCGGCAATCCGCCGCCGCGCTTATACGAAACTCCGGCGGGGATGCTCAACGCCATCGGTTTGCAGAACATCGGCGCCCGCGCTTTCGTAAATGAAAAACTTCCCAAGCTGCGCGAACTGAAAGATATCGTGGTTTTCGCCAATGTTTTCGGGTACACCCGGCAGGACTACGAACAAACCATTCACATCCTGAACGAAGGCGAAGGCATTGCTGCCTACGAGCTGAACGTCTCCTGTCCCAACACCGCGCACGGCGGCATCCAGTTTGGCAGTGATCCGCGTTCTCTGGAAGAAGTAGTGAGCCTGGCCAAGCGCGTAGCCAAGCGGCCGTTGATCGTGAAGCTGTCGCCGAATGTCACCAGCATCGCTCACATGGCGAAAGTTGCGCAGGATGCGGGGGCCGATGCAATCTCGCTCATCAACACCTTCGTAGCCATGGCGATCGATGCTGAGACTCGCAAGCCCCGCATCGCCAACATTACCGCTGGACTCTCTGGGCCTGCGATTAAGCCGATCGCTCTGCGCATGGTGTTCGACGCCGCCAAAGTCGTAAAGATTCCGGTGATCGGTATGGGCGGAATTTCCAAGGCCGAGGACATTGCGGAATTCATGCTGGCTGGGGCGACTGCTGTGCAGATTGGAACTGCTAGCTACTGGGATCCGCGTGCGACGGAAAAGATCGTGGATGAATTAGATAACTGGTGCGTGGAACATCGTGTCCCCAAAGTCGCCGAGCTCACCGGCGGACTGAAGATGGATTGATTTTCCTTGAAATCTAGAAAAACAATGGGTGGCGGAAGATAGAATTCAGATCTACTTTCATTCACCTCCCCGTGACAACTCGCTGACAACTAAGTCACCGCCTCCAAATATCCTTAATTCTCCATCCACTCTGAGGAGGATTTTTAGTTTGAAAGGTAAGTTTGTTCTACTTTGTGCTCCCCTCTCCTTAACATTACTTTTACTTGGTTGTGGCGGCGGTACGACCATGTCCATGCAATCCAGCAGCGGTTTCCAGCAGACCAACCTTGTCTCCGACACTCCCGGAATCGCAAACCACACCGATCGTGGACTCATTAATCCCTGGGGTATCGCATTTACACCCGGAGGGCCGTTTTGGATCGCCGACAATAACTTCGGGACCGTCAAACAATTCGACCCTTCCGGCGCACCACAAATTCCTTTAGTAGTTGGAATTCCTACACTGCCTGGGGACACTTCTGCCGCGAGGCCCACGGGCATCGTCTTCAATCCCATTGCTGAAGATTTTCAGCTGCTTCATACACCGGCCCAATTCATCTTTGCTACAGAAGATGGGACCATTTCCACCTGGGCGTCAGTCAATGGCAATTTTCCGACAAGCGCAAATCTGGTTGCTAATGTCTCCGGGGGCCGCCAGGTTCTCAAAGGACTCGCCATCCTGACTCCCGACTGTTGCCGGGAATTTTTGGCGCTCGCAGATTTCCATTCCGGATCCATAGGAACCCTTACGGTTTCATTCGACTTCTTAGGAATCCCCAACGGATTCACCGATCCTGATCTCCCGGGGGGTTACGCCCCCTTCAACATTCAGCAGATTGGAACTCAAGTCTTCGTGACCTACGCGATTCAGGACGCCGCGAAGCACGATCCGGTTCCCGGTGCAGGTAACGGCATTGTGGATGTCTATGATCAAATCGGCGTCTTCCAACACCGCTTCGCCACAAACGGCCCGTTGAATGCGCCATGGGGAGTCGTCCAGGCCAGCGGCAACTTCGGCCCATTCAGCAATGACATTTTGATTGGCAATTTCGGCGACGGGACCATCAATGCCTTCGATCCTGCAACCGGAAATTTCCGAGGCCAGCTCAAAGATCAAAGAGGCAATGTGATCACCAATCCTGGATTGTGGTCTTTAGTATTCCGCGACGACGGAGTCGGCGATCCCAACACTCTCTACTTCACCGCGGGAGGAAGCAACGAGCAGCACGGTCTGTTCGGAGCAATCTCTTTCCATAACTAAGTACGGCAAAAAGAAACTGAAAGGCCGTGGCATAAATAGCTGCGGCCTTCAAGTGCAATCCGCGTGGATCGCATGAAAGATTCCATCCCCATAAAGCGCGGAGGCCAGCCCATCGAAATATCCCAAGCTATTCTCTGGTTACTGTCCGACGAAGCTTCCTACTGTACTGGCACAATCCTGAATGTAAGTGGCGGAAGATAGAATCGGTTTTTACTTTCATTGACCTCCCCGTGACAACTCGCTGACAACTAAATCACCGCCTCCAAATATCCTTAATTCTCCATCCACTCTGAGGAGGATTTTTAGTTTGAAAGGTAAGTTTGTTCTACTCTGTGCTCCCCTCTCTTTAACATTACTTTTACTTGGTTGTGGCGGTGGTACAACCATGTCCATGCAATCCGGCAGCGGTTTCCAGCAAACCAATCTAGTTTCCGACACTCCCGGAATCGCAAACCATACCGATCGTGGACTCCTCAATCCCTGGGGCATCGCATTCATGCCCGGAGGGCCGTTTTGGATCCCCAACAACAACACCGGAGTCGCGCAACAATTCGACGCTTCGGGTTTGCCACAAGCCCCTTTAGCGGTAGCAATTCCCGCACCGCCCGCGGACACTTCTGCTGCGAAACCCACAGGTATCATCTTCAACCCGGTCGCTGGAGATTTTCTATTTTTTCATACCCCCGCCCAGTTTATCTTTGCTACCGAAGATGGGACCATTTCCACTTGGTCCACAGTGAATGGCGACACTCCAACCAGCGGTCTCCTCGCCGTTGATTTCTCCCAGGGAGGCGTGGTATACAAGGGACTCGCCATCTTGACTCCCGCCTGTTGCAGAGAGTTCCTGGCAGTTGCCAATTTCCACAGTGGGGTTATCTCAACCTTTACCAATGAATTTGCTTTGCTAGGTCCACCGGGAGACTTTACTGACCCAAACTTACCAGCAGGTTATGCACCCCTCAACATCCAGCCTATTGGCAACCAGGTGTTCATAACTTACGCCTTGCAAGACGCTGCGAAACACGACCCCGTAACCGGCCCAGGCAACGGTATCGTGGACCTCTTCGACCTAGAGGGTAACTTCATCTCCCGCTTCGCTTCGAACGGCCCGCTGAATGCGCCGTGGGGAGTCACCCAAGCCAGCGCCAACTTCGGCCCATTCAGCAATGACATCCTGATTGGCAACTTTGGCGACGGGACCATCAACGCCTTCGATCCTGCAACCGGAAATTTCTTAGGTCCACTCAAAGATCGAACCGGCAAAGTGATCACTAACCCTGGATTGTGGGCTTTAGTATTCCGCAACGACGGAGTCGGCGATCCCAACACTCTCTACTTCACCGCAGGAGGAAGCAACGAACAGCACGGCCTGTTCGGCGCAATCTCATTCCACAACTAAGCCAAATGTCATGCAGGTTTGATTGTGTTGTGGAGGCGGGCGGCTCGCCGCCACTCCCAGATTTTGGTTGAAGGGGGGCCCCTTGATAAGAACGAAGGCGTTGTCAAGAAAATCGGGGGAATTAGGGACAGACGGATGGAGTGCACCCAAGATTGAAACTGAAAAACAAAAAGCCCCTTGCTTTCGCAAGGGGCTTTCACCCGTCGGAATTACAACTTACTTCGTGGCAGGAGCCGCGTTGGCGCTCAGCTGCTCCACATCATTCTTGAGCAGGCTGATTTCCACGCGTCCACCGCTCACGCGCTTGGTCTTGGCCGACGCATCGTCGGTCGCGGCCGGAGCGTTGCCCATGCCCACGACGAAGATCCGGTAAACCGGGATCTCATGGTTCAGCACCAGGTAGCGCACCACGGAATCGGCCATCTTCTGCGAGGTGGCGATTGCAGCCTGGCCACGGCCGGAAGAGAAGCCCTGCACTTCGATGATGTATCCGCGCTGATCTTTCAGCGGGGTAGCCATCTCATCCAGGGCAGACTTGGCGTTCTTGCTCAACACGCTCTGGCCGGGACGGAAACGGATTTCCGTCTGGGTCGAAGCCTTGTACTGGTCGATGTTGCCTACAACCTGCTCGACCGTGGTCAAGCGATTGTTGGCCTGGGTAGCAGTCTGGTTCGCCAGCGTCGCCTTATTGCCGGCGTCAATGGCGTGCTGATCGGCTTCGTTCGCTTTCGCCGAAGCCAAACGGATGCCTTCGGTCGCGCGCGAATCGACGTCCTTGATCATTTTGGTGTTGGACGCGGTCAGCTCATCCAGCTCGTTCACGCGGTCACGGATCGGCGCGGTCTGGCGCTGCACATACTTTTTCCGCGCGAAGGGGTTGATCTTTCCCCAGAAGCCCTGATGGGTGTCGGGCTGCAAGGCCGGTTTGCCGCTGGCGCCGACCGTGCTCTGGTCGGTCGAGTTCGCGGTGGCGGCGGGTTGGTCCTGGGTGGCCGGAGCGGACTGCTGCGCGAAGACTGGAAGCGCAAGCACGCTCGCCAAGAGTAGCGCTAAAAATATACGGTTCTTCATTTCGACTTCCTCCAATTTTGGGGGAGCATCAAGGGCTCCACTCCAGCACGCCTCAACGCGCGTGTTGCGTGATTTTGTTGTCTGCGTCCCCAAAAACGACTGAGCTTGGGTCACTCTTTGATGCACTTTCGGCCAGTTACAGACACCTGGGCTGGCCTGAAACTGTGGCGCCTTGAATCTGGCGCCCGTCCTACCTATTAACAGTTCTAGTGCCAAACTAAGGAAATACTAAGTCTTTCGTTTCCAATAACATTTTAGTCCCGCCTGAGTCTAACCACGAGAGAAAAGTCCATCCCAAGAGTAATTTTGGGGAGACCTGATATAAAAACTGCTGTGCGCTAAGGACCGGCAATTTCAGGAGAAAGCATGGCAAAAATCGGTAAAGGCATGTGTTTTGCGGTCTATTTCCTGGGTTGGATCGTTTCCCCGCTTGCCCTGCATGCGCAACCTTCTGCGCCTGCTTTTGCCTCGCGGAGTATTTCTGCCGAGCGCATGAAGCAATATGCCGACCTGGCGGTGCAGTGGGAGCAGGAATACCTGCGCATTGACACGACCAATCCTCCAGGAAACGAGGCCCGGACCGCGGCTTTCTTCAAAAAGATTTTCGACCAGGAAGGAATCGAGAACCGGGTTTTTGACTACACGCCCACCCACTCCAATCTATGGGCGCGGCTGCCCCACACAACGGCATCACCCAAGCGGCCTATTATTTTGCTGAACCACATGGATGTGGTCACCAGCGATCCCGCCCATTGGACACAGCCCGTGTTCGGGGCCAATGTGGTCCAGGGATCCATCTACGGCCGCGGCGCCCAGGACATGAAAAGCGAGGGCCTGGCGCATTTGATGGTGTTGGTCCTGCTGAAGCGGGAAAAAGTGCAACTCGACCGTGATGTGATTTTTCTGGCCGTGGCGGATGAAGAAGTCGGCGACAGCGGCAGCGACTGGATGATCGCCAACCAACGCGACCTGCTGGGCCATGCCGAGTTCCTCATCAACGAAGGCGGAGAAAACATCGTCGAAAACGGCCAGTTGCAATACATGGGAGTGGATGTAGGAGAGAAAACCCCTTTCTGGCTGCACGTGGTCGCTCACGGACGTGCCGGACACGGTTCGCGGCCCAATCCCGATTCCGCTCCCAACCGGCTGGTGCGCGCCTTGAATCGCATTGTGGCTTATCGGACTCCCATGCGGGTGCTCCCTGTGGTGGATGAATTTCTGCGTGAGTTGGCGCCGCATCAGCCACCCGAGCGCGCGAAATACTTCCGCGACCCCAGCCAGTATTTACAGGACCAAAAATTCCAGGAAATCATCGAGGACGATGAGTCTTTGAACTACCTGTTTCGCAACACCATCAGTGTCACCATGTTCGGCGGCTCGCAGCAAACCAACGTCATTCCGCCCGACGCCTGGGCCAACCTTGATGTCCGCCTGCTGCCGGGAGAAGACCCGCGCGCGTTTCTGGAATCCATCCGGCGCGTGGTCCACGATCCCAATGTCAGCGTCGCGCCCCAGGACAAGGAATTTCGCGTGGCCAACTACTCGCCCACGAACACCGCGCTATACGACGCGTTCCGCCAGGTCTCGGCGCATTATTTCTCCGGCGCTCCGGTATTGCCTCTGCTGACCAGCGGATACAACGAATGTCAGGCCTATCGCCCGCTCGGGATCCAGGCCTACGGATTTAGCCCCTATACGGCCACCACGGAAGAGAACGCGACCGAGCATGGCGATGATGAACGAATTCGCGTGGAAGAGGTGCGGCGGGGATTTCAGGTGCTGTATGACGTGGTGAATATGGTGGCAGCCACAAAATAGCCGCTAAGAACAGCATTTCTCATACTGCTCGTAAATAAAATTGTCGGTCATCCCCGCAATGTAGTCGCAGATCACTCGGGGCAGCGGAGCTTGCTCAGCTTTGCCCAGATGATGGTGCGGCAGCCGGTCGGGGTTTTTCATCCAGAATGCGAATAATTGACCGATGATCCTCTCCGCGTCATTTTTACCGGGGTCAAGCTCGACATTCAAATACACATTCGCTCGCAAAAATTCCTTGATGTGCCGCCGTTCCTGGTCCACCTGAGGACTAAACCCAACCAGCCTCCGCGGAAATGCGCGCACCGCCTCCAGGCTGCGGATATTTTCTGTCCGCAATTTCTGCTGGGTATTACGGATCAAATCCCCCGCCAACTGGTCGAACAAATGACGCAACGCTTCGTTGAACTTCAGTTTCTGCGGTGCTTTCGGATAATTTATTTCTGCTTCGCGATAAAAATCATCAAAAATCGGCAGCCCTTTTCGTATCTGCTCCAGGGAAAGCAACTTCGCTTCCAGGCCATCGTCCAGGTCCGCGGTGTTGTAGGCGACCTCGTCCGCCACATCAATCAACTGCGCTTCGAGCGGCGGGCGCAGATCGAGCAGATACTCGGCCAGTTCGGGAAATGACTGAGTGCTGTAGTCGCGGGAGTGCTTGATGATGCCCTCGCGCACTTCAAAAGTAAGATTCAACCCGCGGAAAGCCGCATAGCGCACTTCAAAGTCCTCAACAATACGCAATGCATGCAGGTTATGGTCAAAAGAAAAACCGTGCTCGTGCATGGCGGCATCGAGGGCCTTCTCTCCCGCATGGCCAAACGGGGGATGACCGACGTCATGCACCAGCGCCAGCGCCTCCACCAGATCAACGTTCAGCCCAAGTTGGGCGGCGACCGTGCGCGCGATCTGCGCGACTTCCAGCGTATGGGTCAACCGATTGCGGAAATGGTCGGAGTAGCGGCGGGTAAAAACTTGCGTCTTCGCTTCCAGCCGGCGAAAGGCCCGCGCATGGACCACGCGGTCGCGGTCGCGCTGAAAGTCGTTGCGATAAGGATGCTGCGCTTCGGGGAAGCGGCGGCCGCGCGATTGTTCCACCCGCACCGCGTAGTCGGCCAGCATGGGGAGAGTTTATCGCAACTTCAGCCGCATCTCGGTGGTCGGCTCAAATCTTAGAGATTCGTACAATGCCCGGCCATCTTCACTGGCGTGAAGATAGACCATGGCTAATCCCTGGTTTCGGCACCACTCAATCATATGTTGCATAAGCTGCCGGGCAATGCCTCTTCTTCGGAATTCCGGATAGGTGTAGACATTCAGAATGGTGGCGCGGAGGCATTCGCCATCGTAAGTATGGCTGGGCCATGGACTCAGTAATACCGCGCCACCAGCCACAATCTTGTCCTCATCCGTGGCAAACCATCCGCGAAAATATCCAGCTGGGATTGCCTTCCCTAAAAATTCGCGTGAGGTTGAGACCATGCGAAACAGGGCCCCCGGTTCGCGGTGGCCCATGTCTTGATACATGTGTTTTCTTTGTTCGAGAATTTCAGGGATGTCATCCGCGGTGGCTTCGCGGATACCGATGTTTAGTTTGTTTGTCATTCCGACAAGGACCCCGAGCTTGCCGAAGGGGACCAGGAGGAATCCGCCTTTTGCTGGCGCATTCGTGCAACGTCCGGGAAACCAGATTCCTCACCCGAGAAAGCCGCGCTTCGGAATGACCAAGCTATGGATTACTTGTTTCCCGAATCTTCCTTGGCCAGCTTCACCTTGGCCTCTTCCAGTGTCTTCTGCACCTTGTCCACGTCGCTTGG
>CAZETZ010000024.1:3690-31478 GCA_964514735.1 uncultured Acidobacteriaceae bacterium | reverse complement strand
GCGGCGCACTACGACCCGAGCAAGGATGGCGTGGGCGGGTGGTGGCAGCAGCCGGACCCCGCATCCGCCCCGCCGCCGGTGCAGCAGGTGTCCGAGCAGGACGCGCGCGTCCGCGCCTCCAGCAGTAGAGGCGTGTCGTCCTGGTCCGGCAGTGACGAAGCGCCCGCGGGCGCTCGCAGCCCGCAGGGGAGGCCTAGTCAGGAGCGATAACGATGGACACCCTCTCCGCTCCGTCGAGGCATCCCTCCTCAGCCATGCGGGTGCTGCTCGTGGAGGACCACACCATCGTCCGGGGTGGCGTGCGCATTCTGCTGGAAAATATTCCCAATGAACTGTCCACGCCCGACAAACTTGTCGAATTCATTCATACCAGCCACATGGAGGACGTTGGCGTGTGTTTCGACTTCGGCCACGCTCATCTGATGGGCGGGGTACAGCAGGACTTTGAAATCCTGAAGAACCATATTTGCTCGACACACGTACACGACAACGCCAAGGACAAGGACTCGCACCTGTGGCCGGGAGACGGCTCCATCAACTGGAAGGAAGCCCTAGAGCTGCTGCGTTCAGCCCCGCAAACTCCGCCATTGCTGTTGGAGATTGAAGGCGAAGAAAAGGTCCCGCTGGAAAAGATCGAGCGGACGTTCGCGAAGCTGAACACTGCGTAAGACACAGAAACTGAACCAACATTTGTCATTCCGACGAAGGAGCACAGCGACAAGGAGGAATCTGCTTTAGCCGACTGCTTACGCGTGGCTGTCCGGGGAAAGCAGATTCCTCCTCGGCACTTCGTGCCTTGTCGGAATGACAAATTAGGTAACTTGAAATTAATGTCCGCACCTATCACCACCATCGCAGAAATCGGCCAGCACGACGGCCAAGCCGTCACCATCCGCGGCTGGCTCTACAACCTGCGCGAAAGCGGCAAACTGCTGTTTCCCCTCTTCCGCGACGGCTCGGGAATGATTCAGGGAATCGTGCCCAAGGCCGCCGTCCCACCCGAGGTTTTCGATACGATCAAAAATCTCACCCAGGAATCCAGCGTGATCGTCGAAGGTAAAGTCCGCGCGGACAAGCGTGCTCCCGGCGGCTATGAGCTGGATGTTTCCAATGTCCAGGTTTTGCAGCGAGTGCCGGAGAACGATCCGTATCCGATTACCCCGAAAGAGCACGGCGTAGAATTTCTGATGGAGCACCGCCACCTGTGGGTGCGCAGCGCCAGGCAGGCTTCGATTCTTCGCGTCCGCGCCGAGATCATCAAAGCCGCCCGTGATTTCTTCGACGAACGCGGATTCGTCCTGACCGATCCGCCAATTTTGACGCCAGCCGCGTGCGAGGGCACGACTACTCTGTTTCCGGTGGATTATTTCGATGAGCAGGCATACCTGACGCAGTCCGGCCAGCTTTACATCGAGTCCACCGCCATGGCCCTGGGCAAGGTCTATTCTTTCGGCCCGACGTTCCGCGCGGAAAAATCCAAAACCCGCCGCCATCTGACGGAATTCTGGATGGTGGAGCCGGAAGTCGCCTATGCCGAACTCAACGATCTAATGGACCTGGCCGAGCAATTCATCAGTTTCATCGTGAAGCGCTGTCTGGAAAAACGCCGCGCCGACCTGCAAATCATCGGACGAGATGTCACCCAACTAGAAAAAATCGAAGCCCCATTTCCTCGTCTTCAATACGACGACGCCGTAAAAATGCTCCAGGAAGGCCACGCCAAAGGCGCGGTCGAAAATCAGTTCGAATGGGGCGGAGATTTCGGTTCTCCGGACGAAACCTATCTTTCCTCACAATTCGAAAAGCCGGTGATGGTGCACCGCTATCCCGCCAAGATTAAAGCCTTCTACATGGAACCCGACCCGCAGCGCCCGGAACTGGCATTGTGCGTGGATGTTTTAGCCCCCGAAGGCTACGGCGAAATCATCGGCGGCTCACAGCGCATGGCCTCCCACGATTTGCTGGTCCAGCGCATCCACGAGCACGGCCTGCCGGAAGAGGCCTTCAAGTGGTATCTGGACCTGCGCAAGTACGGTAGCGTGCCCCACGGCGGCTTCGGTATGGGAATCGAACGTGCGGTGGCGTGGATTTGTGGGCTGGAACACGTAAGAGAAACCATCCCCTTCCCCAGAATGCTTCATCGTCTCTACCCATAGATCGTCATCATGTCGCCAAAACCATTAGCAGCCACCGGCATCCCCCCGCGCAAAATCCGCGTAATCGGTGTCCCTCTCGACCTCGGCCAATCTCGCCGTGGCGTGGACATGGGCCCATCGGCGGTGCGCGTGGCCGGCCTGGAAGCGCGCCTCGAAGAACTGGGCCACATCGTCGAGGACGGTGGCAACATAGCCGTCGCCATCCCGGAGCAGAAAAAAGAAGGGGACCCTCACGCCAAATATCTAAAGGAAATTACCGCTACCTGCACCAAAGAAGCTGAACTAGTCGTAAAAACTCTGGAAGCCGGCATCGTCCCCTTAGTCCTGGGCGGCGACCATTCCGTCGGCGCAGGCACGGTCTCCGGAGTGGCCGAGTTCTATCGCCGCCAAAATAAAAAAATCGGGCTTATCTGGATTGACGCCCACACCGACATCAACACTCCCGAAAGTTCCCCCAGCGGAAACGTTCACGGCATGCCGCTGGCGGCCATCATGGGAATAGGCCCGCCAGACCTGGCCAACCTGTTCAACTTTTCCCCTAAGGTCAGCCCCGACAACTGCGTGCTGGTCGGGGTGCGCGACATTGACGCCATCGAGCGAGAAAATGTCCGCCGCTCCAGCATCCATGTGTTCACCATGCGCGACATTGACGAGCGCGGCATGCGCAACGTCATGGAATCCGCCGTCCGCATGGCCGCTGACGGCGCCGCCGGCTATCACATCTCGCTGGATATGGACTGGATCGATCCCGAAGACGCCCCTGGGGTGGGCACTCCAGTCCGCGGCGGCGCAACCTACCGCGAAGCCCACCTCGCCATGGAAATCATCGCCGACCACGGCAAAATGCTGAGTTTCGAGATCGTGGAAGTAAACCCGGTGATCGACGAGCACAACCGGACTGCGGACCTGGCAGTGGAGCTGGCACTGTCCGCCTTCGGCAAGAAAATCCTGTAAACCTGGCCCACCCAATCGCTTGTCCGCAAGAAAAGCTCTTTTCCGGAACGGGACGGCATTTCGGTTGCAATAATCCACAAAGAAATTACTTCCCAAAAAATGGCGGGTTTCAGTTGACGTACATACCGGTTCGTGGCAACATGCTAACCCAATTACCGTAAAGCGCTGACGCCGTTCCGATCAGCTTCGCGTGAGTTTGCATTTGCCCTTCGTGAATGCCCAAGGTTGTCCCACTGGCCTGCGTCTCACTCAAAGCTGGCAGTACTGGTCAGCGTTAACTGTTTCCCTCGTGGGTTTCCCAGTTGGTCGCAAGCACAGGCCCCGGAAATAATTTCATCTGAGCGCGCAAATTGATCGCGACATTACGCTTTGGAAGTAGGAGGGACAAATGAAAAACCAGAAATCATCCCGCAAGTCATCGGTCTTGGCAGCAGGGCTACTAATCGGCTCCGTAGTTGCCATTTTCCCCGTGCTGGCGCAATCCCAGGCGACTCCGCGCGCCACCCAGCCCCGACCAGCCAGACACGCCGCCGCCCCGGCAGCAGCTTCCGCTACCCCCGACACCGGCACGCTAACCTGGGGCAACGTGATCTATAGCCCGCAGGGATGCATCCACAACGGCGTGAGGGCGGTTTGCACCTTCACCTTCGTCAACCAGGGCGTACAGGGCCTGATGCGGGCGCCGATGCAATTGTTCAGGATTCAATTCGTGGATGACGCCCACGTTCCGCATCCATCCGATGCGGCCTATTTCATCGATAACTATGGCGCCAGGCAGCCACAGCTCTTTATCAATAATGGCGATACCGGCACGCTGATTCGCGAATTCGTCAACGTGGATGCGCGCGTGGCCAGCGGCGAATTTCACCTGGCCCGCCAGGTGGTGGGTGGAATTCCCGTGGGCGATCCTGGGGCCGCCCCTGTACAGGTACCGGCAACGGCAGTCAGCCCAACCACTCAGCAACCGCAGGCCCAGCCTGCGGCCGCAGCCCAGCCAGTTACAGCTGCACAGCCGGTTACAGCCGCGCCGGCCGGACCGATCGTTCCCGCCAGCAGCACCACAAGCGCCGATCCGCTCGATCGGGCCCAGCAGGGCGTCACTCAGGTGAATGACAAAAAGAAAAAGGCCCAGTCGCTTTGGAACCAAATGAAAGGGATCAAGAAGTAACGGCAACGCGATTTCTGGGACACCCGCCGGCGGGCAACAGCGCCCAGGCGGGTTTTTTCTTTTCCTACCGTGTTGCACGTGGCAAGTGCGGTTCTTTTTCTCCCCAGCCATTGACTCCGCCCTCAACCTCCGGCCAGACTGATGATTCATGAAAAAACTGCGAATCGGTATCCTGTTTGGGGGACGCAGCGGCGAGCACGAAGTATCGTTGCTGTCGGCGGCAAGCGTGCTCAATGCGATTGACAAGAATACATACGAAGTAGTCCCCATTGGCATCACCAAAGAAGGGCGCTGGGTCAGCGCCAGCGACGCCGAGCGCCTGCTGCAGGGTAAGCCGTTCGAAGCCCGCCCTCTGCGCGCCGGCGATCCCGAAGCGACCTCGGCGGCCGCCGTATTACACAACGGCGAATCGGTAGTCGTTCCCCCCGAGCCGCACACCTCAGCCACCGGGCTCACTCCATTCCAGTCCGATTCCCCCGCGCGCCGCACATCGGACCGCGCCATCAACGTGGATGTCATCTTTCCGGTGCTGCATGGGACCTTCGGCGAAGACGGGACCATCCAAGGATTGCTGGAGCTGGCGGACATCCCCTATGTCGGCGCCGGAGTGCTCGGCTCCGCAGCGGGCATGGATAAAGATGTCATGAAATCTTTGTTCAAAGCGACAGGACTCCCCATCGTGAAACACGTAACCATCCTCCGCAGCCACTGGGAGTCCGAACCCAAAAAAGTTCGGGAGCTGGTCGAAAGCAAACTCAAATATCCGGTCTTCGTGAAGCCGGCCAACTTAGGCTCCTCCGTAGGAATCTCCAAGGCCCACGACCGCAAAGAACTCGGTCCAGCCATCGAAGAAGCCGCCAAGTACGACCGCAAAATCGTGATCGAAGCCGGCGTAGGCGGAAAGAAAAATAAAGCGCGCGAAATTGAAGTGGCAGTCCTGGGCAACGACAAGCCGGAAGCCTCTGTCCCCGGCGAAATCGTCCCCTGCAAGGAGTTCTACGACTACGATGCCAAGTACGTGGACGAAGGCTCGGTGCCCATCATCCCCGCCAAACTCAGCCAGTCTGAAACCAAGAAAGTTCAACAACTTGCCGTAGCCGCCTTTCAGGCGGTGGATTGCTCCGGCCTGGCCCGGGTAGATTTCCTGATGGACCCCAAGTCCCGCAAAATTTATCTGAATGAGATCAACACCATGCCGGGATTCACGTCGATCAGCATGTACCCGAAACTCTGGGCCGCCTCAGGCGTAGGCTACGCTGAACTGATCGAACGCCTGATCCAATTGGGAGTTCAGCGGCACGAAGACAAAAAGAGAAATCGATACAGCCGGACCTAGTCCTCCGAATCCAAGCCCAGCCGGCGGCCAAATGATGTAGGGACGAGCGCCTCGCCCGCCTGTTCCCATCTTGGAACAACTCTCCAATCAAACTTCATTCGTCACTGACAACCCACCCTCACCAGTGATATAGAAGAAGTCTCCCGTCAGAGTCTGGACTTCACCTCAATTCATGATCCAGGTGATGATCCAATGCTGCGTTCCAGCCATCTAGTGTTCTTCCTCTATCTTCTTACTGCTGCCACTGCGTTCTCTCAGGACGCCTCGACCGGCGCCATTCGCGGCACGGTTTCCGACCCTTCGGGAAGTGGGGTCCCAAATGCGTCGGTAGCCTTCGTGAACACCGCCACCGGATTCCGCTACACCGCTACCAGCGATGGCGACGGGCAGTTCGCGCTGGACTTGCTTCCTCCGGGAGAGTATTCGGGGCGGGCGGAGGCCGACAGAATGTCTGCCCAGGTGGCGCAGCATTTACGCGTGGAAGTCGGAGGCGCGGTGCGGGTCGAGTTCAAGCTTGCGGTTGCTGGGCGAAAGGAGACAGTCACAGTTTCGGACGAGCCTCCCATGGTGGAAACCCAGCCCAGCGCGGTTTCTGCCGTGGTGGATGAGCGCGCGATTCAGGAGCTGCCGCTCAACGGGCGGCGCTTTACCGATCTGGCTTTGTTGACTCCCGGGGTAACTCAAGATCCGCGCGGCCTGACTTCCTCCTCCAATGGCGACCTGGCCTTCGGCGGAATTCGCGGGTTCCAGTCCAGCTATCTTGTGGACGGAGCGGACAACAACAACGCATTTTTTTCCCAGGCCCGCGGGCGCTATCGCGCGCCATATCAATTTTCCAATGAGGTGGTGCAGGAATTCCGGGTCTCCTCCAACACCTACGGCGCCGAACTCGGACGCGCCGGCGGGGCCGTGATCAACGTCGTCACCAAGTCAGGTTCGAACCATTTCCACGGCACCGGCTTCGCCTACCTGCGAGACAGCGCGCTCGATGCCCGTCATCCTTTCATGACCTTCAAGCCCAAAGACCGGCAGACGCAGTTCGGCGCGACCTTCGGCGGACCGCTCAAACGCAACCGGGCATTTTTCTATACCGGATACGACCAGCACGTGTTTCATGTTCCGACCGTCGTTCGCTTCCTGGATGGAAGTTCGGTGCTGGTCCCGCAAAAAGGCGCGGAGCCGCTGCATCATGGAGATTACGAGGACAGTGACAAGGACCGGGTATTTGCCGCCGCGGCGCAACTCAGTACCATGGCCGGGGATTTTCCTGCTCGTATGCTGGGGAATACGGGTTTTTTGAAGGTAGACTTTTCGCTCACCGCGAAAAATCAACTCGCCGCGCGCATCAATACCTCCCGCTACTACGGCTTGAACAACGTATTCCTCGATCCCACCAGCCCACTGACGTCTTTCGCCACCAGCGACAACGGAGAAGAACAAGTTAGCACGCAAAGCGGGTCGCTGGCCATGACCAGCGCGCTGTCGGGCAAGTTGATCAGCCATCTACGCGCCCAGGTCTCGCGTGACTCGCAGAAGTCCAGCACCAACTCCACGGACCCGCTTACCCGAATCTACGGCGTGTTCGACGGCTTTGGCCGCTCTTCGCTGTTGCCGCGGAACACCAACGAACGCCGCCTGCACCTCGCCGAAACCCTCAGCCTGAGCGGAGGACGTCACTCCTGGAAATTTGGCGGAGATGTATTGCGCACCAAAATCTACAACTTCTTCCCCTCGCTGTTCGGCGGGGAGTATTTTTACGACACCATTAAAGTGAACCCCTTTACGTTTACTCCGCAGATCGGCGGACTTCAGCTCACTCCTCTTCGCGCCTATGCGCACCAGGTGCCTCATTACTACCTTCAGAACTTCGGGTCCGCAGTCACCCACCCGGATACCAACGAATACTCCGCTTTTATGCAGGACACGCTCCGGGTCAGCAGTCACCTGGCCTTGAGCCTGGGCGTTCGCTATGACCTGCAAACCTTCAACTTAAAGGGTCTCGTTTCCAATCCTCTTTGGCCCGACAGTGGGAAGGTGCCGCGCGATCTCAATAATTTTGCTCCGCGCGTGGGCTTCGCTTACTCCGTCGGGGACAAACGCCCGCTTGTGATGCGCGCCGGTTATGGCGTCTTTTATACCCGCATTCCGCAGATCTACACCTCAACCATCGAAAATAACAACGGGATCAACAGCGGCTCTCTATTCTTGGACAACGCGCATTTCTTCGACCATCAGGTTTTTCCTCAATACCCGAACCCGGCGGCGAATTGTGCCATCGACGCAACTGCTTGCCTCGCTCCTGCCAGCCTTGCGGGATTCATTAAAAACGATGTTTCTGCTTTCGCGCACGACTTCCAGACTCCCCACGTAGAGCAAGCCAGTCTGAGCATCGAACGCGAGTTCGCCGACCGCATGGCTGCCGGGATTTCTCTCATGTATGTCCACGGAGAACATCTGATCCGCGCGCGTGATATCAACTTGCCCGCTCCTACGGCGGTGACTTATCCGGTCTTTGACCAGACTGGCAGCAACTTCCTCGGCTCGTACTACACGGTGAATTCATTTTCCACCGAGCAGTTCACCGCTTCGCTAAGCTGCCCCTTCCCACCCTGCATCAATCCGCTGCAACGCCCAATTTCTCAACTGGGCGCGATCAACGTGTTTGAGAGCGCGGCCTCCAGCACTTATGAGGGCATTACCGTTTCTCTGCGCCGCCGCATGGCCCACGGCCTCTACTTTCGCCTCGCCTACACCTACGGCAAAGCGATTGACGATGGCCAGGACGCCCTGGTCGCAGGGCAACCCGCTACCGTGCAAAATACGTATGCTCCCAATGCGGAGCGCGGACCCAGCGTGACCGATCAGCGCAACCGGCTGGCGTTGTCCTGGATCGCAGAGCCTCGCCCCTTCGGACGCGACCATGATGCTCTGGGAAAATTATTCAACAGTTGGAAGCTGGCAGGGGTATTCACCTATGGCAGCGGCCGCCCGGTAGACGCGCGCATCGTTGGCGACGCCAACCAGGACGGCAACTCTCTCAACGATCGCTTGCCCGGCGCGGCGCGTAATTCTTTCCTCGGTCCCGATTACTCCACCACCGACCTGCGTCTCACCCGCCGGATTTATCTCAATGACAAAATAAAATTGGACTTGATCGTCGAATCCTTCAATCTTCTCAATCGGGATAATCCGAAATTGACCGTCACCAGCAACGCTTTTACCAACAGCGCGGGGCAATTCCTTCAAATAGATAACCGCATTGGAATCAATGTCTTCCCAGCACAATATCGTCACCAAACCAACTTCCTCAAAGCCACCGACGCCTACGCTCCAAGGCAATTACAGTTCGCATTGAAGCTGATCTATTGAAGAAGAGAAGCGGTGGAAGTACACAGCAGCCAAACCTGCCACTTGACTTAGAGTCAGAACCTTGCCATAACTATTCAGTCCAATCGGGACCGGTCTGGGGGTGTAGCGAGTTGGCAGAAGTTAGGATCCAAGAAGGTGAGAGTCTGGAGAATGCACTGCGCCGTTTTAAGCGCAAGGTGCAGCAGGAAGACATCATCAAGGAAGTCAAACGCCACTCCTTTTACCTGAAGCCTGGTGAAAAGAAACGTGTAAAAGAAGCACTGGCACGGAAGCGGAGCCGCAAGAAAGCCCGCAAAGAGCAGGACTAGTTAAGAGAACCAAGGGCCACCCCATTCCCCGGTGGTGGCCCAAGTATCTGGAACCGTTGTCGCTGTAGCCCAAGCCTTCGTGGGCGAGGGTGGGCCGAACCAGGGTAGCAATTCCACGAGCCAATTGAGGGGGATGTGTCCGAGGTTCTTGCGCGTCTTGGCGCGCCGGAAGGGGTTGAGGTCTTTTCCGGCGAGGGGATGCGTAAGAGCTGGACGGAAAAGGGAGCATCTCCTCATGGAGTTTCAGGACAAGGTATTGAAGTGTATCGATTGTGGTACGGATTTCACTTTCACCGCTGGCGAGCAATTGTTTTTCCACGATAAGCAGTTCAAGAACGAACCCCGCCGTTGCAAGAACTGCAAATCCAAGCGCGCTTCATCGTACGCGCCAGCGGTCCATGCTTCGCCCCAAAACCCAGGCCGCGTGGAAACGCGGACCAGTTGTTCGCAGTGTGGCAAAGAGACGACCGTGCCCTTTAAGCCGACCCAGGGCCGCCCGGTGTTTTGCCGGGAGTGCTTTCAGCAGCGCCGGCAGATGGCGACCGCCTGAACCATTGCCGGTTGGACGCGCTGAATCGGTGGCCCCCCACGATCCCCTGCCATTCCGATTCTGACTGGAACTTGTGTGAAGGCGCGGTTTAGACGCCTGTCATGGCTTCCGGTACGATAGAAGTGTGTCCAGCTTCTACGTGGAAAATTTCGGCTGCCGCGCCACCCA
The DNA here is from genome assembly GCA_964514735.1 of uncultured Acidobacteriaceae bacterium. GTDB lineage: Bacteria > Acidobacteriota > Terriglobia > Terriglobales > Acidobacteriaceae > CAWBXL01. The sequence goes on along the minus strand of CAZETZ010000024.1, from coordinate 21,469 downwards.
GGCGGATGGCGCGGCCATTGAGCAGCAGTTCCGCGCCCAAGGGCTGGAGCGTGCCCACCTGGCAGCGGCCGCCGAACTGGTGGTGCTGAACACCTGCACCGTGACTGCGTCCGCGGACCAGGACGCAAGGGCGGCCATTCGCCGCATCCATCGGGAAAATCCGGATTGCAAAATAGTTGTGACCGGTTGTTATGCGCAACGCGCGCCCCAAGAAATTGCAGCCCTGCCCGGCGTAACCCAGGTCATCGGCAACTCCCACAAACACCAGTTGGCCGAGCTGGTGTCTCAAAAGCCGGTCCCAGGTTTCGTCCCGTTAAACCAACTGAGAACCGGTCTCCGAGAACTGGGAACTGAAAATTCCTCCAGCCTGCCCGCGGAAGTGTATGTCTCCGATATTTTCGCCCATACGGAATTGTTGGCGGCCCCAGTCTTTGATGCGGCCCAGGAACGCACCCGCCCCAATCTAAAAGTGCAGGACGGCTGCGATAACCGCTGTTCGTTCTGCGTGATTCCATCCGTGCGCGGACAAAGCCGGTCGCTGCCCTTGTCGCGGGTTCTCGGCGATGTGAACCTTCTGGTAGAGGCCGGATACCGCGAAGTGGTCGTATCCGGAATCAACCTGGGCCGATGGGGCCGGGACTTTGATTCGCGGCCTCCTCTGGTTCTTGAAGACCTGGTCCGCGCCATCCTCGACCATACGCAGCTCGAAAAGCTGCGTATCTCATCCGTGGAGCCGATGGATTGGAGCGACGAGCTGATCGCGCTGATGGCCGCCTCTCCGCGAATCGCAAAGCACGCCCACGTTCCCATGCAGTCCGGGAGCGACGCCGTCCTCCGCCGCATGCACCGGAAATATCGCCCCTGGCACTACCGCGAGAAAATTGAGGCGATCCGCGCGGCCATGCCCGGGGCGGCGATCGGCGCCGACGTCATGACCGGCTTTCCCGGCGAGACCGAGACTGAGTTTGAAGCAACCCGGCGCATGGTGGAAGAGCTGCCGCTCACCTATCTGCACGTTTTCACCTATTCCGCCCGTCCGGGGACGCCGGCTTCCGCCATGGCAAATCGCTTACCCGTGCGAATTGCTCGCGAACGCAATCGCGTACTCCGCGAACTGGCGAGCGCAAAGAAATCTGCGTTTATGAACTCTTTCGCAGGCAAGACCCTGGGCGCCATCACATTAAATGGGTCCGACCACGGATGCACAGAAGCGCTGACCGACAACTACCTCAACCTTCGTCTCGATGGGTTCCACCTTCCAAATTCGTGGGTGGAAGCCACGATAACCGGCTCCAGCGAGGGGTCGCTCCTCGGCCGCCTAGCACAATGCACTTTCCGAAACCCGGCGGGTAGAATCACCGGCACAGCCCGGGCGTCGGTTTCTATTTCTGCCAGTCCCGCACCACCACTTCCGCCGGCTTTCCGCGAACGTCATAGCCAAGATCATTCGCGCCCGGATTCGGAACTCCCCAATCCCACCACATCACGCCTTTCAGGAATGACGTCTGCTGGCTCCAGACTTCATACATCGCTTCATAGCAGTCATGCTGTTCGGTTGGATCGAAGGTCGAGCCGCTGCTGAAGTCGAACGGCGCTTTGTTGGCCCCAGCCACGCTGCGGTAACCGATCTCCGTGAAGATGATCGGCTGTCCCGGATGGGCGGCGGCAAAGTTCTGCACCGCCAGAACGATGTTCAACCCGTTCACGTTTCCTGCGCTCGAAGTCCACGCCGCTTTCAATTCCGCCACCGTGGGGTCGTTGTGGTTGGTGAGCGGAAAGTACCCGTCTAATCCAATGAGATCGACCTGGCCCCAGAAGGAAACGGAAGTAAATTCATCTCCACCACCCGTGGCATTCGATGCATACGTCAACAATCCATCGGCCGGCAGATAGATTGCCCGGATAGCATTGATCACATTCGTCCAGCGCGCCAGATTGGCCGCACCGCTGAGCTGCGCATATTCCGTTCCCATGCAAAACATTTCCACGTTGTTATCGTGCGCGATTTGCGCATAGTGGGTAATGAACGCGGTGTAGCTGGCAAACCATGCGTCCGCCTCGGCGGAAGAATTCTGGTGAAACGTCCCTCGCCACGATCCGTCCAGGGAATCCACGTGGGGTTTCATCATGACCTTGATGTTCTTGCTGTGCAGGTCCTGAATGGCGGCAATGACGGCGGCGTCAGTCGGGGATGAGCCATTGGCTGCGATGGAAGTAGCCGTGGCATTCGCCTGATACCAGGTCGCTAATACCCCTGCCCAATTCGATCCGGTCACTGCCAGCGCCGTCCGCGAATCCGTTCCCTCCGTGGTGTTGTACTCGTTGGCTTGGAACGAAATGTGGTCGAAGCCGTTGTACGTGAAGCCTGCATTGTCATCCGCGCCGACGGTCAAATTCACGCTCGCATTGTGAGTCAGGCTGGCGTTGGTTCCGGTCACCGTCACTGTGGCAGGTCCCAGGGTCGCCGATGCCGAAGCCGTCAGTGTTAGCACGCTGGTCGTGGTGGCTGCTGCCGGAGTGAACACGGCCGTCACCCCGGTGGGTAATCCCGTCGCCGTAAGATTCACCGCGCCGGTGAAGCCGTTGGTCGGCGTGATCGTCACCGTCGTCATCCAACTGATGGAGCGGTTCACGGTGATAGCGGTCGGGTTGGCGGCCACTGAAAAATCCGGCGTTGGTGGAGGTGGATTGTTATTTCCCCCGGAGTAACCTCCGCAACTGGCGCACAAGATGGAAATCAGAAATACTGCAATCAGCGTGGCTGCGATTCTCCCCTTCATGGCTGTACCCCCGTGTGAGTAACGCACCAGCTTTTGGTGGCCACCACCTCCCCCACCTGGATTCCGTCGGAACCGCCCACCGCGCGCCCGGCGGAGCATTCAGCCCGCGCCGAACATCCATTCCCGCAACCCACCAACTGGGTGACTCGCAGGCTGTAATCGTTCTTGTTTACGTTTTCCACCTTGCCGCAGTAGCCATTCCCGCCCCAGGGCCGCACGCAAACCGTGTCCCCGACCGACCGGCCAGAGGTCTTGGCGTCGGCTTGCCGCAGGAACGCTGCCAGTTGGACATGCCCGGTCCGTTCCGCCGTTTCCAGGGCACTCCCCCACCCGCGCTGGACCGCATTCAGATCGGCCCCCGCTTGCAGCAGTAACTGGGCCGACTGCATCCGCCCATACTCAGCTGCCTCAATCAGCGGAGTCCGTCCGCCGGGCGTGCTGGCATTGACGTTAGCGCCGGCTGCCAGCAATGCCCGTTCTACCTCCGGATGCCCGGCCTTCACCGCATCCATCAGCGCCGTTCGCCCGTCCGCGTTACGGGCATCGGCTGGAACACCCTGGTCCAGCCGTGCCTGTAAAGCTGTCAGGTCGCCCCCCTGGGCCGCCCGGTGCAACACGGTCTCCCGCCCTTTCTGAGGGGAGGTCGCCAGTTGCGCGTAGCCAGCTAAGCCGGTCCAAAATGATATCGTTATCAGCGCCGCCACCATCCCGTATCTCCAATGTCGTTTCGCCATGGGGCTCCTTAATCGGCACACAGTTCTGCGGAAAAAGCGCCCTCATCTATATAGGAAATAGTGCCGATGAATCAAGCAGGAAGACGGACGGGGAACCAATGTTGCGCCCCGGTAAACAAACTGGGGCCGCCCTTTCCCCGGAAGCCGCCTTTGATATAACTTTGCATCCAGCATCTTGGGAAAGGCTTTTCATGGAGCCCACGCAATACGATCTGGTGGTCATCGGTAGCGGCCCGGCCGGCCAAAAGAGCGCCATCTGCGCCGCAAAGATGCGCAAGAAAGTCGCGGTCATCGAAAAGAAGCGCACCATTGGCGGCGTGTGCGTCCACACCGGCACCATTCCCAGCAAAACTTTCCGGGAGGCCGTCTTATACCTCAGCGGCCTGCGGCAAAAGTCTTTCTATGGACGCAGCTACACCGTTAAAGACCAGATCGCCATGAAAGACCTCATCTTCCGGGCGGACGCCGTAATGGCCAAGGAAATCGAGGTGATCAAGTCCCAGCTCCGCCGCAACCAGGTCACGGTCATCGAAGGCGTAGCTCATTTCATCGATGCTCACACGCTGGAGGTGGTCAGCGAAGACGGTTCACAACTGGTCCGCGGGGGCAACATCATGATTGGCTGCGGCACCAGGCCCGCGCACGAGGACCACATCCCGGTCGACGGCAAACGAATCTTCGATTCCGACCAGGTGCACGAGTTGGAGGAACTCCCGCGGGAGTTGGTGGTGGTAGGCGCGGGCATCATCGGGCTGGAATACGCCTCCATGTTCGCCGCCTTAGGCGTCCGGGTCACGCTGCTGGATCAAAGGCCGGTGTTGCTGGATTTTGCCGACCGCGAAATTGTGGAGAGTCTCTGCTTCCAGTTGCGCCAGTTGTTTACCGTCTTCCGCCTGGGAGAAAAAGTGGTGGAAGTCGGATTCGAAACCGAACGCGACCGCGTCTTCGCCAAGCTCGAAAGCGGGAAGACCGTCCACGGCCAGGCCCTGCTCTATGCCGTAGGGCGGCAGGCGAACAGCGATCAACTCAACCTCGCCGCCGCCGGAATCAGCGCCGACGGCCGCGGCAAGCTCATCGTCAACGAAAACTTCCAGACCTCTGTGCCCCACGTTTACGCCGCCGGCGACGTAATCGGTTTCCCCGCGCTGGCCAGCACTTCCATGGAACAGGGACGCCTCGCCAGTTGCCACATGTTCGGCAAGCCCAGCAAGATCTCCTCCAATCTCATACCCTACGGCATCTACACCATTCCGGAAATTTCCATGGTGGGATACACCGAAGAGCAGCTTACCCAGAAAAAGATTCCCTACGAGGTAGGGCTGGCGCGATACGCCGAGTTGGCCAAGGGACAAATGCTGGGCGACGACCAGGGCCTGCTGAAGATCTTGTTCGACCCAACCTCCCTAAAGATTCTCGGGGTCCACGCCATCGGCGACCGCGCCGCCGAGATCATCCATATTGGCCAGGCGGTCATGGCTTTGGAGGGGACCGTGGAATATTTCCGCGACACTATCTTTAACTATCCGACCCTCGCCGAAGCCTACAAAGTCGCCGCGCTCGACGGCTTGAACAAGTTGTGATTCGCTTGGATTTGTGTTCATCCACGTAACTCCGCGGTCAAAGGATTTTGTTTTAACCAGAAATTCACCTCTCGTTCACAGGTTTTTACTTCCACTCGCCTAAGGTTCTTAAAAGTAAACCCGTTGTGTCTCTAATCCTTCCAGGAGGTTCTATGCAGTTCATGCCCACGCCACGTCATGCCTTTTTCTCGCTTGTTTTGTTCCTGGTCATGGTATGCGGTACTGCGTTCGCGCACGCTACCTGCCAGTTGAATTCGCCCAACGGCCGCATCAAGCACGTCATTTACGTGCAATTCGATAACACCCATTTTCTGCGCGACAACCCCAACGTGCCTTCCGACCTGGAGCAAATGCCCCACTTGCTCAACTTCATCAAAGACAATGGCACCCTGCTGGCGAACGATCACACGGTGTTGATTTCCCACACCGGAACCGGCATCTTAACCTCGCTCACTGGCGTCTACCCGGACCGCATGGGACAGCCGGTCGCGAACAGCTTCCGCTACTTCAAAACCGACGGCACCACTCGTACTGGCGTCGCCTTTGCCTATTGGACTGCGCCGCTCTTCGATCCGGCGGGCAGCACCACCGATCTGACTCCCGAAATGGTCAACGAAAACGGCAAGATCGCTCCCGCCCCCTGGGTCCCGTTCACTCGTGCCGGGTGCGACTTCGGCGCAGTGGCCACCGCGAACACCATCCTGGAAAACACGGCCATTGATATCCCAACCGTCTTCGGCCCCGGATCGCCCGAGGCGGCGGAAGTCGCGACCAATCCCGGTCAAGCTTTTGCGGACTTCGTTGGCATCGGGATCCACTGTGCCCAGGGGTCCGCGCTCTGCGCCGCTTCTACCCACGCGCGTACGGACCTCCTGGTCGATGAGCCAGGCGGCTACACCGGCTTCAATGGGCTGTTTGGCGCCACCTATGTGAATCCGATCATCAAGCCCAGCGGCCCCATGACCGACCTGGACGGCAATGTGATCCAGGATGCAACCGGTCACATCGGCTTCCCCGGCTTCGATGGCATGGAAGCCACGGTCTCTCTTGCCTGGATTGCGCAAATGCAGGAAGCCGGCATTCCCATCACCTACGCCTATGTCTCCGACGCGCACGATGGCCACGGCACTTCCGGCAACATCCACTTTGCCTATGGCCCCGGCGAAGCTGGTTACACCCTGCAACTGCAAACCTACGATATGGCCTTCCAGAAATTCTTCGATCGCCTGGCCGCCGATGGCATCACCAAGAAAAATACCCTGTTCGTCTTCACCGTGGACGAGGGCGACCACTTTGTCGGCGATGCCCCGACTCCAGCCGATTGCGATGGCACGATGACCCCATGCAACTACAACCGCGTAGGCGAGATCAACGCCGACCTGCGGCGCATGGTCCTTACCCAGTTCGGCGACGCCACCGTTTTCTCGGTGCACTCCGATGACGCGCCTACGGTGTACGTCAACGGCACCAGCGCTCAGCCGCTTCGCGATCAGACCGACCCTATCGTCCGCAACCTGGAGCGGGAGATGGCCGGACTCAGCTGGCTCAACCCTTACACCGGCGCGGTCGAAAACAACATCATGGTCGAGCAGGTTGATCACGCCGGCATGAAAACGCTCCACATGGTCACGTCCGACCCCTTCCGCACCTCAACCTTCACTTCCTTCGCCGATCCCGACTGGTTCTTCTTCGCCACCGGCGGACCAGTTTGCGCCAGCATGGCCGATTGTGCATTCATTCCCGCGCGCACCAGTCAGAGCTTTGCCTGGAACCATGGCGATATTCAAAGCGAGATCGCCACCACCTGGGCCGGTTACGTCGGCGCAGGAGTTGAGGACAACGGGATTGATCGAAAAACTTGGTCCGATCATACGGACTTGCGCCCAACCATCCTGGGTCTGGTCGGTTTAAAAGATGACTACGTCCACGATGGCCGGGTTGTCTCCGCGGTCCTGGAGGAGAAGGCCATTCCCCGGGCTGTGAAGGAGAGCTTCGGTTTCGAGGCGCTCGCGCAAACCTACAAGCAACTGAACGCGCCCTTCGGGAAGTTTGCCATGGCCACGGTGAAAGCATCCACCAAGGCGCTGGCATCCAACGATGCCGGCGATGCCACCTATACCTCCATTGAGAGTCGAATTGAGTCCCTGACCTCGAGGCGAGACGCCCTCGCGGCGGAGATCAAGCAGGCCCTGGATGGCGCCGAATTTCACGGTCAGCCCATCAACTTCTTCAAGACTTTCCTGCTGATCGTGCGCGGAAGCGCTCTGATGGAAGAGGCAAACCATCTGCCTCACTAGTTGGAGCCGGTCCAGAGGGTGCAATCACGCTCTTTGGACATCGGGGCCTTGGTTTTATAAACGCGGCTGGGAGTTACCGTGGAAGAGCACGGGCTTCCAGCCGCGCGTTTTAAGTTTATCCCGCCTTGACGCGGCGTCCCGTTTGACATCCCTTCCACTCCACCCCTAACCTTATTGGTCTCGAATCATGAAGGTCCTAGTCATCGGAAGCGGAGGCCGGGAACACGCGCTGGTGTGGAAACTGCGCCAGTCCCCGCGGGTAACCCAGGTGTACTGTGTCCCTGGCAATGGCGGAATTGCGGATGAAGCCACCTGCTTGGCCGCCGATGTAAAGAACATAGATTCCCTGGTAACCCTGGCGAACCAGCTCCGGCCGGACCTGACCGTAGTCGGCCCCGAAGTTTCTCTGCACCTCGGCGTCGTGGATGAATTCTCAAAAAGAGGTTGGCGTATCTTCGGCCCCACCAAGGCAGCGGCCCAACTCGAATCCAGCAAGAGCTTCGCCAAGGAATTCATGCAGCGCCATCGCATTCCCACTGCCCACTACGCCATCTGCGATTCCATGGACGAAGTCCAGCACTCCCTGCCCCACTTCCATGCGCCGTTAGTCGTAAAAGCCGACGGCCTGGCCGCAGGCAAAGGCGTAGTCATCTGCAAGACCAAAGAAGAAGCGCTGACGGTCTGCTCCGAAATGCTCAGCGGCAAAATGCTGGGCGAGGCCGGCGCCCGCGTAGTGCTGGAAGAATGCCTCCAGGGAGAAGAAGTTTCCTTCTTAGTTCTGAGTGACGGAGAGCGTGTTGCCCCCATGGTCGCAGCCCAGGACCACAAGCGAGTCGGCGATGGCGACACCGGCCCCAATACTGGAGGCATGGGCGCGTACTCGACTTCGACGATCATCGACGATCAGATGACCCAGTGGTTGATCCAGCACGTGGCTAAGCCGGTGGTAGCTGGCATGAAAGAAGAAGGCGCGGAGTTCAAAGGCGTCCTCTACTGCGGGCTGATGATGACCGCCCGCGGCCCCATGGTCCTGGAATTCAATTGCCGCTTCGGCGATCCCGAGACCCAGCCTTTAATGATGCGTATGGAAAGCGACTTGGTGGATGCAATTGAAGCCTCCATCGAAGGCCGCGTAAGCGATGGTGCTTTCCATTGGTCATCCGATCCCGCAGTTTGCGTGGTAATCGCCTCGGGCGGGTACCCCGGCACTTACGAAGCTGGAAAAAAAATCATGGGCCTGGAAGACGCGGGGAAAATAGAGGGTGTAAAAATTTTCCACGCCGGGACCAGCAAACATGACGGTGCTTACCTGAGCGCTGGTGGCCGGGTGCTGGGAGTGACCGCGCGCGCCAAAGACCTAAAGACGGCCGTGGACCACGCCTACGAAGCAACCGCAAAAATCGGTTTCGAAGGTTCGCACTACCGCAAAGACATAGCCGCGCGAGCGTGGAAAAAGAATTAGCTTGGAACACGAACTCAGCCCGATCGACAAGAGGAGTAAATGAGCAAACCGCTGGTTTCAATCGTAATGGGCAGTGACTCCGACCTCGACATCATGCGCGAGGCAGGAAAAGCGTTGGAAGAATTTGGCATCCACTATGAAATTGACGTGACTTCGGCCCACCGTTCGCCGGACCGCACGGCTGAATATGCGCGCAAAGCGGCCAGCCGGGGAATACGCGTGATCATCGCTGGAGCGGGCGGGGCCGCGCACCTGGCCGGGGTCATAGCCGCGCACACAACCCTGCCGGTGATCGGGGTCCCGATTCCATCCACGTCGCTGAATGGAATGGACTCGCTTCTGGCCACAGTGCAAATGCCGGCGGGCATTCCGGTTGCGACCGTGGCCATCGGCAAGCCAGGGGCCACCAACGCCGGCATACTGGCGGCGCAGATCATTGGATTGGCGAGCGATGCGGTGGATAAAAAACTCGCCGCTCACAAGGAAAAATTAGCCAACGGAGTGGAAGAAAAGTCCAAGAAGTTAAAGATTACTCTTGGCTCTTAAAGTTTGCCTCTGTGAGACTCTGTGTCCTTTGTGGTTTTAAAAACCTTGAACCACAGAGAGCACAGAGTTTCACAGAGGAGTTTCACAGAAGATTTTTCAAATACTCCCGGAAAGGCCCGCCTAAATCCGGCCGCTGCAAGGCAAACTCCACGGTCGCCTTCAAGAACCCCAGCTTGTCTCCAGCGTCGTGCCGTTTCCCGTCAAAGATGAATCCGTAAATCTTTTCTTTCTTCAGCAAGTGACGCAAGCCATCGGTAAGCTGCAACTCCCCGCCGGCCCCGGCCTGAATGTTGGAAAGACTTTCAAACACAGTCGGAGTGAGAACATACCGCCCGATCACGGCCAGGTCCGAAGGCGCATCCTCAAACTTGGGCTTCTCCACCAGGTCCAACACCTCGAATAACTTGCCGCCGGATCCATCCACCGGTTTTGCCTTGATCACGCCGTAAGCTGAAATTCCGCGTCCTTCGACTTTCTGGATGGCCAGCACCGAAGCCTGTTTTTCGTCGAAAACATCGATCATCTGCTTGAGGCAGGGGACTTTGGCGTCAATCACATCGTCCGCCAACAAAGTGGCGAATGGCTCATCGTTCACCAGTTCCTTGGCCATCAAAACCGCGTGACCTAGTCCCAACGCTTCCTTTTGCCGCACATAAAAAACGTGCATCATATCGGAAATGTCACGCACCACTTTCAGCAGCTCAGTCTTCTTCCGCTCTTCCAGCATCTTTTCCAGCTCGTAGCTGACGTCGAAGTGGTCTTCAATGGACTGCTTGCCCCGCCCGGTAATAATGATGATCTGGTCGCACCCTGCCCCCATGGTTTTTTTCCGGCCGTATTGAATAATGGGCTTATCCACGATGGGCAACATCTCTTTGGGTTGGGCCTTGGTGGCGGGAAGAAAGCGCGTCCCAAGTCCGGCGGCGGGGAAGACTGCTTTGCGAACTTTCATGTTCATGCGGAATGCCCTGGGTGGCCTCTCGATTCTCATACACTCACCGCAGTCAAAGCAACTGCCAGGCTATTCTAGGAGGCGTCCCAGTTACGTTGGCACGGAATTACAAAGTAGGAGTATCGTTCCCCAACATCGCCTTACGAATGATCTTCACCGGCATTCCGCCCTGCCGCATGAATTCGTCGTGGAATTCCTGGAGAGAAAAATTGTCGCCTTTCATTTGCTTGTAGTCCTCCCGCAGCTGGAGAATCTGGAGCTTACCCAGCGTGTACACCAGATAAGTTGGGTCGGAAGTCCCGCGCTTGGACTCCTGGTCGGCCACCGCCGGGGTCTGATAACCCTCGTCCACAAAAAATTGTTTGGATTGCTCCAGAGTCATTTTGCCGGTGTGCATTTCAATGCCCGAGATAAAACGAGCGTCCCGCAGCAAAGCGTCCAGCAACTGCCCTAAACGCAGCTTTGGATCGCCCTTGCCGTAGCCCTCATCGAGCATCATCTGTTCCGTGTAATGCGCCCAGCCCTCCGCGTTGGAGTTGCAATACAGCAGCTTGCGCACCTTGGACGGAGCTTTCTGCACCCAGAGAAATTGCGTGTAATGTCCCGGATAAACTTCATGCACCGCCGTGCTGATAATCGTTCCCCGGTTGAACTCTTCCAACCATTGCTCTTTCCGCTCCGCAGTCCAATAGGATTCGACCGGAGTCACATTGAAAAACGCCTCTTTCGCGACTTTCTCGTAAGCGCCGGGAGTATCCATGGAAGCGCCGGTCAAGGCCCGCTCAAACGGCGGGGTCTCTTCGACAATCGGAGGCACCTGCGAAGGGATGTCGACGATCTTCTTATCTTCGATAAATTTCTTCAGCCCGCCCAGGGTATTGCGGAAAGCCGGCAGCAACTGCTCCGCCGTCGGATGGTCCTTCTGAAGGTCCACCATCACTTCCCGTGGCGAGCGCTTCGGATCAATGATGGCGGCAATTTCCTTGACCCGTTGCTGATTGCGATGCAAGTCCGCATACCCGATTTCCAGCAGCCGGTCGAGCGGCAGGTCCACCATCTCGTCATACAGAAGTTTCTTGCGATAATTCTCCGCGCCCAGCCGGAAATCGCCCTTGGAAACAGGCAGCAGGTCCTGTTTCAAGAAAGTTTCATATTTCTTGAGCGCCGCAACCGCCGCCCCATTGGCGCTGTGGAACTCGGCCAACAGCTTTGCGTCTTTCACCTCCGAAAAGGCCTTCGGGACATCCTTCTCGAAGAACCCTCCGCTGCCGGACAGGTCATCCAGCGCCACCTCGGTATAAACCTGGGGAACATCGTGAAGATTCTCGCGCGCCTCCTCCAGCATTCGGGGAATGGCCCGCTCTCGCGCAATCACCGACCGCAGCCGCTCTGCCTTGGGCGCAAAGGTGCGGCTCATCAGCACAAAAATTCCCGTGGTGGCGGTGCTGGTATAGACGTCCGGGTTCCTCCGCCAGCCCTGGATCGTTTCCAGTTCCAGCAACCGGCCCTGGATTCGCGAAATAAGGAATTCCAGATCGCCCGTGGACGCCTCCGGCAAACCCGATCGGGAAAATGCCTGCCACCTGGCGAGAAGGGTCTTTAGCTCGGCGCCCTGGGCACTCATGGAGGCAGCCGAGAAATCCTCGAACTGCGTGTCGTACTGATGGAAACCGTCCGCCGTGGCCTGGGAGGGATTGAATTTGTAAAACGAATCGAAGGTTTCATCCACCAGCTTGTCAAAATCCGCCGAAGCGGAGGACTGGGAAAAAACCAGCGGAACTCCAATGAGCGCCAAAACATACAACACGATTGCCAGCTTCTTCATGGTCACCCCAGTGAACACCAGTTGGACGAATTCAAACGGATATGGTTTCTAAGAAACTAACGACGTTGCCGGAGAAATTCCCGCCAAATCCTCCACCAGCTTCTGTATCTGCGCCAAAACCTCCGCCGCTACCAGCGTCTTCAAAGCAAACTTCAAAGTCCCATCCGGAGTAAACTGCGCCCCGCGCTGTGAAGATACAAACCGCATCAGCTTCTCCGGATCGATCACCGCATCCGGGCGGAACTTAATACTGATCTGGTCTCGTTTGCGCTCAATGACGGCCGCCCCGACACGCGCCGCCAGCAATTTCAGGCTGGCAAAGCCCAAAAGATTTACTACCGCGGGAGGGACTGCGCCATAACGGTCTTCCAACTCCGCCTTCACATCCGCCAGCTGCTCTTCTCTCTCCACCCCAGCGACTCGCTTGTACATCCGCAACCGCTGGTTTTCTTCGGCAATGTAGTCGCCGGGAATGCGGATATTCAATCCCAAATTCAGTTGGGTCGCTGTTTCCTCCGGAGCAACTTCGCCCTTCATCTCCCGTACCGCCCGGTCCAGCATCTGGGTGTAGAGCTCAAATCCAATCGCCTCGATGTGCCCGCTCTGTTCTCCACCCAATAAATTTCCCGCTCCACGCAACTCCAGGTCCAAAGCGGCAATCTTGAACCCGGCGCCCAAATCGGAAAATTCCTTCAATGCCGCCAACCGCCGCCGCGCAATCGGAGTCAACTCAATCTCCGAAGGCAACAGCAAATAAGCATAAGCCCGCCGGTTCGACCGCCCAACGCGTCCACGCAACTGATAAAGCTCGGAAAGCCCAAGCCGCTCCGCGCGATTAATCAAAATCGTATTGCACAAAGGAATGTCCAGGCCGTTTTCAATAATGGTCGTCGCCACCAGAATGTCCGCTTCATGGTGCATGAACTTCAGCATCACTTTCTCCAGCTCACCTTCGCCCATTTGTCCATGCCCAACGATGACCCGCGCCCGCGGCGCCAACGCCTGCAACTTCGCTGCCACCTCCCAGATCGTGTCGACCCGATTATGGACAAAGTAAACCTGCCCGCCCCGATCCAGTTCTTGTTCGATCGCTGACTGGATCAGTTTGTCATCCCAGTTTGCGACTACGGTCTGAATGGCGATGCGGTCCTTGGGTGGAGTCTCAATCACGCTCATGTCGCGCAACCCCACCAGAGACATATGCAGAGTCCGCGGAATCGGCGTGGCCGACATGGTCAGCACATCCACCTGCTTGCGCATCTGCTTGATGCGTTCCTTGTGCCGCACCCCAAAGCGCTGTTCTTCATCGACCACCAGCAAGCCCAGATCGATGAACTTGATGTCTTTCGAAAGTATCCGGTGTGTTCCAATCAAAATGTCGATCTTCCCCGCTTCCACCTTCTGCAAAATTTCTTTCTGCTGCTTCGGAGACCGGAAGCGGCTGATCATCTCAATGGTCACCGGAAACGCCGCAAACCGCTGCTTAAAAGTTTCGAAGTGCTGAAAAGCCAGCACGGTCGTTGGAGCCAGTACCGCCACCTGCCGTCCATCATTGACGCATTTGAACGCCGCGCGCATGGCGACCTCTGTCTTGCCGTATCCCACATCGCCACACAATAATCGGTCCATGGGCAGGGTTGACTCCATGTCCCGCTTCACGTCGGCGATGGCGTATCCCTGGTCGGCGGTCTCGTTGTATTCGAAGGCGTCCTCGAACTCGCGCATCCATTCGTTGTCCGGAGAAAACGCCTTGCCCTCGGCCGCCTTGCGCTCGGCGTAGAGCTTCAGCAGTTCCTCGGTCATGTCCTTCATCGCCTTGCGCACTCGCGCCTTGGTCTTCGACCAGGCAGCGGTGCCAAGATGATTCAGCGCCGGCTTCACCCCCTCCGACGAACGATACTTCTGCACCAGGTCCAGCCGGGTCAGTGGGACATACAACCGCGCACCCTCGGCATACTCCAGCAACATGAACTCCGCGTTGCCATCGCCCTGATTTATTTCTTTGAGACCTTGATACTGTCCGATTCCATGTTCGACGTGAACGACGTAATCGCCGACTTGTAAATCGCGGAAGTCGGAAAGAAATGCGGATGTTTTGGATTTTGCGCGGTGCGGCCGCGAAACTACAGACTCCGACTCATCAAACAAGTCCCGTGCGCCAAGAATCGCAAGCCCGGCTTCCGGAAGCGTCACCCCATCCGGAACGTACGACTTCACCAGAGTCGCCGTCAGCACTTCGCCCGCGAAGTAGGAAGTCTCATCCGCATAACTGTCGCCGCCTCGGGTGCGACTGCCCAGCCGAAACGAAACGCTATACTCGCTAAAAATATCCGCCAGCCTCTCAACTTCGCCAGTATTCGGAACCGCAACCAATACCCGCCGCCCCTGCCCAATCTGCGACTTCACTTCATCCAGTATCACCGGCAGCGCTCCATGAAAGCGCGCCGCCGGCTGTGACACAAACGAAACCGCTTCGCCTGCATCGGCCCGGGTAATTCCTAAATGTTCAACCTCCGCGCCGCGCAGGGTGGCAATTTTCTCCCACCAATCCTCCGGAGAAGAATAAAGGTCCGCAGGCCGCACCAGATTCCCCACGCCCGAGCGCTCATGCATCTCCTCAATGCGCGACCAGACATGATCGAACTCTTTGCGAATTGCATCGGGCTCATCCAATAACACCGCTGCCTGCGGCATCAACTCAAAAATATTCTGCTCAGCCCCGGCGACCGGCGCATAAAACTCCCAACCGGGAAACACAGTCACGCCACCGGCCCGCACCGCCTGCTCCACAACTTCTTCCGAACCAGTGATGCGTTTGCCCGAAAGCCGCGCATGGATCGCTCCCAGCACTTGTTCATTCACCGGAGTCTCAGTCAAAGGCAAAAGCATAACTTCATCCACAGGGTCAGAAGACCGCTGCGTTCCCGGATCAAACTTGCGGATGGACTCAATCTCATCACCGAAAAATTCCACTCGCAACGGCCGTTCGGCCTCCGGCGGATAAACATCCAAAAGCCCGCCGCGTAGCGCATACTCTCCGGGCATCTCCACCACATCCACCGCGTTATACCCAACAGTATTCAAATGAACCAGCAGAGGATCAGTCTCAACCGGCTCGCCCTTGCGCAAAACCCGCGCCAAATCCGAATAAAACTCCGCCGTCTGCAACCGCATAGCCGTCGCCCTAACCGGCGACACAACAATCGAAGCCGCTCCGGTCGCGATCTTCCACAGAGCAATCGCCCGCTCCTCCTGAATTTCCGGATGCGGAGAAAGATTCTGGAAAGGCAGCACATCGCGAGTAGGCAAACTGAAGATCGTCTCGGGATCCGCCGAACCACTAAGCTCCGCAAAAGATTGCAATAGCGGAACCAAATCCTCAGCAGTGCGATTGTCAGGAACAACGATAAGCAGAGGCCGCCCCGCAGCCCGCTGCCACAAAACCATCAGCAAAGCTTTTGCAGTAGGAATGAGTCCAGAGACACTAACCCGTCCCGTGCCGTCCTTCAGGTGGGAGGCAACGCGAGTAAAGCCGGGCAGTTTTTCCACGTCCGCAAAAAGGTCGCGGACGAACGGCAGGGCCATTGCTCTTTGATTCTAACAGCTATGCGGATTAGGGATGACCCGGCCAGAAATTGAATTTAGGGGTTTAGTTAGAGATTCGTATCGGGGCATCGGCTTCAGCCATGCCGTTCAGTCAACAGAACTTAATCTGGCGCCTATAGGCGCAACAATTATCAAAGCTTCGCGACGTCAGCACAGTTGCGCCTTTGCGCGCCAACTCACCTTTGCTTCCTAAATACGGCATGCCTGAAGGCGATGCCCTGATACAAATCTAAATGGAATCTCAAAAATCTTTTGAAAACCCCACCTGAAACCCATACTGCGGACTACCTACCGCCTGTCCCGCAACCGCTCCAAAATCGAATGTGAGGTTCTTCCCAATTTCATAATTTCCGCCGAGTTGCTGCTGTAGCTCCCCGCGCGCTAGAGCTAAATTGGCCGTATATCCCCCATAGACTTCAATCCCCAGGTCCAATTTCTTTGTAAATTGACGCGTAAGCGAGGCCCCGCCGGTAAAAATTGTGCCGCGAGTTTTGATACCGACCACACCCGTAAGTGTGTTGCCGGCGAAGGTCGCGCCGCCGTTAATACGCAGCGTGTTCTTAGGCGAAAGCGTCTTTTGAAAAATGCTATTTAAGTAATAGTCAATGAGGCCCGAGCCTAGCTGCAATTTTGAATTCCCGGTTGGAGGTTCAATGTTCAGGCTTACCGTAATCGCCGGCCATCTGGACCCGTCTTTTTCTTTGTGAAAATTATATTTAATGGAGTAGTCGGTATCGCCTAGTCCGGTCGGGTTGCCCAGTGGCGAGACCTGTGAGTTAAGAATTGTGATGAGTGGGAAATCCATGCCGACTTCACAATTACGAAAAAGGCCGTAACTGAACTTGATGGTCTGTGTGTCCTGATGAAGGCTGGGAAAGGAAGAACGGGGGAGAAAATCGTACTCGTTGTTGGTCTCAAAATGCCAATGGCGATATGCGACAACATCGGCATCGTCCGTGAAAAAGGGTTGCTGAGCGCTTGCTCGCGACACCAGTAGCGCCAGAAAGAAAAAAAAGGCTGCGCGGGCTCGGTACGCAATCAACATGGTTGGCCGGTGTCCGGGAAAGACTACCGGAGCTAAGAGATTAACAATATTTCAAAACGATGAATTTCGGCCGTTAACGATACAATTTTGCCCGATGAAATTCCGCCCCATTTTACCTATCTTGTTTTTCTTATGTGTTTTTCTACACTCTCAGACGTCAGCAGTCGAAATCACCGCGGAGCCTTCGCACCATCAGATTCTGCAAAATGATTATGTCCGCGTGTTCGATGTAGAAGCTGCACCCAACGCTTCGACGCAGATGCACTGGCACCGCCACGATTACTTCTTCGTGACCTTGGGGGCCGCCAGTGTCTCCAATGAGGTGGCAGGCAAACCAGCCGCTACACTCAAATTGCAGGATGGAGAAACCAGTTTCGTCGCAGGCAACTTTGCTCACATCGCGAAAAATCTTTCCGACCAACCTTTTCGCAACGTCACCATTGAATTCTTGAAAGACGCCGAAGTCCACAAAACTCCCCCGCCCAAATGGGACGAAGCGCGCGCCCTGCACGTCCATCACAACGGCACACAGGAAGTTTTATTTGTGCAGGATGGAGTCCGCGTCTCCGACTTCGAACTCCAACCCGGAGGCATGGTGCACAACCAGCACCATCCCGGTCCGAGGTTGATTGTTGCGGTGAACGACCTAGATATAAAGAGTGTCGCAGGCAAAAACAATATGCCGATTCAGTTGAAATCAGGAGGAGTAATGTGGTTAAAAGGCGGAACCACAGACATGCTGATGAACACAGGGAAGAATTCCGCAAAGTGGATTACGCTAGAATTTCATTAGAGTCAATCTCGAAGAAAGATTCGTATCAGGGCAGCGGCTTCAGCCCTGCCGTTAAGCCTCGAAAATTTAATGACCGCGCCCAAAGGGCGCAACACACGAAAAGTGTCTAGAGTCACTATTGCGCCGGATCGGCGCCGACCCTTCATTCCATAAAGCGAA
>CAZETZ010000024.1:0-3590 GCA_964514735.1 uncultured Acidobacteriaceae bacterium | reverse complement strand
GCCATATGCGCCGCCACCGCCGACCGGTACCCAATTTCGACGTTGGCATTCGGAGTCTTGCGCGACTTGATGCAATCCAGCCAATTCCCCATGTGATTCTGGTTCGGAGTCTCACCGACAACCAGATCGCCCTTCCGATTCACTTCCTCAGGAAAATACCGGACACCCTCAACGGACTTTCCACTCACCATGTCCGTCGCGCCAGACAAATGCTCGATCGTGCCATCACTGCCGAGGATCCGCTCCCCCAAACCGTAGTACTTGTTGCTGAAAGTGGATTGCCAGGTCACCGTCGTCTCGGGAAAATCCAAAGTGACGGCAATCGTATCCGGCACCTGCCGCCCGTCTTTCTCGGAAAACACACCGCCCGACATGTAAGCCGCCGCAGGCACCGGCAAATCCAGCGCCGACATAATCCAGGCGATCTGATGCACCATGTTCTCGGTAATGTTCCCGCCGGAAAACTCCCAGAACAGCCGCCAATTAATAAATTTGTACGCATCGAACTGCCGGTCCGCGCGCCCGTTCAAAAACGCCTTCCAATTCACGTTCGCCGCCGTGCAATCCGCCGGCACCGGACGTACCCATTGCCCCGTCCCATGCGGAGTATTGCGGCTCATCCACGACTCAACCTGCGTAACTTTTCCGACCATTCCACCTGCGATCCATTTCTTAGTGTCGGCCAGGGACCCGGAACTCTCATGCTGCAACCCAATCTGAATCACGCGGTCCGTTTTCTTCGAAACCGCCAGACACTGTTCCGCTTCAGGAATAGACCAAGTCATAGTCTTCTCGCTGTATAGATCCTTCCCCGCAGCGATCACATCCTGAAAATGCTTGGCATGAATATGGAGAGGAGTCGCGACAATCACGCCATCAATATCTTTCATATCCAGCAGCCGCCGATGATCATCCAGAGTCTGAATTCCGGGAGCCAGCTTCCTGGCCTCGTCATGACGCCGCGTGTAGATGTCGGCGATGGCCACCAGCTCGGCATTCGGCAATTCCAAAACTTGCTTCAGCAACTCCTGCCCACGCCCACCAACACCAATCATGCCGACACGAATGCGGTTGTTCGCTCCCAGCACGCGCGCCGATGGATAGGCCAGCAACGCCGCCGAGGTCAGAGCCGCCTTCTTCATAAACTCACGCCTGCTGTTGTCTCCCATAACTACCCCCAATTTATTGTCGTTCCGACGAGGGCCCTGAGCCTGCCGAAGGGGACGAGGAGGAATCTGCTTTTCGCCGACAGCTTATGTGTACCGTCCAGGAAACCAGATTCCTCCTCAGCACTCGCGTGCCTCGTCGGAATGACAAATCATTTGTCCTTCAAATACCCGCTGACCACCTTGGCATAATCCGCGATCGCCACTTCCGGCTCCTCAATCTCCGGATGCCAAACCTTCTCCCACTCAAACGAAAACGACCCGCTATACCCAGTCGCGGCCAAAAGCTGCACCTGCCGCTTCACCGGGACCTCGCCGCGCCCAGTCAAAACATACTTCACATCATTCCCAGCCTTCACCGAATCTTTTAAATGCGTATGCCGGATCCACTTTCCCAACTGCTCAATCGTGAACCCCGGATCTTCCTTTCCGCTGACAAACGTATGATGAGCGTCCCAAAGCAAAGCCACATGGGGATGATTGGCTTTCTCCAGAATTTCCTTCAAAGCCGGCGAATCGGTAAATCCGCCATGCGACTCAATGATCACCGTCACATTCTTAGGCCCGGCATAATCGCCCAACTGCCGCAATGCCGTTCCCACATGCTCAATCGCCTGCTCCCGCGGACCCACTGCATTGTCTCCAAACACGCGCACATTAGGCGCTCCCAAAGCCGCAGCCAGATCGATAAACTTCCGCGCATCCGCCAACTGGGCCGCGTGTTTGTCGGGATCGGTTTCATGCAGGTGCGCCGAACTGCTGACACAGGAAATCCGCAACCCATGCGCGGCCACATCCTTCTTCGACTGCTCAATCCGGTCCGCGGCAAACTCCGGACGCGACGGCAAATCCATGGTCCCCTGCAACCCGCGCAACTCCACCGCCGAAAATCCATGGGCCTGGGCAAAGTCCAAAATCTTCCCCCACTCCCAGGCCGGGCACCCCAAAGTAGAAAACCCAATCGGCAGCTTGCCCGGGGAGGCCGCCATCCCCAGCAGCGGCCAAGCCCCAATCGCGGTCCCGGAAGTCTGTAGAAACTGGCGCCGAGTCAACATGACAAAAGTCCTCAAAATGAAGGTTACGAGTGGCGGCGGCATTATAGCTCTTTGCCCCAAGCCGCCCGCAAAAGTGACCGACGGGAAGCTACTTTCGGGCCTGGTTCCGCTGCGAAAATTCCTTCCGCATCGCCAGCCGGAAGCCTAATATTTAAGTACAATCCCCTCCAGATTTTTATGGGTCCGGCCAGAAGACTGACAGGAGAGCGTCAACGTGGGAGCCTTCGGTGAACGGCTGAAGCAAGAACGCGAAAAGCGCAAGATCACGCTGGAGGAAGTGGCGCAGGCCACCAAAATCGGCGCGCGCCAGTTGCGCGCCATCGAGGAAGAAAAATTCGATCAGCTCCCCGGCGGCGTTTTCAACAAAGGTTTTATCCGGGCCTACGCCCGTCATCTCGGCTTAAGTGAAGATCAGGCCGTGGCGGACTACACCGAAGCCTATCGCGCCAGCCATCCCGAAGCCTCCGCCCCGGTCGATCCCGAAGCCGAGGGCCGCAAGATCCTGGAACAGCGCGCGCTTCGCGTGCAACAGGAGCGTCCCCACATGCAGCGCATCCCTTGGGGAAAAGCCGCCTTGGCCCTCCTGCTATTTGTTTTTGCCTTAGCCGTTTGGGGCTCGTACTCGCGTTTTACCAAGCCAGGCAGTGATACGGCGGCCAAAAAGCAAAAAACCGCCAAGCCGGAACCACCCCACCTCCAAGCCTCGCGAAAATCCTGGCCCAAACCGAGTTCCGGAAATTCAGCCACCGAAGTTCAACCTGCCCCGCCGGATGCAGCTTCCCTCAACCCAGCGGACACCGACACCCCCGCGGCTGCGGGGACCTTTCACGTCGCCATCCGCGCGCGCGAGGACTCCTGGATCCATATCAAGGCAGACGAGAATGATGCCATGGACTACATGCTCCCCGCGGAGTCGCAAAAATCGATTCGTGCCAGCAATCAGTTGGTGATCAAGGCCGGCAACATCGGCGCACTCGACTTCTGGTTTAACGGCCAAAAGCTCCCCGTACAGGGCGAGCTGGACCAGGTCAAAACCGTGACTTTTGACTCCGCTGGACTTGTTCCTTCTGCGCCAAAACCTCAGCCCATCTCTACTCCCGTAGAGCGCTAATTACGGAACCTGCAAAATTCCCCATTCGGGCTTTCATTTCAGCCACTTACCATAATTGGGCTACCGTTCGATCCAATCCCCCCTCCACTGGCCTGAAACTCATTGCATAGGGGCTTGCAGTCTGGTAATTTTTAAGTGACCCGAAACACGTGGTTTAGTGGATATCTGACAAACCCCCGCCTAGACTGCCAGCACACGGAAAAGCTGCATTTACATCCAAAAACCGTTTTCCCTTTACGTTCGGAGCCGTCACTGTAG
>CAZETZ010000023.1:0-31604 GCA_964514735.1 uncultured Acidobacteriaceae bacterium | reverse complement strand
CCATCCTGCCGGTCCGCGATGGCGTCGCGATAGCGCTTAAAAAATAAACTGAGGACCGGGAACTAAGATCAGAGAACTAAAAATTCAACCCTTGTCAAAAGTTTGAATAAAGCCATGAAGATTACTAGTCCTTAACTTTGCAGTTCCCAGCCCTCAGTCAGCTCAGATGGATTTGACAGGAATAACCGTCAGGTCTTCCACCAGCCCCACTTCTTTCTGTAGAAATGGTTCAGCGTAGGTCACCCCTCCTAACATTCCATAAAACCGCGCCATGGCTTCCATGCGCGCGCGGATTTCTGCGTGCGCAGGGAAGATGTCGCGTCCGGCGTCCTGATCGCTGAACTGAGACTTGTAAGCCATGAGCGATTGGAAGCGCGCTTCAAACTGCTCCGTGATATCCACGACGAAAGTGGGACGCACATCGTAGTACAAAGTGGCGTAGACAATCTTGAACGGACGGTGCGGCCCCGGTTCCTCGGCTTCGAGCGCTGCTTGCAGGTGACTGGGGCGATCAATTTTGCTGGAATGGTGTCCGCTTAGATACAGCTTCGACAAGCCAGCCAGGAAACATGCCTCATAGCCAAGCGTCGAAGCCGTGTAATGGTCCGGATGCCGCCCCAGCCAGTAGGGAAGTATCACCACCCGCGGACGCTGCTCGCGGAGGGCCCGCGCTATCTTAAGCCGGTTCTCCCAAGTGTTCTCTACCCGGCCGTCGGGGATGTCGAGCGCGTCACGCCAAGAAACTTGCAAGATTTCCGCTGCTTTGATCGCTTCCTGCTCGCGCTCTTCAGCCGTACCGCGGGTGCCCATCTCGCCGCGCGTCAAATCCAGAATGCCGGTGCGATGGCCCTGCTGCGCCATCTTCAGCATGGTCCCGCCACAAGTCTGTTCTACGTCATCGCGGTGCGCGGCTATGGCCAGGATATCGAGCGGAGTCATCTGTGAGATTTGCGAGCTCATGATATCAGTATGCCGCTATCTATGGTCTCCGGTTCAATTTACAATGTGCTGATAATTTCGATGTTTATCGGAGATCAGCCATGACAACCCGACGCCCGTTTTTGTCACGACTCGCTGCTTTGCCATTGGTCGCCTTTTCAGCTGCGTACGCAGAACAAGGCGCGACACACAAATCGCTCAAGATCATGATGAAAAGTGCATGGGGTTCGGATGATCCCACAAAAGCCGCTTTTCCTTTCCTGCATGGTCTGGCATTGTCGGAGGCAGGGCACGACGTCCAGATATTTCTACTGGGGGAGGCGGTCTCGCTGATGAGGAAGTCTGTGGCGGACGCTGTCTATCCTGTCGGTTGGCCGAAAATCAGCGAAACCCTCGACAAGCTGGTTGCGAGACATGTCCAAATTTACGCTTGCGGCGCTTGCTCACGGGCCCGTGGCGTGACTGAAGCAGATTTAAACAATTTCAGCGCGAAATTTGGTAACCCGGGGATTTTTGTTTCCTTAGTAGAATGGGCTGATCGGATCATCACTGAGTAGTTAAGCTATTTATAAGGTGCGCGCGAGCACCATTCCGGCCAATGCCCCGAGCAGGCACAGAATATTGTTGGCGAAAATGTTGGTGAGCATCAGTCCGTATCGTCCTTGCTCGAAGTACGCCATGCTCTCAAAGGCATAGCTGGAAAACGTCGTGTAAGCGCCGCAGAATCCGATCACCACAAAAAGCCGCCAGCGAGGACCGAGCAGCGCGCGCTGGGTGGCCCAGATCATAAAAAATCCCACAATGATGCTGCCGGTCACGTTGATGAATAATGTCCCATAAGGAAACACCGGCCCCAGCATTTTGGCGGCGAAGCGGCTGATGACGTAACGGGCGTTGGCGCCGAAAATTGCGCCGATGGATATCACGACGAAGTCCCGCACGATGGAGTTCTCCCCTGAAGAGTTTCGTAGGAGTTATCAGCCCGCGAACGGGCGGTTATGGCGAACCCCATCGCCGTGGTTCTTTTTTATCACAATGCGCTCCCCCTGTGAAACTTTGCGTCCTAACTCTGTGTCCTCTTTGGTTGAGCTTTTGATTTTCTTATGGGGGGACTAAAAAACTTTAACCACAGAGGGCACAGAGTTTCACGGAGAAAATTCACTGAGGGGAGCTACCAGGTTGCGTATCGCCGCCGTTGTGCGCGTTCGGGAAAGATTTTGATCAAAACGATCCCTGCGATGAACCCTCCCACATGCGCCCAGAACGCAATTCCAGTCCCGCGCTGACCGGCTGCGGAAATAGACGTAGCCGTTCCGCTCAAAAATTGCAGGACGAACCAATAACCCAGCATGACCCAGGCCGGAACATAGAAAACCAGCACAAAAAGCCACGTAAGCACCTTTGCCCGAGGATACAAAATCAGATATGCGCCCATCACTCCCGCGATCGCCCCGCTTGCCCCTACCGTGGGAGCTTGCAGGTGCGGCGTCAGAATCAATTGCGTCACCGCCGCCGCCAGTCCGCACAGGATGTAGAACGTAATGTATTTGAAATGCCCAAGATAGTCTTCAA
Organism: uncultured Acidobacteriaceae bacterium; assembly: GCA_964514735.1. Classification (GTDB taxonomy): domain Bacteria; phylum Acidobacteriota; class Terriglobia; order Terriglobales; family Acidobacteriaceae; genus CAWBXL01. Next base: position 29,093 of record CAZETZ010000023.1, on the reverse strand, counting down.
TATTATCGCCAAAAATCCACAGAAACCACATATTGCCGATCACATGCGACCACGAGCCATGCAGGAACATGGAAGTAAAAAAGGGAAGCGCCAAAACGGCCAGATTGACGTGGTGACCGCTCGTCAGTAGCCGAGTCACATGCGCAGGGACCATTCCGAACTGATTGAACAATGCCTCCAGACTCGCCGGATCCAAGGCAAATTCAAAAAGGAAAATCAGCAGATTCAGCCCAATCAGAAAATAAGTAAGATAAGGCGTGCTGTAGCGCGGCTGATCGTCTCGAATGGGAAACATGGTGGATTTGGTAGCTTAGAAGGCGCACATCAAATATCTCATGAACGGCGTTCTGGTAATCGACAAACCGGCCGGCCTGACTTCACACCATGTGGTGAACCGCCTGCGCCGCATTTTGCGGGAGCGTTCGATAGGGCATTTGGGCACGCTTGATCCGTCCGCCACCGGCGTGTTGCCTATGGTAGTGGGTAATCTGACCCGCCTGGCCCAGTTTTATCTCAAGGCGGATAAGGTCTACGAAGGCACGATTCGGTTTGGCTTTGCCACCGATACCTACGATGCCGAAGGCGAGGCCGCCGCGCCTGGGCAACCCGTGGCTTTGTCTCTGGCCCAGGCAAGGGAACTGGCTGCCAAGTTCACGGGTTTGATTGAACAGGCGCCGCCGCCGTTTTCCGCCAAGAAAATCCAGGGTGTGCCAGCCTACAAGTTGGCCCGCAAGCATAAAGAAGTTTCGCTCAAGCCCGTTCAAGTGGAGGTCAAGGCATTCGAAATCTTAAGCGCTGACGGTGATCGGGCTGCATTCCGTGTCCATGTGGCTTCCGGCACTTACGTACGCTCCCTGGCGCATGACATGGGAATGCAGCTTGGTTGTGGCGCGCACCTGGAATCGCTCCGCCGCACCGCAGTCGGCGAATTTACCCTGGCGGACGCACACACCCTTGAGCAAGCCGACGCCGCTTACCAATCCGGGGGGATGGAAAACGCCTTCATTCATCCCCGAAAACTCTTGCCGGAACTTCCTTCTGTAGCCACCGACGAAGAAACCGCGGCCAACATCTGCAATGGACGGGCAGTCCATTTGCCGGACTTCTCCAATGCCCGGCAAGTGAAGATCTTTCTCGGCCAGCGGGACCTGATTGCGATTGCCACCCGAGTCGCAGGTACCCTGTTCCATCCCAAGATTGTGTTGTCCACCATACCAAGCGTACACGCCAGCCATCGCGCTTAAGGCACGCGCTGCTGGTGTAGGATATGCGGGAAAGGTGCAGCCCATGCTTCGACGCACATGGCTTTTCCTGGCACTTGCAATGCTCGGCCCTGCGCTTCCAGTTCTTGCCGCGGACACGCAATGGGTGGAAGTGCGCTCGCCACATTTTTCGGTCATCACCGATGCCGGAGACAAACGCGGCCGTCAGGCGGCATTGCGTTTTGAACAAATGCGCATGGCTTTCGGGACCCTCCTCGGGAGAAGCAAAGTGACCACTCCCACCCCGCTTCAGATCATCGCCTTTCGTAGCACCAAAGAGATGCGCCAGTTTGTGCCCATTTGGAAGGGCAAACCGATTGAACTGGCTGGGCTCTTTCAAGGAGGCGAAGATCGCTGCTTCATTTTGCTGGATATGTCGGTGGAAGACCCGTGGCGCGTCGTATTCCACGAATATGGCCATCAACTGCAAAATGGAAACATCAGTTTTCGGGCACAACCGTGGTTTGACGAGGGCTTTGCGGAATTCTTTTCCACCATCCAGGCAACCGGTAACAACGTCGATGTGGGCCGTCCCTCGGAAGGCAATGCCGAAGTGCTGCGCCAAAACCGCTTCATGAAGATATCGGATCTCTTTCAGGTGCAGCAGCAGTCGAGCACCTATAACGAGAGCGGGGAACGGCGCTCCATCTTTTATGCGGAGTCGTGGCTGGTGGTGCACTACATTTTCGACAAGCATTTGATGCCGCAATTGGTCGCATATTTTAATTTGCTCCTGAATCAGCGAAAGCCGGTCGATGAAGCCATCCAGACCGCTTTCGGCATGCCATCGGCCGCGCTGGACAAGGCGATTGAACGCTATTTTAACGAGAATAATTATGTCTACTATCCGGTTCCCATGCCGGTGAATTTTGACGGTTCCAGTTATTCCGTGAAGCCCCTCCAAGCGTTGGACGTAAAAGCCTCCCTGGCGGATGTGCACCTGCATTCCTCCGATTATGCCGAGTCTGCCATGCAGGACTTTCAGGAAATTCTTAAACAGCAACCTGACAATCAAGCCGCCCTGCGCGGGTTGGGATATGCCTACATGCGAAAGCGCGACTACAAGCAGGCCGGCGAATATTTCGACAAAGCCGCGCAAGCCGACAGCAACGATCCGCGCGTGCTCTACTACTCCGCCGTTCTGGCCCAGCAGGAAGGCGGCTTGAATTCCGATCCCGGGAAGTTGGCGAAATTGCAGAAGCAATTGGAGAAAGCCATTGTCCTCGACCCCGAGTTTGCGGATGCCTACAGCGTTCTGTCGTTCGTCCTGATGACCGAAGGAAAGCCGGATGAAGCGGTCCCGGCCATGACCAAGGCCGTTTCGCTGAATCCGCGCAATGAGCAGTATTCCCTGTTCCTGGCGCAGCTTTACCTGATGCAGCATAAGTACGATGACGCGATCGCCATATTTCAGCAGCTTTCCAAGAGTCCAATGCCGCCCACGGCCATGGCGGCCGAGCGCCTCCTGGAGAATGCCCAATCCATGAAGGAAATGGCGGCGGCAGGGCGTGACGTTAGATTTAGCGCGCGGGCCGGCGTCTCTCCCGAGCGCCAGGAACAGACGCCGGCCACAACTGCGCCTACAGCGGCAACTACAGTCCCCGTACTATTCATAAAGGGGAAAGTGGTTTCAGTCGATTGCTCCGATCCGAAAGCTGCGGAATTGAACTTGGCGGTGGGGACGACGAACTGGAAATTACATGTCAATGACCGCGCGCACATATTGCTGCTCGGAGCCGAGACTTTTTCCTGCAACTGGACGAACCAGAAAGTTGCCGTGAACTTCCGGAAGACGGGTGAAACCAACGGGGACGTTGTCTCGCTTGAATTACAGTGAGCGAGATGGCTGCGCGTCCAGAGTCCCCGGCGAAATGGACTTCCCGGCAGGAGCGAGTCGCATGAAGGCTGTACGCATCCATGAATTCGGTGGCGCCGAAGTACTCCGCTACGAGGACGTCCCGGACCCTGCGCTTCGCAAAGACCAGGTGCTGGTTCGGGTGCGGGCCTGCGCCCTGAACCATTTGGATCTTTGGATCCGCAAGGGACTGCCGTGGATCACGCTGCCCCACATTCTGGGAAGCGACATTTCCGGCGAGATTGTCGAATTAGGCGAGTATGTCAGCGGATTGGTCCCTGGTCAGCGAGTACTGCTTGCACCCATGGTGTTCTGTAACCACTGCGCCAAATGCGGGGCCGGGTTGCAGAACCAGTGCCCCGAATTCTCCGTGCTGGGGAATCGGGTGGACGGCGGATATTGTGAATTGCTGGCTGTGCCCGCAGTCAACGTGATTCCGATTCCGGATTCGCTGGACTTCCATCAGGCCGCCAGCGTCCCTCTGGTATTTACGACTGCCTGGCACATGTTGGTAGGACGGGCCAATCTCCAGTTGGGGCAAACCGTGCTGGTTCTGGGAGCGAATTCCGGAGTGGGAATCGCCGCCATCCAACTGGCGAAATTGCTGGGTGCAACCGTCATTGCGACCGCGGGCGATGAACCAAAAATGGAAAAAGCGCGCGCACTGGGCGCGGACTACGTGGTGGACCACTATCGGCAAAAGATCTCCGCCGAGGTGGCCAAGATCACCAATAAAGAAGGGGTGGACATCGTGATCGAGCACGTAGGCACAGCCACCTGGGAAGAAAGCGTGAAGTGTCTAAAGGCCGCTGGAACGCTGGTGACTTGCGGCGCTACCAGCGGCTATGACGCGAAAATTGATCTGCGCTTCCTGTTTTCGCGTCAGCTTTCCTTGTTGGGATCGTACATGGGGACCATGGGCGAATTGCATGAGGTGATGAAGCACGTTTTCAGCGGGAAACTGAAGCCTGTAGTGGACAGGGTTTTCCCCTTGCAGGAGGCGCGGGCCGCTCACGAATACCTTCAAGACAGCAGGATGTTCGGCAAGGTGGTCTTGGTCCCCTAGCGGCTGTCTACTTCGCTACAACGTCTTTATTTAACAAATCGCAATTGGCCACGCACTTGTAGGTTTGCACTTCAAGCTGTGCCTTCTTGTGGTTTTTGAGCGGTGGGTCCGGTAGAACCAGCAGCGATTGCGGCCCATCTGCGATGTTGAAGGTGCAGTCAAATTCCAGGGACTCGACTCCGCGCTGCTTGCATGCGGTTTGCGACAGGATTGAGTTCAACGAGCCGGGTTGCTCATAAATCCGATCGGCGATATTCGACGGCAGGACGGCGAGCGTCATGGGAACCTGCGCTTTGATCTTCACCCACAACTTCTGTCCATCATTCTCGATGGCGGACACTCCATACAGCTTCGGCGTCGCGGTCACCTCATATTTTTCCCGGGAAAGAAGTACCCACCTGAATTCCGGCTCCAGGCAGTTTGCCACGCATGACCAGCTGTGGTAGGTGACCTGCACGACGTTCGGAGAAACAAACTTGCGGACTACGCCCTTGTCTATCATGACGGCAATGCCGCTGAAGATCGCGTGCCCAGCATGCCGCTCGTCGTACATGACCAGGACCATGGGCTGATTGGGCGGCAAATGGCATTCATAGGTGGTGTTGGTGATGTGTTCGCGCATGCAATGGTAGTCGAGCTGGGTTTCAGTGGTGGGATGCTGGCGGGTAAAATTCCACTGCTCCGCTGGGACCATGGCGACGGTAACCGGAAGACTGGCCTGAAGGAGGATGTGCATGTTGCCGCCGTCGGGGCCGGGGCGATACACACGGCCGGAGAAGTAGTCTCCGGGGTCAAGCTGCACCATTTCATCATTGACGCGTACCCAATCAAATCTCTTGGCGGAATCTTGTCCCCACAAGGATACGCTCAGCATACCGATCCACAGCGTGACCGCGGTCAATGTTTTCATGGGTTCAGCTCGAAGGGGGATAGAGCAATTGTCCTGGCTGTGGAGGCCATTCCCTAGCTGATTCCGGAAAAAGGGGTTACGCGGGTAACCCGCGGTAAGAGCACTTCTTTTAGTGGTTCCTCTGCGACCTTTTCTCTGCCGACTCTGTGGTTTTCTTTACGTCCCTCTGTGTTTTAGGATTTTGCGTTTGTTTCACCGGAAGCGGCAAAAAAAAGCCTTAACCGTGGAGGAGGCAAAGAAAAAGCCGCGGAGTTGGCAGAGGTTAAGAACTGTTCACCTCCATTCGGGACGTGGTTTAAGCAGCCACTCTATGGTTTAATAAATGAGGATGGCAACCGATCTCAATTTCGGCCCCTACGTCACCGTCGAAGACGGTAAGAAAGTCGTAAAAGACTTGACTTACGGCAATTCCACGCCAGAGGGGGTGGTGTTGACCACCTTCGACAACGCCGTGAACTGGATGCGCAAGAATTCCATCTGGCCCATGACCTTTGGGTTAGCGTGCTGCGCCATCGAAATGATGTCCATGGGGGCTTCGCGCTTTGATATTGCCCGCTTTGGCGCGGAAGTGTTCCGGCCGTCCCCGCGGCAGTCCGACTTGATGATCATCGCCGGGCGAGTTTCCAACAAGATGGCCCCGGTGATCCGCCATCTCTGGGAGCAGATGCCTGAGCCGAAATGGGTAATTTCCATGGGCGCCTGCGCCACTTCCGGCGGTGTTTTTCAGAATTACGCGCTGGTGCAAAGCGTGAACCAGGTGATCCCTGTGGACGTTTACGTTCCCGGCTGCCCACCGCGTCCGGAGCAACTCATATACGCCATCACCCTGCTCCAAGAAAAAATCCAGAAAGAGCGTGGCACCATCCGCAAAGCCCTGAATCTCTCCTAGCCATTCCCGATCGTTCCGGGAAGGCGATGGTTTCCCTTTTCCGGCCAGGGTGTGACCAAAGGCTTTCTCCAGCGATTTCCTGTTTGCAAAGCCCACAGGCCGCGGGACTATAATCGCTTTAACAGCCTGGAGCGTTTCTCATGCGGCCTCGGTCTCTTCCGGCTTTCCTGTTAAGTATTGCGTTGCTCTCCGCGTGGGCCTTTTCTGACGATCAAGCCAAACAAGCCCCTATGTCCAACCAAACCAAGCTCGACTTGGTGCGCGCGTTTACCGCGGAACTGGTGTACGCTCACACCACGTTTCCCATCGGAAAAAAGGGTTTGACGCTGAAGGACGGCAAAATCACGCCCAGCGGAAAAGATCTCGAACAACTGCTCGCCATGTGGGGACCGGCGGTGAAGCCCGGTGAGCAGATGCTGATCACCGATATACGAATCAAGGACAACCGCATACACTTTGATGTCAACGGCGGCTCCATCAAGAAGAAAAAGTGGTACCAGCGTATCCAGTTGGGGGTCAACAATAACACCATGGAGACTCCGGAGGACCCGAAGGTCAATCCGCGCGGTTCCTCCGTGGATCTGGTTTTTGACAGGTACATTCCGGAAATGACTCCGCAGCAGTTCAAAGAGGTGCTGCGCCCAGTGTTCGATTTCGACGCCAAGTCCAGAGTAGAAGCCTATCTGGAGACCGTCCCGCCCAAGGTGAAGGCGGCGATTCAAAATCACGATGTGTTGGTAGGGATGAATCGCGAGATGGTCATGTACTCGTTGGGTCGCCCGCCACGGAAGATCCGCGAGAAAGATGGCGACGTTGAATACGAAGAGTGGGTTTATGGGGAACCACCGAAAGACGTGCATTTTATTCGCCTGATTGGGGATGAAGTAGTCCGGGTGGAAGTGATGAAAGTGAATGGCGAGAAAATTGTCCGCACTGAAAAAGAAGTGGACCTGGGGAACGAGCCTACTCTGGCCAAGAGTAAGGACGAACCCGATTTGCGTCCCGCCAACGCCCCCACGTTGCGGCGTCCGGGGGAAGATGGCGGTCCAAACCAGCATCCGGCTGACAGTGGTCCGACGGTCGATCCTACGACTCCCGCGGGGCCAGGGCAGACCATCCCCCGTCATTTTGGCTGGCGGTAAACGCCCGCTCCCCGCCACTTGGCGACTTTTCCTGGTTCGCTTTAGACTAAAGAAGTGAAGATCGCGCTCGGGCAAATCAATCCGACCATCGGGGATTTCTCCGGCAACTCGGCGCGAATTTCGGATTTTGCCCAGCGGGCCCGTTCGGCTGGCGCCGGTCTCATTCTTTTCCCGGAACTTTCGATCTGCGGTTATCCACCGCGCGACCTGGTCGAACGCAGCTCCTTCGTAGAGAACAATCGCAAGGCAGTGGAGCGGATCGCGGCGGAAACCCGGGGGATCGCCGTTGTCTGCGGCGCGGTCACTCCCGCGCAGGCTGAAACCGGCAAGTCGGTAATGAATTCCGCGCTGTGGCTGATGGATGGCAAAGTAGTTTTGCAGCAATCCAAAATGCTGCTTCCCACCTATGACGTCTTCGATGAGATGCGCAATTTTGCGCCGGCCAAAAGCCAGTCCCTGTTTCCATTTGGCGGAAAAACAATGGCGCTTACCATCTGCGAGGACGCTTGGAACGACAAACGATTCTGGAACAAGCGGCTGTACACCTCCGACCCGGTGGAACTATTGATGCAGGCGGGCGGCGATTTCCTGCTGAACATCTCGGCGTCGCCGTTTTGGACGGGCAAGCGCGAATTGCGGCAGGAAATGCTTGCCGCCATCGCGCGTCACCATCGAGTGCCAGTGGTCTTGGTGAACCAGGTCGGAGGCAACGACAGCCTGGTGTTTGATGGATCGAGCCTGGTGATCGACGCCTCCGGCAAACTGGTTGCGCAAGGGAAGTCTTTTGAGGAAGACTTGGTGCTGTTCGATACCGATCCCCTCGCCGGTGAGATGCATGAGCAGATAGCGGGCGAAGAGGGAAGTGTGTACTCAGCCCTGGTGTTGGGGACGCGGGATTATGTGCGCAAGTGCGGCTTCAAGCAAGTTATTATTGGATTGAGCGGCGGAATCGATTCGGCCCTGACCGCGGCGATTGCGGTAGACGCCCTTGGCGCGGAGAATGTGATTGGAGTGGGCATGCCGGGGCCCTATTCGTCGCAGGGTTCGATTGATGACGCGCGACAGCTTGCGGAAAGCCTCGGAATCCGCTTCGAATTGCTTTGCATTACCGATATTTTTGACAGCTATCGCAAGACCTTGCGCGGGGCTTTTGCCGGCAAAGGCGAAGACGTCACGGAAGAAAATCTGCAATCGCGAACACGCGGCGCCTTGTTGATGGCGCTGTCCAACAAATTTGGCGCTCTGGTATTGAGTACGGGGAACAAGAGCGAACTAGGCGTCGGCTACTGCACCTTATATGGCGATATGGTTGGCGGTCTGGCCGTCATTTCCGACGTGCCCAAGACGCTCGTCTACCGTCTGGCGCATTACGTAAATTCCGAACGTTGTGTGATCCCGCGGGCCAGTCTGGAGAAACCGCCGTCCGCCGAATTGCGTCCCAACCAGAAAGACAGTGACTCCCTTCCACCCTACGAGGTCCTGGATGCTATCCTCGAGAGCTACGTTGAGGATTCTCAACCGGCGGAACAGATCGCGCAAGAACGAGGCATCGATCTGGCCCTGGTGAAGCGGGTGGTGCGCATGGTAGACCTCGCCGAATACAAACGGCAACAGGCTGCTCCCGGGTTGAAGATTTCCGCTAAGGCGTTCGGGTACGGACGCCGTTTCCCCATCGCTGCCAAACCATGAATTCCTGGTCATCAGAAAGGACCGCATGTTTCGAGCCCTCTGTCTAGCTGCCACGCTGGCCGTCGTCACCCTGAGCTTTGCCCAACAGAAGCCGGCCGCTTCAACCAAGCCAGTTGCCAAGAAACCTACGGTCGCTGCCGCGAAATCTCCTGCAACCCCGGCAACGGGTTTACCAAGCGAAGAGACTGTTAACGACTTCTTACAGTCCACCTTCGGATATCAACCCGGCTTGCAGTGGAAGATTGCCGATATCCGCCCGTCAAAGGCACAAGGGCTGGCGCAAGTAACCGTCCTCCTCAGCACTCCGCAAGGGCAACAGCAGCAACAGTTCTATGTCACCCAGGATGGGACCCATGCGGTCCTTGGCGAAATCATACCTTTTGGCGCGCACCCGTTCGAGGCGGTCAAGCAAGAGCTTGCGCGCAACGCGAAGGGGCCAACTCGCGGGCCGGCGGATGCGCCGGTCACGATTGTGGAGTTCAGCGACATGCAGTGTCCGCACTGCAAAGCCGCGCAACCGGTGATTGAGAAGTTGCTGGCCGAGGAGCCAAATGCGAAGTTGGTGTTTGAAAATTTTCCACTGCCCAACCACGATTGGGCAGCCAAGGCCGCTGCCTATAACGATTGCGTCGGGCGCCAGTCCAAGGACGCTTTCTGGAAATTTGTTGCCGGCGTCTATGGCGCGCAGGCCGATATCACGGCCGCTACCGCCGATGAGAAGCTCACCGCCCTGGCGGACCAAGCCGGGGTCAAGGGTGCAGAAGTCGCGGCATGTGCCGCCCAGGGTGAAACCATCGCGCGCGTGCAGGGCGAGGTCACGTTCGGACAATCGGTGGATGTGAACAGCACCCCGACACTATTTATCAATGGCCGCCGGGTTGCGGACCTGGGCAACTTGCCTTATGAAATCCTAAAAGGGCTGGTGGAGTTTGCCGCCAAGGGCGGGATGTAGAACTACCGTTTCAGCCAAATTTCCGGCGACTCGCCTGGAGTATTGGCGTCTACGATATAGGGCGTGACCACCATCATTAACTCATCGTCCGCCTCTTGCTTGTTATTGCTGGTGACGATTTTGTTGAATGCAGGGAGCGCGCCCAGGACGGGAAGGCCGGTCATGCTGCGCGAATCCGTTCGCGAGATCGAGCCGACGAGAACGGTCGATTCACCTTCCTTCAGTTGGGTCGTGCCCTTATATTCCCGATTGGAGATCACGGGAATTCCATTGAAAGACTGCCCCAGCAAAGTTCGGAATTGCATTTCCAGGGTCAGGGTCACATCCGAATTTCCGCTGACCACAGGCTTGGTTTTCAGGTTCAACCCCAGGTCTTCGTAATTGATGGAGGGCACAGGGGCCTGGAAGGAGTTGTTTTGCAATACCTGGGAGATGGCCGAGGTATTGAAGATCGGTGCGAAAGTTGCGTTAAGAATCGGGTAACGTGTGCCGATGCGAAAGACGGCATCGTCGCCTTGCGAGGTGCGTAAGTAAGCGTGCTCCAGCGTCTTCACCCAACTTTCATTGGTGTTGAGCTGTGCCGCGGCGGTACCCAAAGACAAGCCCATTAAAGTCAGGCCGTTCCCGAACGTGACTAAGGGCTGGCTAAAGAGTGAACTTTGCTGATTTTGCAGTTGTTGCAGGAGCGCGGAAATGGCGGTGGAGTTGGCCTGATTGATACCGCCACTGGCGATCAGTTGGTTGATCAAATCCTGAATATTCTGCCCGCCCAACGCAGCCAGCGCGCCCACCGGAATATTGAACATCTGAAATTGATTGGGCAGGCGTAGTCCCATGTCACGCACGAAGGTGTGGCTGATTTCGTAGACCCGTATGTCGAGCATGACCTGCGGCCTGGAGCTATTCAGGCCGGTCAGGAATTCCGTGACGGCGTCCGCCGTAGCCTGCGGGGCCCGTATGACGGTTGTTCCCGACTGCGCCTGGACCGTGACGAAGCGGACCTCAAACATACTGCGCAGCAGATTGGCGAGGTCATTGGCATCTTTTGGACTGTCGAAGCCAGGGATGGAGAACGTCCGTAACACCATTCGATCGAAGGTGCGATGGTTCTCAAGGTTGTCGGCGGCCAGCAGCATTTGGTCTTCTGCCAGCGGCGTCCAGAAGGATTTGGTCACCGCGCATGCGGCCTCCATCGCGGTATAAAAATCCACGCTGGTAATGTCGAAGCGGACCGGCCGGGAAATTACCGAGTCGTCAAATACCGCGGCGACCCCGTACACTTTTCCGATTTCGGTGATCAAGCCACGCGAATCGCCACGATAATGGAAGTCCACCCGCGCCGGATTGGGTTTTACGCGCAATTCTCCGGAATGGGTGAGAACGCGCGCCAGTTCCGGCTTCTCAGGGGAAGTTCCCGCGACATCATGCAGGCGCTGTTGCGCGTAGGCATTTTGAGGGTCCAGATCGAGCGCGGCCCGGAAGTCAGCCAAAGCTTCCACCTGGCGACCATTACTCAGGCTGGCGTTCCCTTTCTCCACCCCTTCAAACACCAATCGCTGGCGAAGCATTTCGCGCGCGGTCAGATATTGGGCGTTTTGCGGGGCGAGATCCACCGCGCGATTGAATTCCTCCAACGCCTCGGCTGAATGCCTGGAGTGTTGCAGCTTCATCCCCTTGGCGAAGGCGGACTTGGCCTGCTTCAGGTCCTTTTTCGATGGCGCGGGCGGTTTGGGCGGATCAGCGCAAAATGCCCCCAGCGAAAGCAACACCACCGCCATTAGGGGCCACCCAAGACGCATCCTACGATTGTACCCGGGAATAAGATCCAGGGAAGGGCTGCCGGAAGGTGTGTGTACTTCTGGACGATGAGAATTCACCAATTTTCCCATGTGCGCTCTTTCGTAACTCAGAGTTGTTGGAAAGCTGGCCCGCTTTGGCGTATAAAAGTTAGTTAGGCTGGGAGTTGTTTTCCCCGTTCGTAAGAACTACATTCAGGAGCCCGAGCAAGTCATGTCCAGCGCATCGATCACACAAGCCCCCAAAGGACTGGAGGGCGTTGTCGCCACCACCTCCAAGATTTGCTTCATCGATGGGGAACGCGGTGTACTGGCCTATGGCGGCATCGATATTCATGAGTTGGCGGACCACTCAACATTCGAGGAGACTTGTTATCTGCTGTGGTTTGGACGCTTGCCTAAGGCGGACGAGCTAAAAGATGTGCATCAACGCCTGGCCGCGGAACGCAACCTCGATCCAGGGATCATTAATTTACTGCGGAATGCGCCCAAGCATGTCGCTCCCATGCACGTGCTGCGCACCGCGGTTTCGGCGCTATCGTTCTACGATCCCGACGACCAGAATGGCGATCACGAAGCCAGCGTCCGTAGAGCCATCCGGCTGACTTCGCAGATCGCCATGATTGTTGCGGCCTATGACCGTATCCGCAAGGGAAAAGATGTTGTCACCCCGGATCGGACCCTTTCCCACGCGGCAAATTTCCTGTTACTGCTTAACGGTGAGAAGCCTTCCAAAACCGCGGAACGCGCCCTCGATATCGCCCTGATCCTCCATGCCGACCACGAACTGAATGCTTCCACATTCGCCGCGCGCGTGACCGCAGCCACATTATCGGACATGCACTCCTCGGTCACCTCCGCGGTCGGAGCATTAAAGGGTCCCCTGCATGGTGGCGCCAACGAAGCGGTGATGCGCCTGTTAATGGAAATTGACTCCACCAAGTCTGATCCGGTCGAGTATGTGCGCGGCCTTTTAGGCCACAAGATCAAAATTTCCGGTTTCGGGCATCGCGTGTATCACACTGAAGACCCGCGCGCAACCCATTTGCGCAAAATGTCCCATGATCTTGGTGTTTCCAGCGGCCAGCCCAAGTGGTATGAGATGTCGCGGCAAATTGAGGAATTCGTGAACGCCGAGAAGAAGCTGAACGCGAACGTGGATTTCTACTCCGCTTCGACCTATCACGTGTTAGGCATCGACATTGATTTGTTTACGCCGATCTTCGCGGTGTCGCGCATCAGCGGCTGGACCGCCCACATCATCGAACAGCTCGACAACAACCGTCTGATCCGCCCCCGCGCCGACTACCTTGGTCCGGTTTATCCGCAGCATTGGGTCCCCATCGAAAAAAGATAGCTTCTAAGGCTGGATTTACATTTTCCCGGATGGCAAGCCCTGGATCCGGGCATCCGCCACGCCCCCATGGATTGTCTGACTAGCAGACCTCGCCGATGGTTATGAACTCTTTATTCCCTACTTACGCCGGTCTTATTCGGACTCGGATTCAATGGACTCAAGACAAGCCAGGACGACCGAGGTTGGACCGAGTCAATCGGCCACCCGAAATTGGTCCCCGTCGTCTGGAGCAGGAAGGACGCTCACTATGAAACGGATTGATGCGGTCATTCGCCGGCACAACCTGGACCAGGTAAGGGAACGGCTCATTCACATTGGGGTAGAAGGACTGACCCTCACCGATGTGTTGGGCTTCGGGCGACAAAAGGGGCGCAGGGAATTCTACCGCGGATGCGAGTACCAGATCGATTATCGCCCCAAGCTGATGCTCACCATCCTTGCCAGGGAAGAGCAGGTAGACGAGATTGTGGATGCCATCAGCGTGGGAGCGCGCACCGGGCAAATTGGCGATGGCAAAATCTTTGTCACTTCCCTGGATGAAGTGGTCCGCATTCGCACCGGGGAAATCGACAAGGCTGCGGTGTAGCCGGTTGCGGCTACAAACCATCGTCCCAGTCACGGCGTTCCGGTCCGGGCGACGGTCCTCCAGGAATTTCGTGGGCGCCTGTTTTTTGTCTTACGATATTTTTACCAATTACTTGTAACTTTCTTATTATCTATAGCCGCTATATCAATAATAATGAAGAAGAAGAGAGCATACGAATTGTGTAAGAAGCATTCCTAATGCTTGCAAAAAAAAGTATCTATTGGACGGAGCGCACTAAACCAACTAGTTTGCACGCCTATGCACGGCCGCGGTGCTTACAGCTGTGGCCTGTTCCTAAAGGAGAATGCAGATGGCGGACAACGCTCCATCCGAGATGAAGCAGTCGCTGGGTTTGACCGGTTTGACTATGAACGCCATGGCGCTGATCGCGCCTGGCGCCTTTCTCTGGCTGACCTTTTACATTCAGGCAACGACCGGGGCAACTGCGCCGGCCATGTGGATCGGCATCTTCCTGGCCTTGTTGCTCTGCCTGGCGACGGCGGTCGCTTACGCGGAGTTGTCCAAGCTCTACCCGGGGCCTGGAAGTTCTTACTACTTTGCCGAGCAGTCGTTCCTGAACCACGAGAAAGCGTGGAAGTATGCCCGGCTTTCTAAGTTTATCGTGGGCTGGGGCTCGCATCTCTATTACTGGATCTATCCCGGCGTGATGGTCGCCGTCACGGGACTATTCGTGGGTTATGTGGTGGGCACGCTGTGGCCGACCTTTCAGAGCGCGGGTGATCCCGGTTTGGCGTTTACTTCTGTCATCGCCGTCTTGTTCGCTCTGGGTGTCGCTTACATCGCCCACCGCGGCGTCACCGGAGCTACCTCCGTCAACATCGCCATCAACGTCATTCAGATCAGCGCGCTGCTGGTGTTTTCGGTCATGCTGCTGAGCTACCGCGTGAGCCACAAGCCGGGCAGCACGGGCTTACAGTGGGACGCCCCATCGAGCGCATCCTACAGCTACGAATTCGCCACCACCAGCCAAATGGTGAACGGGACCGCCACTGACGTCATTACCCGTGATGCCAATGGGATTCCGCAACCGAAGCTTGACCCCTCGGGCAAGCCGGTGCAGTTTACGGTCAGCTATCCCATAAACGACTCTACCGGAGCTTTCGTTTCCCACCCGTCGGCTGGGTCCGTCATTGGGGTCCACAACTTTGGCTGGATGTTTGTACAAGCTACGGTTGCGATTCTGATCCTGGTGGGATTTGAATCCTGCACGGCGCTGGGTGGGGAGGCGAAAAACCCCAAACGCGACATACCCATTGCGGTGATTACGTCGCTGCTGATCCAGGGGGCCTTCTGTTATCTCTTCGAATATTTTTGCGCAAATTACTTTCTCAACAGCGGCTATCCCATGGGTTACGCGCAAACCTCGTCCGCTCCCATCGGCGACATGATGATCATGATTGGGGACGCCTTGTTCGGCCCTGGCCACGGACGCACGTTCATGTTGATTGAGGCGTTTACCGTGTTCCTGGCGCTGATCGGCACCACTCTCTCCTGCCTGAACACCGGCGCGCGCGTGACCTATGCCATGGGCAAAGACCAGGAAGTGCCTGAGCACTTCGGCATGTTGCACGACAAGAACCTGAGCCCGCATCGCGCCATCTGGACCCTGGCCATCATTTCCATCGTGGTCGCCATCCTGGGATTGTCGGTGTGGGCTGGGGACGCCGGCGCTCCTGCCGACGCCGCCATTCAGGCGCTGCCACACGGCTTCTGGTCGAGCTGGGGTTATACCACCCACGACAAGATGGCCGCCTTGCCCAACACCTTGCTGACCGTGACTCTGGCTTCCAACTTCGGCACCTTCCTGCTGTATGGACTGAGCTGCATGATCTGCATGGTGGGCTACCACAATCACCCCAAGTTCAGCATGATGCGTCACTTCCTGATTCCAGGTTTTGGTGTGATCGCGAATCTGGCTTGCATGGCGTTCTACCTGATAGGACCCTTCATGGGCTACGGCACCGTGAAGGAACCTTTCCTTGCCCTGGGCATAGCAGTAGTCTGGGCAATTTACGGGGGAATTTACTTTATTCGCTCCAGCAAGAAGACGGGGCGCGCAACTCTGGTGCCAGGAGCGACCAACGCTGGCGCTGCCTAACCGGTCGGGGCTGACAGTGAGAGTCCAGCCCCTTCCATCATTGAAATTTCGCGGCGGCGGGCGGTCGCATGCCTGCCCGCTGCCGTGTCGCGATACACTATGCAAGCCGGAGACCCGCGATGGAACTCCGATCTTCACTCCCGGACCGCAGCGGACCTGCCGTCACCCATCCTATGCTCGAGGTCGAGTTCGCGCAGCTTTCCGATCCTGGTAAAGTGCGCCCGCACAACGAAGACCATCTGGGCCATTTTCTTCCCACCACCCCGACTATGGTCCGCACCCATGGCTGGTTGTTTGTGTTGTGTGACGGCGTTGGTGGCCAAGAAAAGGGAGAAGTCGCCTCGGAAACCGCGGTGGAAAGCCTGCTCGCCGGTTTTCGCGCCGCTCCGGGACATGAGCCCCACTCCGCGCTGTTGCCCCGCTTGGTCAAAGCGGCAAACTCAAAAGTCCTCGAAGCCGGGATGACCAGCGGTGTCGCCGGCGTGAACATGGCAACTACCGTGGTGGCGTGCGCGCTGCGTTTTGACCGCGCGGTCGTGGCCCATGTAGGCGATTCGCGTTGTTATCTGGTCCGCCGCGGCCACGCCCAGGTCATCACTCCCGACCACACGGTTGCCAGCGAACAGGTGCGCATGGGTTTGCTCTCGGCGCGCGAGGCCGGCGGAGGAACAACCCGCCACTTGCTGAGCCGCTCGCTCGGCGCGGAACTGTTTGTCAATGTAGAGGTCCACGAGTTACAGGTTTTCGTGGGCGACATTCTGGTGCTCTGTTCGGACGGCCTACACGGTTCCGTGGAGCCATCGGAGATCGCCACCACGGCCATCCATAGCGCGGACCTTGAGGCAGCAGCCCGCCGCTTGGTCACCACCGCCAATGTGCGGGACGGCCACGACAACATCAGCGTGCAATTGGTCCGCATTCGCAACGTCGAACGCGTAGGCATGTATCGCGGACGCCCCTATCGGCTGCACTAGTTACCGCTCCATCGATCCCTGCCAGATTTTATGCATTCCTTACGTCAAAGAGATTAGTCTTCTGGCATAAGGGTGTATACCTGACTTGGTGCTGGCCGCAGCTTTGACCGCCACAAAGACACCAAGACTTTTGATTTTAAGCCGTGCATAGTACCGTCTTCTGGTGAGGTCCATCGATTGATTCAAGTTTTGCAGGCTTTAACCGCCAACCGGGTTGGAGCACTTTTCTTACTTCTATTAGCAGCTATTCTCGAGGCGGGAGGCGACTCCTTTTTTCAATCTTGCATTCATCGCGCGGCAGGAACATCGCGTATTTTGCTCTCCGTGGCTGGGGCCACGGCGTTGGTCTTCTATGGCGTGGTGGTCAACCTGGCGCCTTGGGATTTCGGGAAACTGATCGGGATTTACGTGGTATTTTTCTTTCTTGTTTCCCAGTTCATTGCCTGGTCTCGATTTCATGAGGTCCCATCGCCATCGATCCTTGTCGGAGGTATCTTCATTATTCTCGGGGGAGCGATCATAGGCTGGGGAAAATTCTAATGGTGTTCCAATCCTGGAACGAGCGGCAGGGCGCGGCATGACTACTTCTCTGCGTGAAGGCGTGGTCCTTGACCATTACCGCATTGAAGGCCTGGTTGCGCGCAGCGGGATGGCCTCGATTTTCCGCGCCATTGACCAGCGCAACAACCGTCAAGTCGCCATCAAGGTCCCCCACCCCGAGATGGAAAGCGACCCGGTTTTCTTCGACCGGTTTAAACGTGAAGAAGAGATCGGGAAAAAGCTGGACCATCCCGGTGTTATGAAAGTCTTCGCCGACGACGACCGCAGCTCGATGTACATGGTCATGGAGTGGGTGGACGGGAGGCTGTTGCGCCAAGTCCTGAACGAGCGGAAGAAATTGCCGCCGGAACGTGCGGTGCGCATCGCGCTGTCCATCGCAGAGGCGCTGGACTACATTCACGCGAACGGTGTCGTCCACCGCGATCTGAAACCGGAAAACATCATGGTGGACGCCGAAGACCGTATCAAACTCATTGACTTCGGCATCGCCGCCAACGTGGGCTCGCGCCGCCTGACCTTCGCCAATTTCTCTCAGACCCTCGGCACTCCCGATTACATCTCTCCCGAGCAGGTCCGGGGCAAACGCGGAGACGCCCGCAGCGATCTTTACTCGCTGGGCGTGATTCTCTACGAAATGCTGACCGGGAAAGTGCCGTTTACCGGCGCCAACGCCTTTATCATCATGAATGACCGGCTGCTGAACAATCCGGTGCCGCCGCGCGAAATCGATCCCAACATTTCCCCCCAGTCGCAGGAAATCATCTATCGCGCCCTGGAGCGCGACCCTGGCAAACGCTACCCCAACGCTCACCAGTTCGCATGGGATTTGCAGCATCCAGACCAGGTAGGGGTGGCCGAGCGGACCGAGCTGCACGACTGGAAGACGCGCCGCGAACCGCTGACCCGCAAGATTCTGTTTTACGTGATGCTGGCCCTGATTCCGGTGGCGATCTTCGGTTTACTGCTCTACGTGGCGCGCCACTGAGCGCGAGCATCTCAGTCAGGCCTGGCGGACCAAGGTGCGTGACCTTGATTTTTTGGCCCGCTCTATCGCAAGTATTCTTCCGTGTGCGTCACGAACTCCGGATAGGCATCCGCGCCCAGTTCGTGCAAATCCATACCCTGCTGTTCGCCCTCTGCACTGACCCTTTGTGGATAGAAGCGATTCAGCATCCAATTCAATCCATAAGTGAGCGGCAGGACAAACCCGATCAAGGTCGCTACGCCGGCGAACTGGGCCAGGAACTGTCCCGAGGGCGCGCCGGGAAACTGGGCGAACCATCCCACCGCGAGCGTGCCCCACAATCCGGCCAGGCCGTGGGCTGAGATAGCGCCGCTCGGGTCGTCGACTTTCACCTGAAATTCCAGGAACTCCACGGCGAAGGTTACCAACCCACCTGCCACCATTCCCACCAAGACCGCTTCCGCGGGTTTGTAGAACGCACACCCGGCGCTGCTGGCCACCAGGCCGCCAATCCATCCATTGGCGGTAATGGATGCGTCAGGACGTTTGAACCGGATGCGGGTCACGATGGCCGCGGTCAATCCGGCCGAGAGCGCGACCATGGCGGTATTCACCACGGTGAGTGGCAATTGCCCTGGGCTGGCGCCCGCAAACAAGATCGCGCCCGCCGAATTCAGCCCGAACCATCCCACCAGCGCGATCATGCAGCCCAGCAGCACGTACACCGCGTTGTGTCCAGGAATCGCGCTCAGCACTTGCCCGCCGGAATATTTGCGGGCCCGCGGCCCCAGGATCCAGGCAATGCTCAATGCCGTGAGCCCGCCCACGGCTTGAATCGAACTGGAGCCGCCGGCATCCAGAAATCCTTTTCCCAGTCCGTAGTTCACTCCCAGTTGCGCCAGCCATCCTCCTCCCCAGACCCAGTGGGCAAAGAGCGGATACGTCCAGCCCGCCAATATGGCAGCGGAGACACAGCTGGGTCCGAGCCGCCAGCGCTCCGCCCCAGCGCCCAACGGGATCAGCGCTGCCACACCGACGCTGAACATCTGTAGACAGGCGACCAGTGACGCGGAAGATCCGTCAAACACCAGACGCCGGAACCACCACGGCTCATTCCCAATCCAGCTCCAGGTTTTGGCGCCGAAAGATAAAGCATAGCCGTGGCCCCCGGCCAGCCCTTCGAAGGAGAAACCGCAGATCAAATACGCCAGCCCTGCAACCGCCAGAACGCAAAGGGAGGCCAGCATGGCGTGGGCCGCACTCCGGGACCGGCCCAGCCCCGTGTTTACCAGGGCCAGCCCCGCGGCCACCAAAGGAACCAGGACAATGCAGAAAAGGCAGACTGCAGTTGTGGTTTCAGAGAGCGTGGCGGTTGTCACTCGCTATCTCCGTTCCGGACAAAGTGTCCGCGAAACAGCACGACCAGCCCCAGTGTTTCCACTCCAAAACCGCAAAACGCAAAGACGCCTCTCGACGCCGCAGAAGCCAGCAGCGCAATCGCCGTCAGCATCAGCACCCAACCGGCCAGCAATAACAGGAGTCCTGCAAGCTTCATAGCGATCCAATATTCAGAGGCAAACCACAAGCTGCTCCCGGCAAACTACCACAATCCGGGCCACTTTATTCTTCGGGGGAGAGATTTTGTGTCGCTTTCGGGACCCTTATAACCCGGTATCCTTATAAATTATTTATGCACTCCATACGAAATTCTGATGCTCCTGGGTGTTGAATTATTGCTTCGGCGCCGTCCAAAGGAGCGCGACATGTGGAGACTGGTTGAGGCTGGCGATTTTCGGGTGGATGCTGACACCTTTCGGGTTACGGTCCGCAGCCGGCAAATCCGGCTCACTCCCAAAGAGTTCAAATTCATGCTGTATCTGGCGAAGCACCCCAGCCGGATCGTGGCCCACGACAAGCTGGCGCTGGCCATCTGGGGAACCAGTGAAAAGGGAGCCAGGGAACGGTTGCGGGTCTTGGTGCAGCAAGTGCGCGAGAAAATAGAGAGTGCAGGTTCGCCCACCTATATCGTCACCGAGCCGTGGATTGGCTATCGCTTCGAGCCCCGCGGTGAGATGTCTTCAATTGCGCGGCTGTCGGACCAAGCCTCCCCGTTGCCCGCCGACCGCGTAGCCCACATCTAAGGCACGGATTGGGGATGTCAGAGTTCCTTGGTGCCCGGGACCGGAATTGAACCGGTACGTCCCGTTAGGGACCCGGGATTTTAAGTCCCGTGCGTCTGCCAGTTTCGCCACCCGGGCGGCGCGAATCGTTGACCAAAGCAGTCTATCAGTTCATCCCAATACAACTTGACGTGTCATCGCCGTAGCGAAACCTTGTTGTTCTTGGTGATCGGAGATAAACCTCCCAGAATTTTAACAAGCCTGTAAAGCGGCGATCTGCCAGGGAATGGTAACGTGCTGTGGCCTAGGAGGCTAAGTCGTGAAAAAAAGTATAATTTTGTCCGTATTTGTCGTCGCTGTGGCGTCGGCTTTGGCAGCACAAACATTCGAAAGAAAAGATGCAGACGGTCATCATTCCGATCGTTTTGAATTCCAAGCGGGCACTCTGGTGCTGAGCCGCAGTGTCTATGCGGGAGATGCGACCACCGTTGCAGTGGGACAAACCCTGCCTCCGGGCTGCGTGGCCGGCACGGTCACGCTACCTCTGCTTGCGGGCGGCACAACCACCGTTAAGGTAAAATGTGCCACCGCTACGGCGGACGGGACGTTTCCCACGGTCTTCAACAACAACCAAGCGGACGGCAGCTTTGGGGTTACGTCCCCGATTTTTTTGGACAACCTCACAACCGATGGCGAACGAATTGGGACGCTCGCGGTCCCCAGCGGTCTTATCGTGACCAGCTTCAGTTCGAAATCCGAACTGGCCTTGAACCGGTCGCTCGATGGAAAATCTTTTACCTTTGTTGGTTATCGCGGTGGTCCTGGGTTCGTTACTTCGCCGAACCAGCTCGACGTTTCGAACTCCAACACTCCGGGCGTAGTGGATCCGACGAATCCGGTGACATCCCAATACTTTCGCTCAGTGGCAGAAGTGGATGAGCATGGCCACATTCAGGTCACCGATGGAAATGCTTACAGCGGCAACAACGGACGCGCGGCGATCAAGGCCGACGGAGCGTATTATCTGACGGGAAATAACAACAACGGAGGACTGTCCTCAAGCCAGCTCACGGGGACGCAGGTTGGAGTGGACCTGATCACCTCGACCGGCGCCGAGTTCCTTGTCCCCGGCCAGACGCCGCCAGTGCCGCCGAATATCGATAAGATCGGCGACTTCGAAATTACGCAAGTGGGATACGCGAAGGCGGACAAAGCGGGAAAGGACAATAATTTCCGCGGCTTGACCATCTTCAACCACACGTTATACGTCACCAAGGGAAGCGGCGGGAACGGCATCAACACGGTTTACCAAGTTGGCAATTCGGGTGTTCTTCCCACCGGAAGTACCGCGGAACTGGTGACCGCGCCGATCACAATTCTGCCTGGGTTCCCAACGTCGCTGGCCAGTGGCGTAGATCAGAATGGCGTCCCTGCGCCGGTAGCATTTCCCTTTGGAATTTGGTTCGCCAATGCCAACACGTTGTACGTTTGCGACGAGGGCGACGGCACACTGGTGATCCCTGCGGTCAACGGAAATGTCGCGGACGCCGCCAGCCAGGCCACCGCCGGCGTGCAGAAGTGGAGTCTGGTGAACGGCGCCTGGCACCTGGATTACGTTCTGCAAAACGGTTTGGATATTGGTGTTCCCTACAGCGTTTCCAATTATCCAACCGCTCTCAATCCGGCGACTGGTGGTTGCCGCAACCTCACGGGTAAGGTGCACCATGATGGCGCGGTGGACATCTATGCCGTGACCTCAACCATCAGCGCCAGCGGTGACCAGGGCGCGGACCCGAACAAGCTGGTGAAAGTCAGGGACCTTCTACAGGCCACGACCTTGCCGCAAGGCGATGGCGACAATGATCGCGACGATTCCTTCGGCCGTTTCGTGACCATTCGCACGGCGAACGCCGGAGAAGTGCTTCGTGGAGTGACCTTCGCGCCTGGCGATGACCGCGATGATGATTGCCGTTGCAAGTAAGGATTCATCATCGGACCGATACTGAAACTAGACGGTAAGCTCCTGAAATCGGCCCCGGACGACGATAAAGTCGCCCGGGGCTTTTTTGCCTAGCGCCGTGATAGGCGCGGCGGCTAGGTGCGCTTGATGATGAACGCCGTCTTGTCGTCAACGCGGTCTGCTTCGCCAATTCGCCGCAAATCTTCGTCCTGCCGGACCGCGTGCTGAAGAATTGCATTGCATATTTCTCTCGCAGGTTTGCTTTTGTGCTCGGCAATTACTCGTTCCAACTGAGAGCGTTCTTCGTCATCGCTGCCGTCATAGACCCCGTCAGAATAGAGAAAAAGAATATCGCCGGGGCTCATTAAAGTGAGTTCGGCCACGTCCGAGGAGTTCATCTGCCTTTGCCGGAGCTTCATGGACAGGTATTTGTTCCGGTCGGGGTGGTCTTCCGGGATTTCCAGGCCGAGCGCCAGAAACTGCACCATGTAGTCTTTATCGACCTCGGCAAACTTCCCGTACTCCGCCGAGAACACCAGCGGCGGCGGATGGCCAAAATTCACGAATCGGAAGTGTCCGCTGGGGTGGATTTCGCCGTATACCATGGTCGCGATTTCGCGGGCGCTGTCCTCGGGATTTCGTCCCAGGGCGTTGCGCGCGGTCACCGATTGCGCCAGCCGGAGGTTGATGTTCTCGAAGAACTCGGGGGTGACCTTTCCGTTTTGGTCAAGTTCGGAAAGGATGAAGGCATGGAAGGTGTCATGCACGGTCGAAGCGATTTTGGCGGAGATGATCCCGTGGCCTTGCGCATCCACCAGCAACACCCCCGCGGCGGTGTAAAGCTCGTGCAGGACCTCGGCGACGCGTAATTGCTCGGAGCTTTTCGCCTCTCTATATTCCAATCCCTGTGCCGGACCATAGCCAGTCCGCGATTCCAGCCAGCGCACGTGATCATCCACTGAATTACGGGGTGTCTCGCCGGGATGGAGCGGCTGCAAATATTCCTGCGACAGGCGAAGCGCGTGGGCGATGCGGGCATCAATGTTGTAGCGCTGCTGAAAATTGATGTACTCGAAAAGATCGCCGCCCACCGTGCCTACGGGGATGGAATTGCCGTACATCTCAATCCCAGTCAGGTGGGGAATGACACCCTCGACCGGCATCAGGCGCTTGCGCAGGTACTCGTCAATGCTGGAATCTACTTGCAAACTAGGCATAGGAAGAAGCAAGTCAACACAACCGAATTATACGGATAGTCGGGCCCTGATTTCTCTGCGACCTTTGCGGCAGTTCTCTGTGGCCTCTGCGGTTTAAGGTTTCTCCATCGACTCAGAAAAGGTAAATCTTAAACCGCAGCGTTTGCAAAGAAAGGCCGCAGCGGTCGCAGCGGAATCATGCCGATCCAGATTTCACAACCGGTGGTAAACTTCGCCTATGGCTGCCAAGAAGAAAGCTAAAAAGAAACCTGTGAAGTCGAAGAAAAACCTGTCCCCCAAGAAGGGAACTGCCAAGCGGAAACTGGCGGGCAAGGGGCCTGTCTCCAAGAAAAGGTTGAAGGCCCCCAGGAAACGGGCCCGCGAAAGAGAGCGGGTTGAAAATCGGGTTGTATCCGCGTCGTACGGGAATGCGCGCTACGGCACCCAATCCGGTGACTTGCAGGGAATCTCAACCCGCCACGGCGCCGATTCAGAGAGCGTGAACGAGTTGTTGGAGGAGGGCAATACCTTGGAGGCCGGCGTAATTGCGGGAGTGCAGGAGGCCGGGGATGACGAACCTAAGGAAGTCCGCACGCATGAGGTGCTGGAAGACGATGTACCCTCGGAGTATCTGGACGAGGACTAGGTGTTGGCGGCTTGTTTGAGCATGGCCATCTGTTTCACGCACTCGGCCGCTTGCTCGGTGGCGAGGGGTTGAGAGAACAAGAAGCCCTGTCCGAATTCGCAGCCCAATTTTTTCAAGAGGTCGAGCTGCCCCACGTTTTCCACGCCTTCCCCTACCACTCTCAGTTTCAAAGTCTGCCCCAGCCCGACGATCAGCTCCACGATGTCACAGCTGGCGCGGTCCACAGCGATGGTATGGATGAGTGAGCGGTCAATCTTTAACTCGTCCAAAGGGCAGCGCCGCAGCCAGCCGATGGAGGACAGCCCGGTCCCGAAGTCACCGATGCTGATGCGCACTCCCAGTTGTTTCAGTTGATGAATGACTTCCGCCGCCTGCTTAAGGTCCGCCATGACCGCGTTCTCATTGATTTCCAGTTGCAGGCGCGCCGGTGGAATTCCAGTTTCCTTGAGCGTGGCCTTCATGTCGCCAACAAAATTGGCGTGGAAAAGTTGGCGGGCGGAGACGTTCACCGTCAGGTTGAATCGCTCGGGCAACGAATTCGCGGATTCCCAGGAGCGCAACTGCTGACACGCTTCCTGGGTCACCCACTTTCCAATGGTGACCAGCAGGCCGAAGTTCTCCGCGTTTTCGATGAATTTGTGCGGAGAAATCAGGCCTTGTTCGGGGTGCTGCCATCGCAGCAACGCTTCAAATCCGGTGGTCTGGTTTTTCCGCAGATGGACGATGGGTTGATAGCAGAGCCGGAACTGATTTTGCTCGAGTCCGGTTTGTAGCTCGGCCTCCAGGGTCAGACGACGCATCGCCTGTTTGTGCATGGCCTCATCAAACACGTCGCAGCCCGCCCCTCCCCGGGCCTGCGCGCGGCGCATGGCGACATCGGCGTCCTGGAGCAAGTCCTCGGGCTTTTCGTGGGGTGTGGTGCTCAGCGCTATTCCTATACTTGCCGAGACCCGCACTGGGCGCTGTTCCAATGCGAACGGCGCCGCCACGGCGGTCTGGATGCGTCGTGCCACCCGCATCGCGTCGCTGGGATCGGCGATGCTTTCGAGCAGCACCGTAAATTCGTCTCCTCCGAGCCGCGACAGCATGTCCGTAATCGGGAGCTTACCCTGCGGGCGGGCCACCGTGTCGTCCGTGCGGAGACACGCAGCAATCCTACGCCCCATCTCGGAGATCACCATGTCGCCGGCCGGGTTCCCCATGGATTCATTGAAGGCTTTGAACCCGTCGATATCCACAAACAGCACTGCGTAGCGGTAATCGGGAGTGCGCTTGGCGCGGGCAAATGAGCGCGCCAGCCGATCAAGGTACAGGCGCCGGTTGGGCAGCCCGGTCAGATGGTCCTCAAACGAATTTTGCTCCAACTGCTGTTCCGCCGCCTTCCGCG
The DNA here is from genome assembly GCA_964514735.1 of uncultured Acidobacteriaceae bacterium. GTDB lineage: Bacteria > Acidobacteriota > Terriglobia > Terriglobales > Acidobacteriaceae > CAWBXL01. Next base: position 3,662 of record CAZETZ010000023.1, on the reverse strand, counting down.
CCGTGATGTCGCGATTGATGATGACCAGCTTGTCTACCTTTCCCTCCCCATCTTTGATCGTGCTGGCAGTCGATTCCAGGACCTTCCACGATCCATTTTTGTGCTTGATGCGGTATTCGAGCTTGGCTCCCACTCCGGTGCGCCGGGCCTCGCGCGAGGCTTCCAATACCTTCATCCGGTCTTCTGGATGAATCTGTTCAAACGAGGAGGTTTTGGCCAATTCCTCAGAAGAGTATCCCAACATTTTTTCGTAGGCCGGGCTGTTGTAGAGGCGGTGTCCCTTGACGTCCACCAGCGCAATCATGTCCGCGGCGTTTTCAGCGACGATGCGGAATAACTCTTCGCGTTTGACCGCGTTTTTGCGAAGTTGCGCAACTCGCCACTGCTGATAAGCCAGCAGGCCAAGCAGCAGGATAAAAAGATAAAAGCTCCACGCTTCCAGGCTTGCAGGGGAGAAGATCCCCTGGTTTGCGGGCTGCGGACCGGGGAACATGAGCGACGCTATTCGGCTAAGCTCCATGAAAATGCGCTTTTGCAGGGCTACCCGCTTGGCAAACTGCCAAGTGAACAAGATCGGCATGCCAGGAGGCAGATCTTCAGTATCCGTAAGCACTTTGGTGCTAAGTATTTAGGTTCGAATTCCCAGTTAATTGTTTAGACAAGAAAAAATCTCTTGACAATATACTGTGTGTCATACACTATATGTCACATACTATGTCGGACACGGTAGACAGCCCGAACCCAGAGCTTTTTGAAAACCTCCGCTTGGAGCTGCGCCGTGGATGCTTGGTGCTGGCTGTGCTGGCGGCGTTGCGCGAAGAGCGGTACGGCTACACCTTGCGCAAAGAGCTGGCCGAGCACGGCATGGAGATTGACGAAGGCACGCTGTACCCGCTGCTCCGTCGTTTGGAGAGCCAGGGCCTGCTTTCCAGCGAATGGCGCGAGGAAGAGAAGCGCAAGAAGCGGTTTTACAAGCTGTCCCCCGAGGGCAAGCAGATGCTGAAGCTGTTGCTCGCCGAATGGCAGGGCATGGACACATCACTGAACGGAATTTTGAAGGAGCAAGGTTATGGATCTCATCGAGCGGTATCTACAAGCCGTTAAGTTCTGGCTGCCGAAAGCGCAGAAACAGGACATCATCGCCGAGCTGTCGGAGGATATCCACTCGCAGGTGGAGGACAAGGAGTCCGAGCTGGGCCGCAAATTAAATGACGCTGAGGTGGAAGCCATCCTCAAGCAGCGCGGGCGCCCGGTGCTGGTAGCCAATCGCTATCAGCCGCAGCAGTACTTGATCGGGCCGGTGCTGTTTCCGATCTATACCTTTGTTCTGAAAATTGTGGCCCTCTGCTATCTGTTCCCGTGGGTGCTGGTGTGGATTGGAATCATGAACTACAGCACAAGCTATCGCGTGGAACATGGAGGTTGGCTGATCGCGGCCGGCCAGGCCTGGGGAAGTCTGTGGGCAATCACACTGAGCATGATGGGCGCGGTCACCGTAGTTTTTGCCGTGCTGGAACAGGTGCAGGCGAAGCAGCATTTCATGGAGAAGTGGGACCCCCGCAAACTCCCCCCAGTACGCAACACCAACCAGATCAAACGATCTTCTTCCATCGGTGAAATTGTGGGTAATTTGGCGCTCATCGGCTGGGTGTCTTACCTGTCATCTCCGCTGATTGTGAATCGCCCTGAGATACAGGTTTTGTTATCACCCGTATGGCGCTATTTCTTCTGGGGCTATTTATGCGTGGCGCTGGCCAATACTGCGTTGTCGGTTGCCAACTTTATGCGTCCCTATTGGACGACCCAGCGCGCAGCTTTTCGTTTGCTGGCGGATTGCGTCGGGTCTGTGCTTTTTTGCTGGTTGGCGAAGGCCCATATTATCGCCGGGCTTACTGTGCCCAAACTTGGCGCGGCACGAGCAGCGGAGATTGCCAACGCGGCTAATCTGTGGATGGACAAGACTCTTTTCCCACTCGCGATATTGTTCGGTGTGGCCATTCTCGCTGGAGATCTTTACCGGATTTATCGGGTCAAGAAAACACCAATCACTGTGATTCAAGGTGCGGTTGCTGTCGTCCTCTAATGTTGCAAGGAGCATCAATCATGCAAAAACGATTGTCTGGCGGAGCTTGGTCCGAATGGGGCGGGAAGACCACTGCTATTTCTTTCCTGCAAGGGCCGCAGATGCGACGAGCCGCCACCGGTACATAGAGCGATTATCTGGAGGATAATCCATGAATACTGTCATGAATGCCATTCCTGTGCCGACGGCCACTCAGACTGTCGCCGAACAGAATGCGCCACGCGGACACAACAACGCGATCAGCTATTTGCGCGCGTTTATTACCGTCTTGGTGGTGGCGCACCACGCTGTAATTGGTTATTGCACGTTTGCGCCGCCACCTCCGGCATCTTTGACGACACAGCCACACCTGTGGACCGCATTTCCCGTGGTGGACACCGTGCGTTGGGCCGGGTTCAATCTGCTGGTTGGTTTTAACGACGGTTTTTTTATGGCGCTGATGTTTTTCCTGTCGGGGTTGTTTGTGTGGGGCAGCCTGACGCGCAAAGGTGTGGGGAGCTTCGTGCGTGACCGGGTGCTCCGGCTGGGACTCCCCTTTGCCGTAGCTGCGGCAGTCGTTGCTCCGCTGGCGTACTACCCGGCGTATCTTCAGATCGGTGGAAGCGGATTTAGCGGTTTTTGGCAACAGTGGCGGTCGCTCGGGAACTGGCCTGCCGGGCCGGCGTGGTTTGTGTGGGTGTTGCTGGCGTTTGACTGCGTAGCCGCCGCGATCTTCCTTATAGCGCCGCAGTTGGTCGAGGGCGTGAGCAAACTATCGTCGCATGCCGGAGGCAGGCCTTTCGCGTTTTTCGGACTGCTGGCCGCCATCTCGTTTGTGGTTTACCTTCCCATGGAACTGAAATTTACCGCATTTCACTGGACATCGTTTGGGCCCTTCTTTTTCCAGACCGGCCGGGTGCTGCTTTATTTCACCTATTTTCTGATAGGGATTGGCGTGGGCAAGTTCGGCATCGAGCGAGGCTTGCTGGCGCCAGATAGCAAGCTAGCCCGGCGCTGGTGGCTTTGGATGATGCGTGCGGTCCTTGCTTTTTTCGTGAGTAGCGCGGTGGGGCTGGCCGCGCTGGCGCCGCATGCTTCGCCACGAAGCTGGGAAGTGGCGGCGGACTTCACGTTTGCCATCTCGTGTGCGGCATCGGGGTTTTTCTTCCTGGCAATTTTCACACGGTTCGCCCAGGCCCGCAGCAAGGTCTGGGACAGCCTGAGTAAGAACGCCTACGGGATGTATCTACTGCACTATGCGTTTGTGAGCTGGCTACAGTATGCGCTGCTGAAGGCACAGCTTCCGGCCATAGCGAAAGGATCGCTAGTGTTTTTGGGGGCGGTTGGGTTGAGCTGGGGCGTAACTGCCGCTTTGCGGCGGATTCCTGGGGCGGCGCGGATGATCTGATGGGAGGCCTTTTTGTCCAACCAAAGTGCCATGTTATCCCACCAAGGTAACAGGACGGCAGTCACCAGCATGGCTCTCGAAAGTTTTGGTTCATTGTACTGAAATCACATGCCACGACTGGCCGAACGCCCTTATAGTTGCGATGCCGGACATGGGAGTGAAAACTCCCCTTTAGAGCATCCTAGGGATTCG
>CAZETZ010000022.1:23537-32653 GCA_964514735.1 uncultured Acidobacteriaceae bacterium | reverse complement strand
CCATTGTTTGCCTGAGAAGGTATGATCAATGGACCAAGTTCAACCGTATAAATTTTCCATTGCTTAGGCTGTGGTTTGCTCAAGTGGGCAGTGTCTTTGGGTGTAATGAATGTTGGTGAGGATATCTATTTAGCTCTTTGTTAACAGGAGGTTACGGTATATTTAGCCCTGTTCCACGCAGCTTGGCATCCCCCGTGCTTTAACTCCTGGTGAGTAATGCGGAAAGTAACCTCCCCCGAACAGAGTTCCGCAGCTCCCAGGTTCTGAGTTGTACCGAGCAAACAACCGGTCTCGCAAAGCGAGTACCATTAAGATTAGACGTAGAAAAGGAGCTTTCGATGAATCGCACTTCGTTAGTGATTGGATTGGCGGCGGCGATGTTGGCAACGGTAGGTTGCTCAACCAAGAACTACGTCCGCCAGCAAACGACCCCGCTCATCAACAAGACGAACGAGCTGGATGACCTGACCGCGAAGAATACCAACGCCATTAAAGACGTCGATGCGCGCGCGACGGCCGGTATTCAGCAAGTCCAGGCCAAAGCCGCGGAAGTAGACCAGAAGGCGCTGGCCGCGGGCCAGCAGGCAGCCCAGGCCCAGACCCTGGCGGACAATGCAGTTCATCGCGTTGATAGCCTCCAGACCACGGTGGCAAATCTGGACAACTACCACGTGGTAAATGAAACCTCGGTGCAGTTTGGATTCAACAAAGACAACCTGACCAAGGCATCCAAAGAGGCCCTGGACCAGTTGGCGGCGGCGGTTCCCAACACCAAGGGTTACATCATTGCGTTGGAAGGCGGGACCGATTCCGTGGGCAACGCGGATTACAACTACGATCTCAGCCAGCGCCGCGCCAATTCCGTGATCCAGTACCTGGCGTCGAAGTACAGCATTCCTGCCCACAAGATTTACGTAATTGGATTGGGCAAGGACAAGCCGGTCGATTCCAACAAGACCAGCGCCGGACGCGCTAAGAACCGCCGCGTGGAGGTGCGTTTGATGACCAACAGCGCCGACGCCATGCCGAGCCAGCCGGCAGCTGCAACCCCAGCGACGCCAAGCGGCTCCAACTAAAAGTTTTCCCTCCTCCCCGGAGGACTTCGCCAACCCAAGCCACCTTTTCCGAACAGGTGGCTTGGTTTTTTATTGCATCCAATCAAGGAGAAATGTTTGTAGGGCGGGCACTCCTGCCCGCCCAAAAGCCGGCAACATAGCGACCAGCCGGCGTTAGCGGAAACAGAAGAGCAGGGCTTCATTCACACTGTACGCAAGGCGGGCAGGAGTGCCCGCCCTACGCTACGCGCTAAAATAAGAATATGCGCCGTCTGCTTCTAACCACCTGTGCCTTACTGCTGACTGCCGGGAATGCTTTGGCCCAAGTCGAGCAACTGCCTCAATCCGGAAAAACCCCGCCCAAAAGCCAGGCCCCGCCACGTTCCGCGGCCGATAGAACTGAAGCCGATAAAGAAGCCAGCAAAGAAGCGGGCATGAGTTCGAGCAAGAACACGCAGATCGACATCAGTCCGCCAGAGGACGACGCCAAGAACCACCCTGACAGCGGCTCCGCCATCATGGATGGCGAAGGCGACAGCGGGGATGTCAAGGAAATGCACCCTTGGGACCCGCACCGGGCGGCCAAAGACAATGAAATTGGACTGTTTTACTTCAAGCGGAAAAACTACCGCGCCGCGCTGGCCCGTTTCCAGGAAGCGCTGGAGTTCAAAGCCCATGATGCCGAAGCCAACTATCGTATGGCCGAGTGCTATGAGAAGCTCAGCGATCCGGAGCAAGCCGCCCAGCACTATGAGGAATATCTGAAGATTCTGCCCCAAGGCGCGCTGGCTCCCGATGCCCACAAAGCGCTGGAAAAACTGGGGAAAACACAAGCCAGCCAGGGGCCGGACAAATCACCGCCCAAGTAATCCGCGCTACTTCTGCACGCGGATAAAATCGCCGGTGGTTGCATCCACGTCCACCCGCAATTGTCCTTCGCCGCCGTAGGTTACATGCCAGATAAGTTTGCTTGCATTGCGGTCCCACGCCAGCTTGTAGGTAATGGGAGTTGTGGCGGTGGCGGCAAGGACTTTTTCTCCGCCATGTTTCTGCGCGGTTTCGAACACCTTATCGGTATCCACTTTCAAAAAAGCGGGATCGAAGACCTGCGTGCTGGAATTGTGGGGGTTGTAGTTGTCCTCCGTGCCAAAACTAATGCCCCGGGCGGGCGCATCCTGGGCATCCGAACCCGACCAGCTAAAGGGTTTCAGACCGCTCCCGGCGGGCGAGGCAAATCCCCCGCGCCAAATGGCGGCTTTGCCATCTTTGCCGGTGGAGTCGCTGTTGACCACCGATTCCAGCGAGAAAGGCTGAGCATCGCGCGCCCACCCGTGTGCAGGGACCAGCAGCTTGTAAAACCCAAAGCGTCCGGTCAGCAATTCCACCGGTTTGGGCTGGGGCTTTTCCGTTTCCGCAGGTTTCGAAGATTCGCATCCCACCAGCAAGGTTAAGGCCACCACCATCAGGACCAGAGTTTTCATGTTCATGTTTCTTTCCGTCACCAGGAATTTGCCGAAAAAATTCATTCGACAATTCTATTAAGATAGTAGTGGATGCGCCGCTTATGAGTGAATATATCCCGAGGTTACAGGAGGCCATCGCCTGTTCGATTCGCGGCATGGCCCGCGAAACCATGCACCAGCAGCCGGAGGGGAAGTGGAGCACGGCCCTACTGGAACACTTGTACCTAACCTACACCGCCACCGTGAAAGGCTGCGAACGCAGCCTGGCGTCAGAGGACCCGTTGGGGACGCCACAGTCGCTCAAGCAGCGGCTGCGGACGTTCGCCATCGTTACGGTTGGATATTTTCCCCGCCAGGGGGCCCAGGCCCCGGCGCAGGTGGTCCCCAAGGGGACGCCGGTTGAACACGTGGTTTGCGACATTGCGAAGCAGATTGCCACTATGGATGGCTTGATTGCACGCTGCGAACTACGGCATGGAAAGCGGGCCAAATTGCTGAATCATCCGGCGCTGGGCGCGCTGACCGGCGAGCAATGGCGCAAATTCCACTGGGTCCACGGCCAGCACCATGTGGAGCAGATCCTTGCGCTGCGAAAAAAATACGCGGGCCAGACAAAAGCCCCCGGTCCCCCGGGGGCTTGAACAAAGGGCCCTTACTTGTTGTTGGCTTTTGCGTCGGCTTTGCGCTGCTGCTCCTCTGCTTCGGCCAGTGACTTCTGGGCAGCTTCGACGGCCTTCTGTTTTTCGGCAATCTTTTTCTTGTAGTCAGCGTCTTCTTTGTCCCAGGCTGTCGCATTGCGCAGGCGGTCGCCGGCATCCCCGTAGAAAGATGCGGCGCGAAGACGATATTCTCTCTGGGCCACGTCTAGCTCACGGTTCGCCAGATCCAGCTTGCTCTTCTGATCGTTTAGCTTGGCCTTGAAATCGTCTGTCTTATTCTTGTCTCCGTTGGGATCATTGGCCGCGTTCGACTGGGCGTCTGCGGCTTGAGCATACGGAGTAGAGGCGGTAGGACCGGCATCCGCCGATGCATTGGAGTCGGCCGTAGCTCCCACCACGCTCAGGTGGCTGTCCTTCGGCAGGTTATCGTTGTCGAACACCTTGGTCGCGGTAGGCTTGTTTTCTTTGCGGGCGGCACGAGCGTAATCGCCCAGAGAGCCGGTTTGCGCGGCGCAAAGGGCAGTCAGTCCGAATATCAATCCAGCCAGCCAAATGTAAGTTACTCGTTTCATAGTCGCTCCGTTTGTTTTCTCGCGCCTCGGTTTTGAGGCAGCTCAAATTGTCCTGCTCGACTCAATCTCCAGCGCTTGCGGCTGCCGCCTTTGGCGCCGCCAGGAAACTGCCAATGGTCTGTTCCAGGTGGGCCGCTTCGGATGCGATGTCCGCTGCCAGGAGTTCGACCGCCTGCTCATCGGGCTTGCCGGAGAGCCGTTTGGCGCAGTCTGCGATCGTCGCCAGCGAACCGCGCAGTTGCAGCGCCATTTCGGCGGACACTTCTCCGCGCGCCGCCTGTTGCCGGCGAACCCGCGCCAACTCGGTCTGATCGTTGATCAGGCATGCCGCCCCGATGGTGTCACCACTGGGCGCTTGCACCGGCGTCAGGGTCACTTCCAAGACGCGTTGTTCGCCAGAAGGTCTTGAGTAATGCACGTCCAGCTGAAAGGATGAGGCCCGGTCGCGCAGATTGTTTTGGATGGTCTCAGCCAGACTTTGCGCCGGGCCGGATATCTTATGTACTGAAGCGTCGCGAAAAACCTCTTTCAGGCCCATCCCGACCGGGGAAGCAAATCCCAGGATCTGGCGCGCCGCGGTGTTTGCCTGGCGCACCAAGCCATTGCGATCAATGAACATCACACCGCTGGAAAGATGCGATAGTACGGCCGCGCTGATATTCTCCGAAGTCCGGGCGCGGCGGCGCTCCGCGTTTTGCGAACTTTGCAGTTCATGTTTCTGCTGCTTCAACTGCTGGATCACCGCGTGATAGGTGTGCAGGGGCAGGCTATCCAGTGAGGCCGGTTCGGCGCTGTCCAGGGATTCCTCAACCAGATTACGGCGCATGCGGCGCATCACCACCACTCCGATTGCGAAAGCAACCACGCCAGCCGCAAAAACCACTGCCATGCGCAGCACCAGAGGATTGGTCAGAAGCTTCACAGCAGCCTCCAGTACCAACCCAGAAAGCGGTTACCGAAGAAGAACGCCACCATGGCCATGCTGCCCAGAAAAACGCCAAATGGCATCTGATGCCGGCGCAGCGCGATTAGCGCGGAAGCCCAGGCATGTTTGCGGGCCTGGCGGGAATTTTCATGATGGCGCGCAACGCGGCGGCGAGTGCGCTTCAGCCAGACCGCCAGCACCGTCCACACCCCGAACAGCGATCCGGCAAGCGAGGCGGCAAACAGAGTGAAAATTGTCAGCTTCACTCCCAGGAACGCGCCCACCATGGCCATGAGCTTCACATCGCCGAAGCCCATGCCTTCAACGCCCCGCGCCCGCAAATAAATTGCGCCGGCGCCATAGATGAACGACGCCCCCACGATCGCTCCGACCGTCGAGTCGAACAACGAAAACAGCCGCCAGGAAACATCGGAACTCAGGGGAAGCGAGACCGCTCCGCTCAACAATTGCGAAGCCAGGTCATTTACCGGAACGATGAGACTGAGGACGATTCCGATGGCCAGTCCGGTCAGCGTCATCTTGTCCGGAAGCAGAAACGTTTCTGCGTCGGTGAAGATCAGGCCGAGCAGGAGAAATCCCAGAATGCAATATTTGAACGCGGCAAGAGTCAGGCCGAAGTGAGCGTAGCAAGCCAGAAACAACACCCCGGTTAGCATTTCCACCACGATGTAGCGCGGGGAAATCCCCACTTTGCAGTTGCGGCAGCGTCCGCCAAGCATCAGCCAACTGAGCACTGGGACATTGAGATAGAGCGGAATCGGCTGCTTACAATTTGGGCAGGCCGAGCCGGGCGCGACCACGGAGAGGTCTCGCGGCAAGCGATAAATACACACGTTCAGGAAGCTGCCAAACATCAGCCCAAACGTGGAAAACGAAATTGCCGAAGCTGGATCCAATCCTGCCCCTTCAGACGGACGAGTGCCGATATGCCCTTGATTATATGGCGGTTCGCGGGGAGAAACTGCGGTACCAAAGTCACTGTCCGAGTGGACGATTTCCCGGATGGGTCAATGTAAGGAAGGTCCCCCAGGCGAGAAAAAGGGCGCACCGTGATGCGCCCTTACCGAATCCCTAGTCGAAACTACTCGGTGTTTCTGGCCTCACGCGGCGCTTTAGTCGTGGGAAGCACATTTACCGAAGCCTGAAGGGTGAAGTTAAGAACAGTTTCCGAAGGCAGCTTGATCTGCTGACCTTTGGTAGCGGCCTGTACGCCGCCGCCAATTCCACCTCCGGTGGCAGCGCCGATGGCCGCTCCCTTGCCGCCGCCGGCGATTCCGCCGATGATGGCCCCGATGGCAGCGCCGGCCCCGACTTTCTCCGCAGTATTCTTGCCGCGCGAAGAGCCGGTGCGCGAATATTCGTCGGTCTGGATGTTGTAGTACTTGGATCCGACCGCGATACGGTCGAGTTGCAGCTTCAGGAGAGACTTTCCCTGAAATTTGCCGGCGCTCTGCACGTCGACCACATGGCCTTCAACATCGTAGCCCGAAGGGATGACTACGTCGCCGTCCACCGACAAAGGCGAATCCAAGGTCGCGTGGAAGGTTTGCCCGGCGGTGGCCGTTTCGCTGTCAATCGTATCCACCAGCCGGACCGCCAGGGTGGTGCCGGAAGGGACGGTTACTTTTTGCGGAGGCGGTGGAGGTGGGGGTGTTGTCACCGCTGCCGGCGCGGGCGCTGGCTCCGGAGTTGCTGCCGGAGCGGCTGACGCCATGCTGGAACCGGATTGCGGCTCCATGCTCTTTGCTGAAGATGGTATGGCGCGATGACGGGGAGCACTCGGGTGAGGCTTTGCCGCTCGCGCCGGCGCGGGCTCTTCTGAAGCCGGGGCCGGTGCCGGCGTAGCCGAGGCAACCGTCAAATTGTTGACCACCTGCTTGACCCCTGGGATCGAGGCCGCGTATTTTGCGGCGGCATGGCGCTGGGCTTCGTTGTCCACGGTGCCGGAAAGAGTGACACTTCCATTGGCCGTATCCACCCCCAACTGCTTACCCTGCAAGCCGGAGTCGGTGCTCAGCTTGTTCTGAATATCACTGGTGACTTGCGCGTCGCTGGGTGCTTTGGTGCAGCCGACGGTAAGGGCAAGTCCGACGACTAACATCGCGACGATCAGACGGAGATAGGCTGTGGTGTGCATTAAGGATCTCCTCGTGTTGTAAACCCTGTATACGTAGTTTAGATGCGGTATGGGACGAATTATTACAAATTCGCATCAGGAAGCCCATTTGGCAACGGGCCGCAAGTACAACCCGATTCGGGACTTATGGCCCTAGTGAATAAATTTGTAATCCAGGATATAGGCCGCCAGCAAAACGCTTTCCTCATCGTTTTCGGCGGACTTCCGGTTTTTAAGACGGACGATTCGGCCCTGGGAAAGGACTGAGCTGTGCCGCTGGCCGGAAATCTCTTCCGGCATTTCGAAGCGCATCTCCACCAAAGTGCTTTGCGGCAAGGCCTTCGTGCCATAAAAAAGCACGCCAGATTGACTCAGGTTTTCGGTCATCCCCGCGTACCATCCCACCAGATTCTTCACCCTGTAGCGCACTGGTGTGCTTAGCTTTAGCCTGCGGGCGCGCGGCACCCAGGTAGGCTTTACCGAATGGCTGCGGCGCTTGGTGCGAGAAGCCTCTACGGCTGGGCGTTCCAGGCGTTCGGTGCGGCGCATGGTTTTCCAGTCGTACTTGTACTCGGCTGCGCAAAGCAGGCAAACCTGGTAATAGTCGCCATCATCTTGACGCCGAGGCCAGGAGAACTCGTGGGAACACCGCCCAAGACGTAAAACATCCATCAACTTCTGAGCCATGAGAATAAATCCGGGAGGAACTCCGGAAATTGCATGATGCATCGAGAAGGGGAACTTGGGTAGGTTACCTTCGTGTCTATCGCGAGGCCCCGTTGCTTTGCTTTGGTCCGCTGCGCAGGCGGGTTTAACCTCACAACCTCAATCAAGTGTGCAACTTGCGCCAAGGAAAACGTCGTGGACCGCCCCGGATGTGTATCATCAGCGCGTGGGCGATCTTACGGCGTTCATTCTGGCAGGGGGACGGAGCCAGCGCATGGGGCGGGACAAAGCCTTTCTTGAACTGGGGGGCCGCACTCTGCTCCAGCGCGCTACCGACCTGGCCGGTTTGGTTGTTTCCAGCGTGCGCATCGTAGCGCCGCAGGAGAAATTCCTGACGGTCGCGCGCACCATTGAGGACCTATTTCCCGGTTGCGGTCCTCTGGCAGGAATTCATGCCGCGCTGGCATGCACCACCACCGAGTTGAACCTGGTGCTTGCCGTAGACCTGCCGTTTGTGGAAGCGAAATTTCTGTCGTATCTAATTGCCCAAGCCAGCCAGGTTTCGGCTTTGGTTTCGGTCCCGAAGGCGGACAAAGGCTTCCAACCGTTGTGCGCAGTGTATCGCCGTGATTTCCGCGATGTAGCCGAGCGCGCCCTGAAGAAAAAGCGGAACAAGATCGATGCGTTGTTTGCCGAAGTGGAGACCCGCGTGATCACGGAACAGGAGATGACTCGGATGGGGTTCTCCGCCAAGATGTTTCGAAATCTGAACACCCCGGAAGAATTTTCCCAGGCGGAGCAGGCGTTTCCAGAAAGTGATTCATGAGAAACTAGGGCCAGAATGAGTTCCGCCCCACAACCTGGGCCATACATCGAGTTCAAAGATGTTTCCAAATCGTTTGGGGACAACTGCGTGCTCGATCATGTCAGCTTCGAGGTCATGCCCGGCGAAACCATGTGCATTCTCGGACGCAGCGGCGTGGGCAAGTCGGTATCGCTGCATCACATCATGGGTTTTCTGAAGCCGGATTCGGGCAGGGTGATCGTAGCGCATGAGGACATCACCGACTATGGCGAAGAAGAAATGGAGCACATCCGCAAGAAAGTCACCATGGTCTTTCAGAATGGGGCCTTGTTCGACTCTTTGACCGTCGGCGAAAACGTTGCATTCCCCTTGCGCGAGCGTCCCGGCATGCAGGAAAAACAAATCCTTCAGATTGTAGACGGCCTGCTGCAAATGGTCGGAGTTGGGGAGATGCGCGACCTGCTGCCTTCGGATTTGTCTACCGGTATGAAGCGCTCAGTGGCGATCGCGCGGGCCTTGGCCGCTCAACCCGAATGTGTGCTGTACGACGAACCTACCACCATGGTGGACCCGCTCATGGCACAACTGCTGGGAGATTTGATTAAGCGCCTGAAAATCCAGCTGCACTTGACCAGCGTGGTGGTCACTCACGATATGAGGCTGGCAAAAAAACTGGCCGATCGCATTGTGTTCCTGCACGAAGCAAAAGTAATATTCTTCGGAACTTCGGAAGAAATGGAAAGATCAGCAGAGCCGATCGTAAAAGAGTTTTTGGAATTGGACGAGTTGAAGGTAGGAGTGTAGCTACTGAGAACGGGAAATTCTGGTTCAGCG
>CAZETZ010000022.1:0-23437 GCA_964514735.1 uncultured Acidobacteriaceae bacterium | reverse complement strand
TGGCATCCCGCGACTGATAGAATAAGCCTTCCCTCGTGAATCACAAGGTCTATTCGTCGAGGGCTGTTGCGCTCTTCTTCCACAATAGTGCTCGATGACATTACAATGGCAGCCTTTTCGCGAGCCTCTTGGCACTACGATACTGCGCACGGGCTTGATTGCGATTGCCGTTGGCGCCGTGCTTGCTCGATTTTGGGGTGGGCTGTCCCGCTGGCCGCTGTTCACCCTGTTAGTGTTCTGGCCTTCATTCGGAGGCCACTGGGTGGAGGTATGGTTCCTTAACTGGTTGCGTCCTCGCCTTTCCATCACCCGTAGTGTGCAGGTGGCGGCCCGCTTCGGGGTGTGGTTCGTCGGTGGCACAGGCCTCGCTATTGGCATGGGCCTGACTGCGATGGCGCTGGCTGGGTCTCGGCCGAGGCATTGGTCTAGCTGGTGGTTCGGGGGACTCGCTTTCATAGGCGTTGAACTAGTGGCGCATCTCGTGCTGCAGTTGCGCGGGAGGCCCAGCTTCTATAACGGGCGCGGATAGTAGAGCTGTCGCAAGTAATGTTTTAGGAAAGTGGGACGATCTGAATGGCTCGAAAGCCAGCTCTTCCCAAGGCAAACATTGCCGATCCCAGTTTGTATGGACTCATCGGAGGCAGGGCGTCATGCCGCAGGCTTTCGGTGGCTTTTTACGCGCGTGTCGAGAGGGACCCCATACTCCGTCCGCTGTTCCCGGGAAAGTCGTTCAAGTGCGCGATTGAAGCGTTTACCGCTTTCCTGGCTCAGTTTCTCGGTGGACCGAGCGAGGATGCCCAACCCAGGTGGTGGTTGAGCCTTCATGAATCGCACATGCGTTTCAAGATCGGGCCAGAGACGCGGGCGGCTTGGATGAACAACATGGTTCAGGCTTTCGACGATGTCGCTATCGAAGAGCCGATTCGGGCTGAGCTCCTTGAGTTTTTCGATCGCTCCTCCGCCTATCTCGTGAACCAGGGAGAGGGGCATGTTGCGAAGGCCCAAAGCCAAACTTTCGAGGACAGCACCACACGTGCGGAAATCTCCCGCCGATGGGAGGCACAGATGCAGTTGGACGAGGCCGTGGACTCCATAGCTAGCGGCAACACCGATTGTGCCATCTCTTTGGCAGAGAGTTCAGCCTTCCAAATCTGCGGCCGGTCAGTACATTGCCGTCTACTCGTGTTGATGGTCCGAAGCGGCCATGACGTCCTGCTCAGATACGTGAGCGAGAAAGTAACTCGCGACCCCGCGCTGGTCCACGAGCGGTTGCGCTACGGCCGCACGCTTTTGCAGGAGGCCGCAGGCGCGGGGAATCTGTCCATGACGGAATTGCTGTTGACGATGGGCGCCGACCCGAATGCTCGCGATAACAGCGGGCACACGCCGTTGTATTCCTTGAGCAACGAATGCGTTGAAGGCGGAGGAGATGTGGTTCACGCGTTAGTGCGGGCGGGGGCCGATGTGAATGCCAACGACGGTGTGAAGCACTGCACTCCGCTGCACATGGCGGCACGAAGGGGCAACCTGGAGATTGCCGAGGTGTTACTCGGTTGCGACGGGGACATCGAGGCGCGCGACAGCCTTGGTGATACGCCGCTCCGACGGGCGGTAAATTGCGACAAAGTTTGTGTCGCATCGCTGCTGCTTGCCCGTGGAGCGGATGTGCGATCTAGGGGAAGCAAAGGGGCCACTCCTATTCTTGCGGCAAGAAGTGCCGCGATGAAAAAGCTGCTGCAAAGTGCGGTCGACGCAGAAATGCAGAGATAGCAACCCACACCGATAGCGCGGTGTTTACTCCGCGCGGATCTTTTGCTCCCGCCAACATGCCTTCGGTGTGGTGTAGCCGTGGCGCTGGGAACTAAAATCCCTGCCGCACCAGGTTCTCAACGGTAATTGCGTTTGTAGCCTCAGTTCTCATCATCTTCTCCACATACTTGGCAATCAGGTCGGCTTCGAGATTTACAGGATCGCCGGGCTTGAGCGACTTCAGATTGGTTGCTTCCACGGTGTGGGGAATGATGGCCACGGTACAACGTTTTCCTTCGAGTTTAGCGACCGTAAGGCTGATGCCTTCGATTGAGATGGATCCCTTGTAAACCGTGTACTTCTCTACTTCCGGCGGAAGCTCAATATGGAGCCACCAGTTTTCCGAGTCAGCGATGCGGTCGAGGGCCAGGAATTTCCCGACTCCGTCGACGTGGCCTTGTACCACATGCCCGCCGAAACGGCCGTCCGCTTTCATGGGTAGTTCGAGGTTGATCAGTGCGCCTTGGTGAATGCGGGAAAACGAGGTCCGCGCCCAGGTCTCCGGGGCCAGATCGGCGCAAAAGAATTTCGGTCGAATATCCAGGGCAGTGAGGCAAACGCCGCTGACGGCTACGCTATCTCCGGCCGCCAGTTCTTTGGGAGTGTTCTCCGCTTCGATGGTGATGCGGCGGTTTTCTCCCCGTTGCTCGATCTTTGTGACCTTGCCAACTTCTTCCACGATGCCAGTGAACATGAGCTTACTCACTATAAGGATTCTTCAAATAGCCTTCCACGGCAAAATCTTCTCCGAAGCGGTGCAGGGTGATGGACTTCACATAGGCGGCGTCATTCATGTGCCGGAAGCCATATCCTGCGGCGAAGGGGACCGAGCCCGTACCGGCCAGGATTTTCGGCGCGTAGTAGAGAAAGACTTTGTCGACGATGCCCGAAGCCAGCGCGGCCCAGTTGATCATGGCGCCGCCTTCAATCAGCAGGCTGGTGATTTCCATCTCTCCCAGGCGGCGCGCGATACCGGCCATGTCTGGACGGCCGTCGGCGGTCATCGACGCGATCTGTTCGACGCGAATGCCGCAATCCAATAATTGCTGTTTCTTTTTTTCCTCGGCAAACGAGCAGAGAACCAGAACATCGTTTTGAGCGGTTTTGACCACCCGGGAATCCAGCGGCAACCTGAGTCGTGAGTCCACAATCACGCGCAGCAACGGCCTGCGGCGGGGGCGATTGCTGCGGTCGGTGAGCAGCGGGTTGTCCGCAATGATCGTACCTACGCCGATCATGATGCCATCGTGCCGGTGCCGGAGTTCATGGACGTGTTTGCGTGCCTCGTTGCTGGTGATCCAGCCCCCTGTAGGCCCACTGATGGAGGCCGCTTTATCCGGAGGCGGTGGCGCAATCTTTCCGTCCAGCGTCATCGCCGCTTTCAGCGTAACCAGCGGCTCGTGGCGGCGGATGTATTTGGCGAAAGATTCGTTGAGAGCTTTTGCTTCATCTTCGAAAATGCCGGATTCTACTGCGAGGCCGGCAGCGCGCAACTTGGCAAACCCCTGTCCACTCACTTCAGGATTTGGGTCTTGCATGCACGCGACAACCCGGCGAATTCCAGCAGCAATGACGGCGTCTGCGCAGGGGCCGGTCCGCCCCTGGTGAGAACAGGGCTCCAGGTTGAGATATAGAGTCCCATCGCCGGCCCGCGGGCCGGCCTGTTCGATGGCCAGAACTTCCGCGTGCTTTACGCCCTCGTAAGTATGGGACCCTTCACCCACAATGCGGTTTTGTTCATCCACGATGACCGCGCCCACGCAGGGGTTGGGGGAAGTGAGACCGATTCCATTTCGCGCCAGCTCCAGGGCGCGACGGAGATAACGCTCGTCAATTTGGCGGTCTGTCATGGGCGGTTGGACAGGGAACGTTAGGCAAACAACGAATCTACAAAATCTTTGGGGTTGAAAGGTAACAGGTCGCCGGCTTTTTCTCCTACCCCAACATAGCGGACCGGCAGACCCAGTTCGCGGGAGATGGCGACGACCACGCCTCCCTTAGCGGTCCCATCCAGCTTGGTCAGCACGATGCCCGTCACTCCGGCGGATTGCGTAAATAAACGCGCCTGCTGCAGGCCATTCTGCCCGGTGGTGCCATCCATTACCAGCAAGGTTTCGTGCGGAGAACCTGGAATCACGCGCTGCGACGTGCGCCGCATCTTCTCCAGTTCCGCCATCAGGCTGGTCTTGGTGTGCAGGCGGCCCGCGGTATCCACGATGACGTAGTCCGTCTTGCGCGCGTTCGCGGCTTGCAACGCATCAAACAGAACGGCAGATGGATCCCCACCGGCATTGGTGCGGATCACCTCGGTTCCCGTGCGCTGTCCCCAGATTTCCAGTTGCTCAATGGCGGCGGCGCGAAACGTGTCCGCCGCGCACAATAAAACGGTTTTTCCCTCGGCGCGCAAATTTTGCGCGAGTTTTCCGATGGTTGTGGTTTTGCCGGCCCCGTTGACGCCCACTACCAGAATCACCTCCGGCGTTCCGTTCACTTTTTGCGCAGGCTGCTTCTCCGTTACCTGCAAAATGGCCAGCAGCTCTTGTTTCAGCAGCCGTTTTAGTTCGTTGACGTCCTTGATTTGTTTTCGATCAGCTTTCTCCCGCAGGTGCGTCAAAACTTGCTGGGTGGTGACTGTTCCCAAATCCGCGCCGATCATTATGGCTTCCAGGTCATCCAGGGTGGCGCGGTCAATCTCCTTGCCGATAGAAACCACATCCTCAATCCGCGCCGCCAGGTTCTCCCGCGTGCGCGTGACGGCTTCTTTCATGCGGTCAAAAAAGCCGCGTTTTTCTTCCCTGTTACCGAAAAGAGTCTGAATCATGGCGATACTTGCGGTCCCCAACAATTATAGCGGGCGGATACGCTCAGTCGGCGGAGGCAGGGTTGAGCTATTCCTGGATTTGCTTAGACTTGCGTGCTGGCGACGGCAACCGTGGCGGGCGCTTCCGCAACCGCCGCTGGGGCGGCGGGAAGGTCGGGTGGATGCGCCGCAGACGGCGGCGGTACGGGAGCAAGAGGTATTTTCACCGCTTGCCGGGGGACCTTGATCTCGCCTCTTTCGTGAATGGCCTTGATCGCCGCAACCGCAATTGGGTCCAGGCGTTTTCCGGAGAGAGATTGAATGACTTTCAGCGCCGCTTGCGCATCACGCGCCTGCTGATAGGGGCGATTGGTGGTCAAGGCATCGAACGTGTCCGCGACTGCGATAATGCGGGCCAACTGCGGGATCTGGTCGCCCTTTAACCCGTGCGGATACCCGCGGCCATCGAGAGATTCATGGTGCAACTCAATCCCAGGGAGCATTTCGCGCAGTTGCAAGACGGGCCGCAGAATATTGGCCCCCTTGGTGGTGTGGGTCTTCATGACCTCAAATTCCTCTTCGGTGAGCGCGCCGGGCTTCTTCAGGATGCGGTCTTCAATTCCGATCTTGCCCACGTCGTGCAGTTGGGCTGAGATTCTTACCACTTCAATCTCGCTCTCTAGCAGGCCCATTTCCTTGGCGATCATCATGGAATAGCGCGTGACCCGGTCGGAGTGGCCGCGAGTATACGGGTCCTTTTCGTCCACCGCTCCGGCCAGCATTTGAATGGAGGCCAGGAACAGATCGCGGTTCTCGTTGGCTGCGCGCTTGAGATCGTAGACGAATTGCTCCAACTCCTCAGACATCGTATTGAAGGTTGCGGCCAGCTCGCCGAACTCGGTACGGCTCTTGAGCCGGACCCGTTGGGAAAAATCTCCTTGGGCGATGGCGCGGCTGGAGTCGGTCAGAATCTGCAGTGGATTGGTAATGGTGCGCGCCGCGATAATGCTGATCACAATGCTGAGCAACGCCGCCAGGAACGCCCATATGCGCGCGCTGCGTTGCATTTCATAGACCGCGCGATAGGCCTCCTGCCGCGGCTTTTGCACCACCACCGCCCACTCCAGGTTCGACACCGGACTGTATGTTCCCAGCATTTTTATGGCGTTCTTGCCCTGGCCTACGTTGAACTCATTGGTGGCCGCAACCAATTGCGCTTTACTGCCCTGTTCCACGAAGTTCCGGACGATGTCCAGGTTCGCCATGTCCTGACCGGTGGCATAATCCGGGGTGGCGCCGGCCACTAGGCGTCCTTCCGAATCCACCACGTAAGGGGTGAGCCCGCCGCGGCTGACTTCCTGTAAGCGGCGGATGAGAAATTGCAGGTCCACGACCGAGGCCAGCATTCCTATAAAACCGCCGGAAGCGGTTACCGGAACGCTCACCACAATGACCGTGCGCGAGTCCTTGCCGCTGCCAACCACCAGAGCTTCGCCGCTATAGCCACGTCCCTCGCGCGCCGCCGCATAGGCACGCTCCAACTCGCGTTGTAAGAATGCGTCGGGGGCGATGCGTCCGGCGGAGATGCCTTTGGCTTCGGAATTCAGCAGCGTCGCGTAGGCCACATCGTTGGAAGATGAAACATAGTTTTCCAGCAGGGCGCGCAATTCTGGAGTTTCCACGCGGTCGCTAGTGATATCGCCACTGCTCGCCACCTGAAGGGCCGAGGACAGATTGGCCATCATCATGCGCGATGAATTCTGGTGCTGGGCAATATCGTCCGCCAGCGAGCGGGCGACGGTGTTCTGCAGAAGTCTTTCATTGGTAATGAGCAACACGCGGTTGCTTTCTTCCACCTTCGATGAGTAGAAATAGATGGGCACAACGCTGATCAGCAAAAGCACGCTGAGGATCAGGTAGAGAATCCGTATGCGCCGGGTTGGAGCGGCTGGTTTCAAATGACAAGGTGGCCCTGTCGCGTCCAAAATCAGGCCGCGCAGATATCAATTCCTGAATTTTACGGTGAGCGGGACGATCAGCCCCATTACGAAGGTGTTAATCACCGCGCAAAATTTGCCCGGGAACAGAGAACTAAGTGACTCGTAATAAACAAGATGCATGGCAATTGTTAGTAATGTGGGAGTTCATTGTTTGTCCCGGAAAAGAGACTGCGTTTGAGCAAATCTATGGCCCTGAAGGCGATTGGGCACAATGCTTTCGCCAGGGCAATGGATATCTGGGAACTGAGCTGCATCGGGACCTGAACCAGCCGCGACGCTACGTCACCTCGGATTTTTGGGAGTCACCAGGATCCTATGAAACATTCAAGCGGCAGTTTGTAGACGCATACCAGATGCTCGATCAGAAGTGTTCGTCGCTGACTGAAAAAGAACGGGAACTCGGAAGATTTGAAAGAGTAACAACTGCAATCAGAAAACCGGGAACGGGGAACTGATGTTCCCACGCTTCCCCCGCAGGCGGATGCTAATTCTCACTCTTGGCGCTTCTGGTCATCAACTCATGAATCGCGTCGCGGGGAGATTTGCCATTGTGCAGTATGGCGTACATCTGCTCGGTGATCGGCATTTCGACGGACCGGGCGCGCGCCAGCCCGATTGCCGCATGTGTGGTGAAGATGCCCTCGGCCACCGAACCGTGCATGCCGGCGATGATCTCCGCCAGCTTTCGCCCACGGCCAAGCTCAACCCCCACGCCCCGATTGCGCGACAAATCTCCGGTGCAGGTAAGAACCAAGTCACCGAGTCCGGCTAGACCCGCCATGGTCTCCTGCCGTCCGCCACAGGCGACTACCAGCCGGGTCATTTCCGCTAGTCCCCGGGTAATCAGGGCCGCGATCGAGTTGTGGCCGAAATTCAAGCCGTAACAAACTCCTGCCGCGATGGCGATTACGTTTTTCAGCGCTCCGCCCAGTTCCACGCCGGCAACATCGTCATTGCGGTAGACCCGAAAGCGGGGGTCGCTGAACTCCCGCTGAATTCTCTCCGCGAGCTCACTGTCGCTGGAGGCAATCGCCACGGCAGTGGGATCGCCGCGCGCCACTTCGGCTGCGAACGAGGGCCCACTGAGCGCGCCCAGCCGGGGCCTGAGCCCGGTCGTCGTTTCCAGGGTCTGCGTAATCACTTCGGTCATGCGCAGCAAGCTCGTTTCCTCCAAACCTTTGGTGGCGCTCACGATCAGCGTGCCCGGTTTAAGTTGCGGGGCCATTTGCTGGAACAAGCCGCGACAGTGCTGGGAAGGCATGACGCTCACCACGATCTCCGCCTCGTCGAGGGCTTGGGAAAGATCGTTGGTGACAATAAGGTTTTCCGGAACTGCTTGCCCGGGAAGAAAGCGTTCATTTACCCGCTTGGATGAAATCGCCGAGCACACCTCGGGTTCGCGCGCCCACATACGCAGGACATGCGCGCCCTTCCGTCCCAGGACGACAGAAATGCCAGTGCCCCAGGCCCCAGCCCCGATGATAGCAATTCTGCTCATGCGCGTTTCATTTGAAAAGGAGGTTCCGTCCCCGCCATGAGCCGCCGGATGTTTTCGCGATGGCGCAAGACGATGAACAGCGATGTGGCTGAAACCAGCGCAAGAACGACGGGCTGCTCATGGTATTCGCGCAGCCACCACACCAGCAAAGGAGCCAGGGCCACGCTAACGATTGAGGCCAACGATACATAACGAAAGGCAAGCAACGTCAGGGCAAAGACCGCGATCATGAGCAGCATGGCCTTGGGCGCAATGCAGGCAAAGGAACCTAAGCCAGTGGCCACACCCTTTCCACCCTTGAACTTCAGCCAGATGGGAAACATGTGTCCCAGTACTGCCAGCAATCCGGCAAGGGCTGCGCGAATGGCGGTGTCCGGTCCGAGCGCAGGGCCCCCCAGGGTATGAAGCCGGCTGAGGAAGACGGTGATCGCCACCGCAGCCGATCCCTTGCCCGCATCGAGCAGCAGGGTGAATATGCCAAGTAGGGGCGACGAGCGCGCGACATTGGTCGCGCCAATGTTGCCGCTGCCCGTCTCCCGTACGTCCTGCCCGTGAAAAATACGTACCAGGATGTAGCCAAAAGGAATTGACCCGGCGAGATAGCTCAAGGCGGCGACGATCAGGAAAGGACGCATGGGCTGGCTAGGGAATGCTACCGCAAAGCGAAGCCTGCAATCTTGGTATAACGCGAGCCTTTGGGGCCGAGCTGGCTTCGATAAAGAAAGAATTCACGGGCGGTCATGGTACCAAACGCGGGGCCGGCGAGCGCGGCCAGTTTTTCTTGCAGACGCTGGAAGTTCCGGTTGCGGCGATCTTGCTTTCCACGGCTTGGCCTTCCTGAACCGCTTCGCGCCAAGGTCAGATGCGGGCTAAAAACGTGCGCCTCTTTTTCGATGGCAAGCGGGGCCAGGGTTTCGTTCACGGCAGTCGCAAGAGCAGGAAGGGAAGCGCCCGACTCAATGCCAATCCAGAACACGCGCGGGGATTTCGGAGTCGGGAAGAAACCGTGGCCGCGGAAGGTCATATCGACCGGCGCAGCTTGAATCCGCGATAGCGCCCTCCCGATTTCTTCCAGGTCAGGTCTTTCGCCGATGAACTTGAGAGTCACGTGGAATGACTGGGGACCCACCCAACGGACATCCGGAGCTAACTCGCGCACTCCTTCTACAAACCGGGCCATCTTTTCACGGATGTCCGGATCAATATCGAGCGCCACAAACAAACGCATGGACGGAGGTATGTACTTAACGCAACCCATTGATTCGCCTATCGATAATCAGTCGGATCAATACAAGCGTCGTAGGTAGTTCGGTCAATTTTTATCCACTGTGTTTTATTAATTCCGCGCTTGTTTTGCGTTGTTGGACTATGCGGATATGCGCAGGCAATTTTGATCCAACGATTGTTTTGATGTGCGATGATCGGAATTTCGTCCGCGACCTCGGACAAATCTTGATCCTGCGAAAAAACGAGCGCCACATCAAATTGATCGCGCATGGCACCACCAATTATGTCGAGCGCAATTCTTACATCTGTACCCTTCTCGTCGCCTCTGAGAAAGGTATGGGTGGCGCCATTGGGAAGTTTGACGGTATCATTTCGATAACGCAGAGAGCGACTGTAGACTTTGGTCCCGGCCCTTCCCATAACCGCCAATTTGCTTACCCAAAAATGATTCCAAAAAGGGTCATCATGGGCGTCCGGCACGCCAGTGTAAAAGCGGACTTCGGTGAGATTCCAATTCTGCGCTTTGCAAATTTCTGTGGAGAGTTTTAATGCGTCGTAATTCGGATAGTGGTAGCCAAAAGCCTCTTTGGCTGATCGGTACAAATTCTGGCCATCAAAGAACGTTGTACATCTCTTAATCGCAGGTTCCACAAGTGGCATGCTGGCTCTTACCCTGCAAACAAATAACCCCGTCCGAGGCCTTTCGGCATGTCGGACGGGGAGCAATTTCAGTTCTTAGATTACTTCGACCTAAAGAAAGATTCAAGCTAAATCTTCTCGCAACCTATTGAATATTCCCAGCCCAAAAGCAGACAGGCTAAAACTGTCTGGCAACTGGAAAGATGCCGTAAAGCGGTCCCTTGCAAAGAAGAAACCAGCAGCGGGTTGGCCGAAATAAAATGAATTCGGAAAACCTCGTTTTCAGGGCCTTGCGTTAAGTACATTTTCCGACGCATGATTACATCAGCCTTCGCCGGACCATATCCAAAGCTTGCTGGGTGGCGTACCAGCGCACACGCTTGCGGTCTCCCGGGAAATTCCGTTCGGAGACTTCCGTCTCGCGCTCTCCTGCCAGGGCGTGATAAACCAGTCCCACCGGTTTTTCCGGAGTTCCGCCCGACGGGCCGGCGACTCCGGTGATTGCCACTCCCAGGGTTGACCCACAGCGTTGTCGTATACCCTCAGCCAAAGCCGCGGCCACCTCGCGACTGACCGCGCCGTGCCGCTTGATCAATGGGGCGGGCACATCGGCAAAAGCAGTTTTCAATTGGTTGGAGTAAACCACCGCGCCGCCAACAAAATAACGGGAGCTGCCGCTAATCGAAGTGATCCGCTCGGCCAGCAGCCCGCCGGTACACGACTCGGCCACCGCCAGGGTTGCATTGCGCATTTGCAAGTAGTAACCGACAATCTGCTCCAGCGAATCGCCGTTGTCGGAGAACACGGCGTCTCCCAACTCTTCTTCGATGTCCGCCATCAGGTGGTCCACGCGGGCTTGCGCTTCGGGCAGAGAGCCGGCAGAGGTCTTCAAATGCAGTTGAATCTCTCCTGCGCTTGCCAAAATCGTAGTCTGAACATCCTTGTATCGCGTATAGATGGGCGCCACGCGAGCGTCGCAGGCCGATTCGCCCATCATGGCGATTTTCAAGACGCGGGTGGCAATAA
This sequence comes from uncultured Acidobacteriaceae bacterium, assembly GCA_964514735.1. Lineage (GTDB taxonomy): Bacteria > Acidobacteriota > Terriglobia > Terriglobales > Acidobacteriaceae > CAWBXL01. The sequence continues at coordinate 12,438 of CAZETZ010000022.1, read as the reverse complement.
AATGTTGCGGCGCCTTCTCCCGCAGGCGATGCACGCACTGGTCTTCAAACATGGCCATCAACTCATGCGGGGGGCCGGGAAGCAGAATCACAATCTTTTCATGTCCCCCATATTGAGGTGTGATCCACTGGCCGGGCGCGCTGCCATTTGGATTGGGCAGGATGGTGGCGCCGCCGAGCACATCCGCCTGCTTGTAGTTATTCGGCGTGATCTTCCAATTGCGGGAGGCGAAGCGCCGCTCCAACGCCTGAAGCGCTTCTGCATCGCGCCGCAAGTCGACCTTCAGAGCCTCAGCCACCGCCTCGCGCGTAAGGTCGTCTTCGGTGGGGCCGAGTCCGCCCATGAAAATCACAATATCCGCGCGCGATAGAGCAATCCCTGCCGCCTGGACCAGGTGCGCGCGGACGTCTCCCACGATGGTTTTGAAGATGGCTTCCACCCCAAGTTCGTTCAACTTTCCGGTCAGAAACAGGGAGTTGGTGTCCTGGCGGAAGGGAGTAAGCAACTCCGAACCAATGGCGATGATTTCAGCATTCACAAAGGCAGTGTAAATGATGAAGGGACTGAAGAATTCTACTCGGGAAGCAGCGGTAATCCTTGAATGTTCCAGGACAAGCGATGAATCGCGCTGGTGGTGGCCAAGATCGCAGACCGGCCGGGGGCAAAGGCGAGACCCACCAGGCCGCTTCCGGCCACGGCGAGCGAAGTTTTGGCGTCAGGCGTGATTTTCACGATGCCACGCTTGCCGGAGAGCGAAGCCGCCACATATAAATTTCCAGCGACATCCAACGCCAGCCCTTGCGGGCGTCCCAACCCACGATAAAACGTAGATACTGCGCCGTGCCCGTCGATTTTGTACACCGCATCGAAGCTGGAAGTAGTCGGCCCAGTCACGAACAGATCGCCGCCCGGTCCAAACGCCAAATGATATGCGGACACGCTCGGCTCCAACGTGGCAAACACAAAAATCTGGCGGTCGGGGGCCACCTTGAAAATGGTACCGTTGCGGTCGCCCACATACAGGTTTTCCGCCCGGTCAAAGGCGATTCCGGTTGCCACCCCCATCCCCTCGGCGTAGGTGGACATGGTCCCATTGCGCGCCACCCGGTAAACCTTTTCGTCGTGACGCGAAGAAACATACATTTGTCCCACGCGATCAAAGGCGATGGCGGTGGGGTTCATGATCTCAGCCATAAAGGGATGAGTCTCATAATTCGTGTCGACTTTGAAGATGGAGACGGGGACCTTTTGGCCGCGCGTCCCCGAGAAGGTGGCGTAGATGTTGCCTTCCGCATCCAGCGCCGGATTGGTCACGGGATGCAGGTTCTCGGTAATGAGTCCGGCAACTTGAATCGGCTGAGAGTTGCTGGAGTGTCCATTGGTGGAGACCACCACGGGTCCAGAGGCCGCACCGGCTGGCACACGCGCCACCAGAAAATCATCCGAACTGATGATCACCGTGCCTTCAATTTCGCCGAACCGTACGCGGGGGCGGCGCAGTTCGGCAGGCCGCAAGGCGTGGCCGGTGATGCGGACCTCACCCCCGGGGAGCGCCGCAGATGGATGCACCGCCTCAATGCGCGGGTCCCCGTTCAAATTCTTTTTTCCCAGCAGACGGTCAGAAATTCCCATGAACTCAACTTACATGTCAGCTTATCAGGTAAAAGGTCGAAATTCAACAAAAGTTGCATGGCGGCCAGAGCGTATAGACCGGCGCCTACATCATCGAGCACAATACCGACGCCTTCCGGCAGACGCTCCAGCTGGCGAACCGGCGGCGGCTTGACGATGTCAAACCCTCGAAAAAGTATAAAGCCCGCCAGCAGAGATTTCCACGCGACCGGAACAGCCATCAGGGCGATGAGTTGTCCTGCAACCTCATCGATGACCACGAATTGAGGGTCTTTTGCCCCGCTGGCCCGGGCGACCTGGGTCGCCGCCGGGATGCCAATCATCACCACGAGAACAACCATGACGATGCCCACCCAGAGCTGTGCGTTCGACGGAATGCAACGGGTCCCCCCCCACCATAGCAAGACCGTGGCCGCCGATCCCCAGCTCCCCGGCCCAGGACGCATGTGGCCGATGCCGAAGAAGGTGGCGATCAGGGACGCCCAAAGCGGGGCCTTTCCGCCACCTTCCGTGTCCGTCATATTTTCTTGTCCGCGTCGATTGGTTGGCTAAGACTCACTTCTTCGTCGATGTCGGTCACAGGCGAGGAAATCACGTAAGCTCCGCTGGCCCATTTCCCCAGGTCGATCAGCCGGCAACGGTCACTGCAAAAAGGAAAGTCAGGGTTTTCCCTGGTGGCCGGTTTCTTGCAGATGGGGCACTTTAATTTGAGGGCAGGCTTGCGGACCATTGGGGGCTCTCAGAGGACCTTGGCGACAAGGTCGTAGTCGTGGGCTTCGGTGATCCGGCAGCGATAGAATTCGCCAGTTTTGGGCTCCCGGTCTTCCGGAAAATCATTGACGAATACTTTGCCGTCAATTTCCGGGGCGTGCATTGCAGTACGGCCTTCGTACAGCAGGTCGCTCTCTTCCGACGGGCCTTGCAGGAGCAAATCGAATTCTTTGCCAAGCCAAGCCTTTTTTCGTTTGCGGCTGATGCCGCGCTGGACCTGCATCAGATATTTGCGGCGGCGTTCAATTTCGCGGAGCGAAAGTTTCTTACCCAGGTCAAACGCCCCTGCGCCTTCCTGATTGGAATAGCCGAACGCTCCCATCCAATCAAACTTCGCTTGGCGAACAAACTCACACAGTTCTTCAAACTCCTGTTCGGTTTCTCCGGGAAAGCCGACGATGAACGAAGTTCGCAGCGTCACCCCCGGAACCATGCGCCGTATTTTTTCCAGAGAGCGCAAGAAAATGTCGGTCCCGCCGCCGCGCTTCATTCGCTTCAAAACCGCAGGCGACGCATGCTGTAACGGCACGTCCACGTAAGAGCAGAGTTTGTCGTGAGATGCGATGGTTTCAAGCAGACGTCCAGTAATTTTGTTGGGGTATGCGTAGAGGAATCGCACCCAGCGCAAGCCGTCAATCCCGGCCAGTTTCTCCAACAACAGGGCTAGTCCGTCTTTTAGACCGAAATCTTCGCCGTAGCAGGTTGTGTCCTGGCCAATTAGCGTGATCTCGCGCACTCCGCTTCGGGCCAGACGCTCAGCCTCCGCGACTACCGATTCAAATCGCCGCGATCGAAACTGGCCGCGCAACTGGGGAATGATGCAGAAGGTACACGGGTGATCGCACCCCTCGGCGATCTTGATATATGCGGTGTAAGCGGGGGTCGCAAGAATTCGCGGCGTCGTTTCGTCATAAAGATAGTTCGGCAGGTCGGAAACCGTCCCGTCCCAGGATTCGCGCGAGAACCGTCCCTGGGCGGCGCGCGCGTCGCCCTCGGGCCGCGAAGTCAAGATACGAAACGGGGAATCCGCGGGCTGCCGAGGAGCGACTCCGGCGGCGGACAGGATGTTCTCCAACTCGCCCGTACCTACCACGGCGTCGACTTCTGGAATATTCTTTCGAATGTCATTACGGAAGCGCTCCACCAGGCACCCCGCTACTACCAGCTTCCGCGCCCGGTTGCCGGTTTTAAGGCGAGCCATCTCCAGGATTGTGTTCACCGATTCCTGCTGCGCGCTTTCGATAAAGGAACAGGTATTGACCACGATGACGTCGGCGTCTTCGGCCCGTCTTACCAACTCTGCGCCCGCGTGCGCCAGCATGCCCATCATGACTTCGCTGTCTACCAGGTTCTTTGGGCAGCCCAGGCTTACAAAGCCGATTTTCGGCGCAGTTTGTGGCGCTCGCGGACTGGTTTCCGCTTCGTCCGCGACCAACACAGGTAGAGTTTTAGGCGGCATGGAACCTTCAATTTTAGCATTTCGCCCGAGTTCCTGATCGGCTTCAAGCCAGGGTTACTGACGATACCGGCGGCGCATCAAATCATGCACCACTTGCGTGGGCTGCTAAGGAGCAGGCGTGCTAACCTAACAGCATCCAAGCAGATATGGCGGCTTCGTAACTGGAGGGATAATGGCGTGTCAACGGCGTAGTCTCGTAGTACTGATCGCGATGGCTTTGCTGGCTGGAAATGCCGCAGCCCAAAAAAACCAGATTGCGGGGTCAATCGGCCGCCTGTTCATTAGCGACCAGGGAGTACAGGGCGCGAATCCAGCCAACCCCAATATCCACTTCGGGAATGGCCTTAGTTATGAAGCGAACTATACCCGGACCTTCTTGAATACCGGCTTGTTCAGCATCAACGCGGAAATTCCTTTCGTGTTTACGCCGACCGTCAAATTGAATTTTGGGCAAAACATTGTTCCCAAGAGTTTTCGTTCCTACTTTCTTACTCCGGCCGCGCGCCTAAATCTGTTCCCGACCACCGCGTTTTCGCCGTGGGTGAGCATCGGGGGTGGTTTCGGACATTTCGCGGAAAGTTCGCAGCTCGAATTTGGCGGGACCAACCCTGGGAAAACCGGGACTTCGACCGGGGTATTTCAGGCGGGTTTTGGACTCGATGTGCGGGTTATTTCGACCCTCAAACTGCGCGGGGAGGTCCGTGACTTCAATTCGGGCGTGCCGCAATTGAACGCCAATACCGGGAAGAGCAGGCAGCACAATTATTTTGCCGGTGGCGGGGTCGTGTTCAGCTTCTAGGCAGCACCCGCCTGTTGGTCCGCAGGTCTAGAGGGGCGGGCCGGCCACTGCTTCATAAAGTTCGGGCAGGCGCCGGGCGTCTTCGGCCGAATTTCCGAAGCGGGCCCATTCATAGCGGCGGGTAAATTCCAGCACGTTCCGCCGTAAGCGCTCATCCTGAATTGAATCCGCAAACTCAACCGGAGTTTGATCTCCGGATTTCTGCCAGCCTTTTCGCCCTACTTTCTTCACCATCTTTTCGTACCAAAGGCTGGCAGCGATTTGCGGTGAGCGGTCCGGACGCCTACGGAGAATAAGCGTCTGGATCGCTTGCCCAAGCGGGCGCAAATACAGCAGCAGTAGGACGGGAAAGATGAGGAACAGAGCGCGGAGGCCCCATTGCCCCGGAGAAAGGGAGATTGCGCCAGCCAAGCGGCGAGCACCGGCCAGGAGGCTCCTATAGCGCATCCGGCTCCAGCGGTTGGCCTGGAGGAGCAGACGCCGTCCAGTATGCGCGGTTTGCTGGCCCAAGCTGTACTGGTGCGCGACATCGTAGTTCACGATCCACTCCCGCCAGAATGAGGCCAGGGCGTCACTGTACATGGAAAGCCTGCCCCAGCCCTTGTGCGCGTAAGCGTTGGAAGCGGGGGTGGGGTCGAACGCGACCCATCCTCGCTCCGGGAAATAGGCTTCGACCCAGGCGTGGGCATCGCTGGCGCGGACCACATACTGCGCAGTGACGTCATTGAATTCGTCGGTCTTGAAACCGGTCACTACTCGAGATGGAATTCTCAAAGTACGCAACAGGACCGCCATCGCCGAGGCGAAGAATTCGCAATGGCCCTGTTTACGCTCGAACAGAAAGTGAGCCAGAGGGTCGGCTGGGCGGGTGGGTGGCAGTTGCAGGGTGTAGCTGAAATTCTTCTTCAAGTACCGTTCCATGGCCGCAGCCTTATCGTAATCGGAGACGGCGCCGCTTGTGATTTGCGCCGCCAGGCCGGGAACGCGCGGATCGAGCCTGGGCAGCTGCAAATAATCGTCGAGTTCCTCGACCGTGTACGCTCTCGCTTGAGAAGGCAATGCTTCTGTGTCGCGCAAAGACCAGCCATCGTAGATGCCGATGGGATGGTCCGAATCCAAATTGAATACGGCGCCTCCGCGGTCGACCGCAATCACGCGATATTTGCCTTGCAAAGCTTGCGGCTGCGGCGCCAGGAAAAAGATGTTGATCCCCACCGGCTCCATCAAGACGTGGTAGTGGATCTGCGAAGAGATTGCGGTTGAGATCGAGGGCGCTGGCCTGGCATTCCGTGAACGCAAATCAAATTGCTGGTTGATTCCCGGATGCAGGGGAAACGGACGGTAGGGGTTGGACCAACTGCTGCCGTCAAACAAGCTGAGCGCAATCCCCCGCCATCTCTGGGTATAGGTACCGCCCTGGTCGCCGGCGATCTGGATATGCATAACCACGGTATTGGATTGCTGAATGGCCCCAATGCTGCCGAGCTCAACGTGGTCGCTGAATCCGGTCGAGAGTCCTCCGCTGGTAGAGAATGCGCTCAAGTAGCCGGTGGAGAGGCGGGGCAGGACAAAGAAGATTGCAGTTCCCGCGATCAGAATCAGCAGCAAAATGGCGGACGCCGCCCCTGCCAAAGAAACTACCAGTTTCCGGTCGCCTTGACTGCCGTCAGACACTTTGGCGGTGGCCGCGGAATTGGCGGAAGTCCGTTTCATCTCCATCAGGATGAAAGTGGCGATGGCGAACAGCATGAAGATTGCGAAAGCAAACAAGAACGTGCTGTCTACGGTCAGGACGGCCGATGCCAACACCATCAGGAAGGCTATGACCGCCAGGAAATAATGGTCCCGGTCACGGCGCGCCGAAAACAGCCGCATGACGGTCAGGAAAAGCACGAGGTGGACGGTGGTCGCGACGAATTGCCGCGACAACAAAACGTAATCCACCACGTAGAATGCGACGTAGACAATCGTCAGGATGGTGGTCCATCGCTCGGGAATCAGTAGCGCGCGGTTGGTGGCCAGCACGAATCCGCGAAGCAGAAGCGCTGCCGCGACAAACAATGTAGACGGAGCATCCAGCCCCTTGGTGGAAGCCAGGGTCACAAACCCGGTCAGCACGAGCAAGTAGAGAGTTATTTCAAAATAGCGGGGAATCGCCCGGGTCAGGGAACTGGGAACGGGTTGTGAGGCGAGGGCGGACACGGAACAGCTTATTGTTCGTCAACTTGCGCCGTAAAGGGAAGAGTACCTACGGGCAACCGCAGCGGTTCAGATCTTATCGTCGTCCTCTGCGTCTAGGTTCTTTGCCGGGCTCAGGGCGTGCCCATCCTTCGCATGTTGGATGTCAATTGCACCATTCACGTTATTTAATGTGATATGGGTGCGCCCATCCCCCAACTTGCCGTGGAGATTGCGTCCTATCCACTGGTGACGATCTACGTTCAGCCCGAAGTCGTTGCTGATTCCGCCATGGACCGTGGAAGCCTCGACTTCAGCCTGGGCATCGGAAGGCAACGTCACCGAGAGGCTGCCGTTCACCGACGACAATTCCATGGGAGAACCACTCAACCGATCCAGCTGCGCCTTCAGCGGGCCATTGATGGTCGAAAGTTCCACTCGGCCGCCGAGTTCGCTTGCCACCAGAGGCCCATTGATGCAGCTCGCCTCGACTTCACCCGTGACTCCCTTGATATCCAGCCCACCGTTGATCAACTCAATCTTGTCCAGCCTGGCGCCACGGGGGACGGTGATGGTGTATTCCACGTCCGCCGGATTGTCGTCCCGGTTCCAATTCCAGTTTTGGTTTTTCTCTGGGTATTGGGTCCTAATGGATATCTGGTTGCTGCCGGCATCCACCACGATCTTGGCTTCCTCCAAGCGTTGTTGGTTGCGCGCGTACTTAACGGCATCTACTTTGACCTCGTTGCGGTCCCAGCCCATGATGTGAGCGGAGCCGTTGATATTACTCAACGAGACGCGGCCATCCGCCGCCAAGGGATAGGTTTGGTGAAACTCCGCAGTCAGTTCGCCCGAATGATTTCCCGCGTAGGCCTGGGCGCTGAACAGTAGGACTGCAAAACCTGCAAAAGCGATCAGGGGCCGCCGAATATGCAATTTCATAGGTTCCTCCCTATCTCTAGGCGCAGCTTAGACGGGCTGGTGTGCAGTTTGTGAGCCACGTGGGCCAAAGGTGGGGCTTTCCGGAATGATTCACTCTGACGTTACCAAGGTTATCTTTCAAGGATTTGCCTCTTTGGGCGACAATTCCGTGTAGGGGCCTATAACGTGAGGATGGAGTGTTGTTTTGACGTTCACGTTTTTCGAAGTTAAACGCCGCGCCAAAAGGCTCATAGTCTTTTCCGCAATTACCTGGGTGTTCGCAGCGCTTTTCGCGGCCCCCTCTTTTCTGCTGGCGCAAGCCTCCTACGACGAACGCCCGATTCCTATTCTTACCGGGAACGCAGGCTACTTTACCAACGTCGATCGCGGGCAGACCGCGCTCGCTCCGGAAATCACTCCGGTGCTCTTAGTGCCTTTAGGAGATCACTGGCTGGTCGAAGCCCGCGCCGCTTTTGAAGGAGACTTTCAACGCGAAAATGGCACTGGCCCTTACAAAGGAGTGATTGGCAAGGACATTGACTACCTCCAGGCAGACTACATCGTGAACCCCTACGTGACCGTTACTGCGGGGAGGTTCCTGACTCCATTTGGCATTTATAACGAGCGCTTGTATCCCATTTGGATCCGCAGCCTGCATGAAGTGCCGCTGATCTTTCCGCTCGGCGCCGGATCGAGCGATGGCGCCATGCTGCGTGGAGGATTTGCGATAAGCTCGAAAGCGGACCTCAACTACGCGGCCTATTTTTCCACCAATAGCAGTGTGAATAAGTTTGAAGCGGACCGCCTTGCCGGAGGGCGCGTGGGGTTTTTCTTTCCCGGACCAAGAATCGAAGTTGGCGGATCTTTCCAGAAAAAACTTCAGGAAGAGCGTAGTAATGCCTTTGGGTTTCATTTTGCCTGGCAGCCGACCCGTGTGCCTCTAAACCTGCGTTCCGAGTATGCCCGCTCGCATGACGGCAGCGGCTACTGGGTCGAAGGAGCGTACCGCTTCAGCCAGGTCCGCTTTTGGCGGACGGCCATGCGCCGAACTGAATTCGTGGCCCGCATGCAACAGTTTTTCTTGGGGGAGGAAACCGACCCCGCTGCGCTTGGCGAATATGGACTGCCTCTGGGCAATGTGCGTCAACCGGACTTCGGATTGAATTTCTACTTGCGCGATGGGCTGAAGGCCACCGCCAGCTACGGCCGCTGGCTAGGCAGCAAGAACTGGAACGTCTGGACGATGGGCATCGCTTATCGTTTCGCCCTGCCGCTGGGGCCGACAGGAGCGCGATGAAACTCAGAATCGCAATATTGGCAAGTACCCTGGCGTTGGTCTCGGCGGTCTTCGCCGCCGGCCCGCCAAAAAGCTCCAGCTCCGATACGGCCGTGGACCCAGCCCCGGTCAACAGCCACAGCGCCTCCGCGGAGCGCAACCGCGAAGACGCCGACACCATACGCGCGGAAGGCGAGAAGAGGTTTCGCGCCAATTGCAGCCGCTGTCACGCTGCCCCGCATAAATTTCCACCTCGTATGATGGCGACATTCGTCCGCCACATGCGGGTGCGCGCCACCATCACGGATGCGGACATGCGCTACATCCTGGCTTACATGACCCAGTAACCTCGTACAAATTGCGAAACCACTATGATCAGAATGTTGATACTCCGGATGGTGTGTGTAATTTGTCTAGCGACGCCGATCGCTTTGGCCCAAGTCCAAGCTCACGTCATTGAGGTAGTGGCCGACAAAGACAGCCGCTACAAAATTCCAGGCCAATCCAGGCCGGAAATTACTTTAAAAGCCGGGGAGCCGGTGACGCTGCGAATTACCGCCAACAAGGGCAAAACCTGGAACCGCGACGGGACGGTCCACGGCTTCACGCTTTTGCGGGCCGGCAATCGGACCAAAGTTCCGGGATGGAATTTCGCTCTTTTGCCAGGGACGCACGAGTTTCATCTCACGGCCCCGTTGGAGCCAGGCGAGTATGTGGTGGTATGCAGCGTGATCTGTAGCGAAGATCACGAGGGCATGAATATGAAAGTGGCCGTCGTCCCCTAAAGGTTAAGGAGTACATGATGAGTAACAAAGCAGTCTTGGCGGGAATCCTAGCGCTGGCGTTGCTCTTGTTGGCCGGCGCCGAAGAAAAGCCGCGCGTGTTCACTGGTGAAATTGCCGACAGCCAGTGCTCGCTCAACGTCCATTCGTTGACCCGTTCCCACACCGAGATGATGAAAAACAAGAATATGGGGGGCACTCCGACCAATTGCACCAACTATTGCGTGAAATACCTGGGAGGCGATTTCGTCCTGGCCAACGGGGACCTGGTCTATCACCTTGACGACCAGGAAAAACCGGCCTCATTCGCGGGCCTGAAAGTTAAAATCACCGGAATCCTGAACCCAAAAAGCAAAACCATTCACGTGATCGAGATCAAAGCCGCCGAATGATGATCCCTTAAGTTTTCTCCGCGCACTTCGCGCGACTTTCTCCGTGGTTAAAAGCTCTCGCCAAACGCCAAACTAAGTCTTGCCCACCCCATCTTCGCTGCGCGCAAGCCCATAAACTATCAATAATCCCATCTCCGGTTCAATCGGATGCCGGTAGCGCGGGTGGGGAAATACCGCGTAATACACGGCAGGGTAGAAAAGGCAAAGCCAGAAAAACAGCCAGGCCCCAGGTTTGCGTTTTCTCAGCGCGGCGATTAATCCCCAGAGCGCCAGCAGAGAAGCCGAGCAATAGACGCAATTCCTCAACATGGTCCGCCAGAATGTGTCTGCGGCGCGCGGGATTCCCGCCCAGAAGTATAGAATTCGTTTCCCGCATAGCCCTAGAAATCGGCCATAGTCTGCGCGAATGTAAGCGAGGGCCTCCAGCTTGCGGGCAGCGACATAGTCGATCTCGCCCAGGGCCCGGTAGCGGCCCATTTCCATGGCATTCTGCGTAGGATGAAGTTTCTGCATCCACGTGCCGTCCGCGCCAGGGCCATTGCCCAGCCGAAGCTCGGCGCCAAAGTTGGAGCGAATGAAAAACAGTTTTCCGAAGGTCCGATAATTACGGACCGTCCACGGCGCAACACAAGCCAGAAAGATCAGAGACGCAAGGCCGATTCTTGCCAGGGGCTGGTCTCCCGACTTCCACCGGCGCCACCAGATCCACAAACCCGAAGCCGGAAGGAAAGCAAGCAGGGAAGGATTGACCAGGGCAGCGATGCCCCAAAGTAGCCCGAACAAGAACCAAGACAAAAGCTTATGCCTACGGTTGGCTTCATCCTTAGCATTGGAGGAGGCCACCAGAGGCCGGGTTGGGAAAAAAGAAAATTCACCGTCCGCCATCATCAGCGTGAGCCAAAAAAGGGACGTCAGCAAGAATGTCGCCAGGCTGGTTTCCCAAACCCAGCGTGTCGCCCAGGTCATGATGGGAGGGAACAACGCCCACAACCAGCAGGTCCACAGCGCGATTTTTTCCTTGAAACATCGCCGCCCGATCCAAAAAATCGGGATACAGGTCAGAGCGGAGAAAACGCTGTTGATGACCAGCAGCACCACCGCGGATGCCAGTGAATAAATCCCAAAGACTTTAAACACGCCGGCGATCAAATATGGATAGAGCGGCGGCTCCCATGCCGTGGGCCCGGTAGGTTCTCCGAACGGGCTGCTGAATCCCTCGCCCGCAGCCACTGAACGGCCGATGCTGCCCATCTCCCACCCAAAGCTGAAGTTGTGATTGTGGTCGTAGAACTTGTAAGTGTGGCCGAAGAAAATCAAGATCACCCGCAGCACCAAGGCGATCACAAAAATCCAGAAATAGGGCTCGCGGGGGGTGGGCTTGGGATCAGCCATGGGCCCCAGTCATTTGCAAGACAATTTCCATCCGCATTGACACCTAACCCGCCCCCACCTAGACTTAACCCGCCTGTATTCGCTAAAACGGCTATTGTAAACGGAGTCTCTCGAGGACCGCATGGCCTGGCTGCAGAATAAGTTTGAAAAGAACTTTCTGATCACCACCGTGGATTACGTCTTCAACTGGGCCCGCAAGTCGGCGGTGTGGCCCATGACGTTTGGACTGGCCTGTTGCGCCATCGAAATGATCGCGTCTTCGACGGCGCGCTTTGACATTGCCCGCTTCGGCTCGGAAGTTTTCCGTCCCAGCCCGCGCCAGAGCGACCTGATGATCGTGGCAGGCACGGTGACACTGAAAATGGCCCCAGTGGTGAAGCGCATCTACGACCAGATGCCCGATCCCAAGTGGGTGATCTCGATGGGCGCATGTTCGTCGGTCGGCGGCCCGTTCAATACTTACGCCGTGTTGCAAGGCGTGGACAAAATTGTGCCGACCGATGTCTATGTGATCGGCTGCCCGCCGCGCCCGGAAAATTTGTTCTATGCCTTGCTGAAACTGCAAGACAAAATTGACCAGATGTCGCTGGCCAAAAAGCCCACCGAAGTCCGGCTCGATCCGAATATGGTGGAAAACTTCAAGCGGCAGGTGATGATCGCGCAAACACTCCAACCGAAATAAGCACTCTGGTATTAAATAGCAGCGTCGCCATTATCTCAGAAACAGTCCAAAGGACGGAATAAGATAGCCCCGGACGGAAGTCCGGGGAAAGCATCAGAGTGATGCGAGTCCCGTTAGGGACGGTACTAGCTAGCGAGATGGTATCGTCCCTAAA
>CAZETZ010000021.1:14647-32724 GCA_964514735.1 uncultured Acidobacteriaceae bacterium | reverse complement strand
CCCGGCGACGTGGATTACTTTACCCGCGTGCGCTGCTACCAGCTGATTTTGCCGAAGTTCCCTGCCGGCACCGCCAAGCTTTCACTCCTGCCATTGGCCATGCGCATGGGCGGGCCGCGCGAAGCCATCTGGCATGCGCTGATCCGCAAAAACCACGGATGCAGCCACCTGATTGTAGGCCGCGATCATGCCGGCCCCGGCAAGGACGAGAGCGGCAAACCCTTCTACGGCCCCTATGACGCGCAGGAGATTTTCAAGACGCACGAAGCGGATATCGGCGTCACCATGGTCCCCTTCAGCATGATGGTTTATCTGGAGGACAAGGACCAATACGTTCCCGACACCGAGGTGCCGAAAGATGCCAAAGTGCTCAATATTTCCGGAACGGAACTACGCGACCGCCTGAACGGTGGCCGGGACATCCCTGCATGGTTCACCTATCCCGAAGTGGTGAAAGAACTGCGCAAGAGCTATCCGCCGCGGCACAAGCAGGGCGTTACGATTTTCTTTACTGGACTTTCCGGGTCAGGAAAATCCACCATCGCCAACATCCTGATGACCAAGTTCTTGGAAACCGGTGGGCGCCCGGTTACGATTCTTGACGGAGATCTTGTGCGCAAGAACCTCTCCTCTGAACTCGGGTTCTCCAAGGAACACCGCGATATCAACATCCGCCGCATTGGATACGTTGCGTCGGAGATCACCAAAAACGGAGGGATCGCGATTTGCGCCCCCATCGCGCCTTACGACTCAGTCCGCAAGCAGGTGCGGCAGATGATTGAGCCGCATGGCGGATTTATTCTGGTGCACATCTCTACGCCGATCGATGTTTGCGAGGGCCGCGACCGCAAAGGTCTCTATGCCAAGGCGCGCGCGGGGATTGTAAAAGAATTCACCGGCGTCTCCGATCCCTACGAAGAACCAAAGGATGCGGAAGTCACCATCAACACCGCCGAATTGAGCCAGGAAGAAGCCGCCCAGGAAATTATTCTGCATCTGGAACGCGAGGGTTTCATCGGAGTAAACGGAGACATCGTTTAAGCGGGACTATGGACTTCGCGCTAAAAGTCTTGATCGGTTTCGTGGTCGGTACCCTGATCGGCATGACCGGGCTGGGCGGCGGGGTGTTGCTGCTGCCGGTGCTCATCTTCGGACTGAGGGTGCCGCCGATCATCGCGGTCGGGTCCGATGCGCTGTTTAACTTTGCTACCAAAATTGGGTCCGGGTGGATGCACATGAACCACGGGACCGTGCGGCGCAGGGTGGTCGTGGCTTTGGCGGTGGGCAGCATCCCCGGCTCGATTTTGGGCGTAAGTGTATTAGTCCACCTGCGCAATCTCTACGGCAACGGGGTGAACCACTTCATTACCACGGCCGTGGGAGTTCTGCTGATTATTGTTCCTATCCTCCTTTTTTTTCAAAAGCAAATTGAGGACCATGTGACGACTCGCCCTCCGACCATGAAGTCATTTGCCGGAATGTCCGCGATTGGCTTGCTGGCAGGATTTTTGGTCGGTATGACCTCGGTCGGTTCCGGGAGCATCATCATGATGCTTCTGTTGATGTTTTACAGCTACTCGCCGCGGGTCATGGTGGGAACCGATATTGTTCACGCCGTCGTGCTCACCGGAGTCACCAGCCTGCTTCACTTCCGGGCGGGCAACGTGGACCTCCCGCTGGTCGGCGCTCTGCTGGCAGGATCGATTCCTGGCGGGTTGTTTGGGTCTCATCTCAGCACACGGCTCCCCGTGCCGTGGCTTCGGCGTATGCTTTGCACCCTGCTGCTGGCAACCGGCGCTCGCATGTTATGGGCGGCATGATCATCGCGGGGAGCATCCATGAGTAATTCCTCCTACGATGAAATACTGGATCGCATCGCATCGGCCCTGAACGCAGCCCGCGAAGTCTTCTCCCGCTTCACACCGGGTGAGATTGCCACGGAATACAAAGCCGGCTACGACCCGGTCACCGAAGCCGACAAGGCCCTGGACGTGGTGCTGCGCAAGGAATTGCTGCGCGCAGACGAAGGCTGGCTCTCCGAAGAGAGCGCGGACGACCTCACGCGCCTTGGCAGGAAACATGTGTGGGTGGTTGATCCGCTGGACGGCACGCGCGAATTTGTTGCCGGCATTCCGGAGTTCTGCGTCTCCATCGCCTTCGTGGACAATGGTTGCGTGGTGGCTGGAGGAATCTGCAACCCTGCCACCAACGAGGTTTTTCTCGGATCGTTGGCTTCAGGGGTTACCTACAATGGACAACCGGCCCAAGCCAGCCAGATCAAAAGTTTAAAAGGCGCGGTCATCCTGGCCAGCCGGAGTGAAACCAAACGGGGAGAATGGACACAATTTAAAAACTCCGAATTTGATGTGCGTCCCATGGGTTCGGTGGCATACAAGCTGGCACGGGTCTCAGCGGGCCTGGCAGATGCCACCTTTACGTTGACGCCCAAGCATGAATGGGACGTCGCCGCCGGTGCTGCGTTGGTCGAAAGCGCGGGCGGGTTTGTGGCAACCCTGCAAGGTACTCCGTTACGCTGCAACAACCAGTCCCCCAAGATTTCCGGTTTGATTGCCAGCGGCGAATTCCTAAAAGAAGAGCTGCGTGCTTTGGTCCGCCGCGCGCAAAGACCTTCTTCATCCGCTACACTGCCATAGACAAGCAGTCAGGTCCTTCCGCAGTACGTGGGTAACTTCTCTGCGGCTGCCGTTTGCCGTAACTTGAATATGGTGATGTAGTTCCCAACACTGGTCTCTCCGGAGAGTTAAATAATGCGGGGTTTTTCCCTAGTACGTCTCGTCCTGCTGCTGGGAACGATTTCGTTCCTATTTTCTGCCTGCCACCGCGATCCCAACGTGAGGAAGCAGAAATTCTTCAAGAGCGGACAACAATACTTTGAGCAAGGCAAGTACCGCGAAGCCGCAATTGAATTCCAGAATGCGCTGCAAATCGACCCACACTTCGCCGCCGCTCATTATGAGCTGGCGCAATCGTACGAAAAGCTCCAGCAATGGCCCGCCGCATTCAATGAGCTCAACCGGACCCTCGACATCGAACCCAACAACTTTGCCGCCCATTTGGAAATCGCCAACTTGCTCATTGCCGCAAACCAGCTCAAGCATGCGCACGAGCATCTTGATCTGCTGTTGCAACAGCAACCCAATGACTCGAAGGTGCACAGCGCCGCGGCGACGCTGCTGGGCGCCGAGGGCAACTTGCAGGGCGCCAATCGGGAGGCGGAACAAGCGGTGGCGCTCGCCCCCGGGGAATATCAGCCTTATCTCACCCTGGCCCTGGTCGAACTTCGGCTGGGCCAGACCGATGCAGCCGGGCAGAATTTGAAAAAAGCCGCGGACCTGGCGCCTAAGTCCACTCAGGCCCAACTGGCATTGGCCAGTTTCTACCAGTCCGGTGGACAATTTGCCGAGTCGGAACGACAACTCAAGCTGGCCATCGCCGCCAGCCCTAAGAGTCCTGAGCTACGGGCGGCATTGGTCAAGCTGTACGCGGGTCAAGGAAAAAAAGCCGAAGCCGAACAGATCACGCAGGAGGCCAAGCGCGATCTGGCGGACATCTCAGCCGGCTATCGCATGCCGGGGGACTATTACTTTGCCACTGGAGATATCGACCGCGCCACCACCGAATACGCTTCTCTCTACCACGATCATCCGCAAGACATGCAGGTGACAAAAAACTACATCCAACTGCTCATCCTGAAAAATCGGCTCGATGATGCGGGAAAACTCAATGACGAAATCCTGAAAGTGAACGCCAACGATCCCGAGGCCCTGGTGTATCGCGGACAAATTCTGTTACGCCAGGAAAAGCCCAACGATGCCATCACCGTGCTGCAGACTGCCATTAAGAATGACCCTGCCAACGGCATCGCGCATTACCATCTGGGAGTCGCATTCAGTCAACAGGGCAATTTACTCCAGGCGGAAAACGAATGGCGAGAAGCTGCACGCCTGCGCCCCGATTTGATCGAGGCCCATCGCGCGCTGGCTGAATCTTCCCTGCGCCGGGGCGATATGGCCGCCCTGGAACAGGAAGCAGAACAAATAATCGGGCTACGCTCGACTTTCCCAGATGGATATCTTCTCCGCGCCGCGGCCTACATGAACCGCCGTCAATTCCCGAAGGCGGAAAAAGACATCCGCCAGGCCATGGCTGTGGCTCCGCAAAATCCCGCCCCGCTGATACAAATGGGCAACCTGAATCTGCTCCAGAAAAATTATGCGGAAGCGGCAAAGTGGTATCGGCAGGGTCTCGAGCAAGACCCACATTCGGTGGAGTCCCTCAACGGTTGGATGAATACCTATCTGGCCCAGAAGCAGACTGACACAGCGATCGCGGTGGCCAACCAGCAGATTGAAAAAGTTCCCGATAGCTCCGGGTTTTACGATCTTCTGGGAACGGCCCTGTTCAATAACAAAAAGGACGCGGACGCGGCGGAAGCGGCCTTCAGAAAATCTCTCGACCTCGACCCCAACAACGCCGATGCGTTGATCAAGCTCGGACAGATTCTAGTCAGTAAGGGCTCGGTTGACGAAGCCTTGGCCCGCTATCGGCAGGCGGCCCAGCAGAACCCTAAACAACCCGGCTTTTTTGTCTTGATGGGACAACTCTACGAAACCAAACAGGATTGGGGCAATGCCAAGCGGATGTACCAGAAGGCGCTGGAGGTCCGTCCCGACAGCGCGCTTGCCGCCAACAATCTGGCGTATCTGATGGTGCAGACCGGCGACAATGTCGACGCGGCGCTGGCGCTGGCGCAGACCGCGCGCCGTGGAATGTCAGCATCACCGAACGCCGCCGATACGCTCGGTTGGGTGTATTACCAGAAGGGCATTTACCGCTCGGCCATCGATTTGTTTGAGGAATCCCTCAGACTTGCCCAAAAGGCCGGGCAACCCGACAATCCAACTGTGCACTACCACCTCGGACTGGCCTACAACAAGACGGGAGAGTTTGAATTGGCGAAGCAGCACTTACAACGCGTGCTGAAGATTAAACCCGAGTACCGCGAGGCGGACGAGGTAAGGAAGTTACTCGCTCAAATCGGATAGTGTATCTCCTGCCGCCCAGTGCGGGGCGGCAGGATGATTTGCAGGAAACAGGGCTTGCGTCGTTGCAAACTAAGTGACGGACTGCTTACGATACTTTCTTCCGATTGCTCCCAGCAACCCAACCAAACCTGCACCCATGAACGCCAACGAATTGGGCTCTGGGACACTGAGTACCTGGACGGTTGCGGTTTGCACCGGGGCTGACCCCTCAAACAAAACACTGTCTAAGGGCAATCTGGAGCTATACGGCCTGTCCAGGTTGATCTGGACAAGCACTACCGCCGGGGACCCATCGGCCAGTGTTCCCGTCGCCTTTGCGGTAAATGTGTAGGAACCATCACCATTGGACAAGTTTGGGTTATGGACCCAGGTGGGGTCCGATGTGAATATTCCGGAGAACAATACTCCATTGGCGATGCCGCCGCTTCCATTTCCCGTGATGGAGACGACCCCACCCGGAGAAAAGAAGGTTGCGCCGTTCACCACGTTGCCAGGCGCATTCATCTGCAGCGTTGTGAAAGACACCGTACCAAGGTTGGCGCCGCTAAAATCTCCCCCCAGCCCGGTGACACTAGTCAGTTGATCGCCGGAGTACGACATGCCGTTACTGCCGCCGGACAGCGTGCCTCCCGTAGATGTAAAGCTGATATCGCTGTCCGCGTAAGCCGCCATAGGCAAAACTAGCGCGAGAGCCAATATCAGCAGGATTTTCTTACCCATAGACTTACTGCCTCCTGCATGGAAACTATTGTGATTTCAGCAATGCTCTTGGGGAGGGCATTACTTACCACACCGGTAAGTAAGCATGCGGCGTGCCAAACGTAACCGCTGGTAACTATCCTTATAAATCACATACATCTGGATCCGCCATAGCACCAATGGGGGAGAACCCTATCTGCAACACGATGCACAAGAAGGCAGTCACGGGGAGAATCCTGGGTTCGATACACTCCAGCCTAAGTTCCACTCGGAACTTAATCGTTCCGGCGCTTGCGCTGTTAGTTAGACGGCAGGACGGTTTTCGGCCACCAGCGCGGGTTGCGGCGGTTTGCGCGAGCGATTGGGAGGCAATCCAGCTTCACGAATTTTGTACAGTAGCGCGCGGTAACTGATGCCCAGCGTCCGGGCCGCCTGTTTGCGGTTCCAATGATGATTTTGCAGAACTTTCAAAATCACTTTCTTTTCCAGCTCGTGCACCGCTTGCCGGGTAATCTTCTTTAAAGAAATCGGGCCATCCAGATTGATTTCCGGGTTCAGATATTGCGGCTCGCGGGCCACCAGATCGTTGGTGATCGCGTCCTCGTTGCCCAGGATCACATAGCGCTTGATCAGGTTTTCCAGTTCGCGGACATTGCCCGGCCAGTGATACTTTTCCAGCACGCTCATCAGCTCGGGCGAGAACGCCTTCGCCCGGCAGTTGTATTTTCGGTTGTAGAAGTCAAGGAAGTAATTGGCAAGATCGCCGATATCGGCCCGCCGTTCGCGCAGCGGCGGAAGAGAGATATTCACCACGTTGATACGGTAGAACAAATCTTCGCGGAAGGTCCCGTTCACAATTTCTTCTTCCAGCCGGCGATTGGTAGCGCAGACCACCCGTACTTCTACTTTTTTGTCCTCCTGCGCGCCGATGCGGCAGAATTGTCCGTCCTGGAGAAGTTGCAACAGCTTCGATTGCAACGCGCCATCCAGTTCGGAAATTTCGTCCAGGAAAAGCGTGCCGCGATGCGCCATCTCAACCCGTCCGGGCTTCGCCCCATAGGCCCCGGTGAAAGCACCTTTCTCGTATCCGAACAACTCACTTTCCAGCAAGGTCCCCGGAATCGCCGGGCAGTTCACTTTTACGTAGGGTCCAGTCTTCCACGGAGACAAGCCATGAACCATCCGAGCAATGATGTCCTTCCCCGTCCCGCTCTCTCCCTGGATCAGTACCGGAACGTTGGCGCCAGCGACCTTGTTCAAACGGTCGCGGACCGAACGCATGGCTTCGGAACGCCCGAAAACTATGTGCTCAGGCGGAATGTCCCCGAGCGACTGGACTAAGGCATGGACCGGATTGGCGGTTAAGGTTGGCATGACAGTAAGCGAACTCCTCTATGTGCACGGCTTTTATCTGCACCCGGCAATCCAAAGCGGGACGGTGATTCTTACGGCTGCACAAGCTACAGCTAAACGTTTTATATACAACAGATTAGACCGGGGCCAAAAGGGGAGCAATAGCACTTCCGGGGGATGGGCCAAGGCCATCCGATTGACATTTCTTGTAGGAAAAACTTTTCACATTGTGGCAGGGGCTTTCCTTCGCTTGGGAGACACACGGGCCACCCGTTTTGATAACGGCCGGGTAAATCGCAGGCCCACCAATTGGTAACCGTCGGCGTGCTCCACGCGTACCGCGCGCGCCCGCATGTTCTTCGCAGTTTGCCCTCGCCCTTTCGCCGCGAGAAAAGGAGCAGTAGGAATTTCCAGCAAAACCTCCGTGGAATGCGGCAAAGAGCGCCTTACCGCAACCAGCGCCCCCCCTGCCGAAACATTCATCGCGGTGGCGAACTCCAGGAAGTCTTTCCCTTTCTCATCTTTGCTGCGAACGAAGATTGGAATCGCCAGGGGCAACCGCGGCCACTGACGACGTTCTTGTGGGTTCTGTTGGGCCAAGGATCTTATCCTCACCAGGGGAGTAACCACGCCTACGTCTCCGCACCTTAGGGGCCAAACCGCAGGATGAACGCCCAAGGCAGTAGGCCAAGAACCGTAAAAACCCCTAAGAAACCAGGGAAAACCCTGCAAAAGACAGGCATTAGCCTACCCCACCGCCGCTCCACCAGTTGATCCGTACACCTCGTATTCCCATGTATATCAGAGGGTTACAAGTGCAATTTTTTTCCTATCTTTGACAAAGCGATGGCCTTTTTCGTTGACAGTGGGGAAATGAATAGCATACGATTCGTTAGCGCTACTTACCGTTTCGATTGGCTGCCCCCTCCCCTTTGTTCGACCCCGAAAGCGGGTTTTCCTGATTTATGGCTTCAAACCCAGAAGGCGCTTACATCTCCAAAGCTGCGGAGGCTGAACTGAGTAAACCGGCGAAAGCTGAGGATGGCGTTACCGCTCCCCCCGAGGTGTTGGAGCAGTACACGCGGCTGCGTGACCGCTTTCAGCGGACCACCACGGCGCTCAGCTCGGCGGCCCACGACCTGAAGACCCCGCTCGCCATTCTCAATGGCTACATCGAATTGCTGCGCGGTGAAAAACTGGGCAGCCTCAACCAGCGTCAGCGGGAAATTCTGCGCGACATGCACGCCAACGGCCGGCGTCTGGAGCACTTCATTCAAGACTTCCTGACCTACAGCGTTCTGGAAACCGGCGAGATGAAGATGCGGTTCGCCGAGAACGACATGAATACCTGTCTCTCGGAAGTGTGCCAGCTCTGGTCCAACCGCTTCCAGGAAAAAGGTCTGGCGCTTTATTTTCTAGGAAACGAAAAGTTGACCCCGTTCACTTTTGATTCAGCAAAGGTGCAACGAGTGATTTCCAACTTGTTGGAGAATGCTTCCAAATACACGCCCTCGGGCGGCACCGTCTGGCTGCATGCCGAGCCTTACATGTGGGAGCGCCGCGGTGGCGATCCGCAGAACGTTTCCTCCGAACGGCGCACGCGCAGCCTCACCGTCCCGAACGGGGTGAAAGTCAGTGTCGCCGACACGGGCCCAGGAATCCCCGCCGAGTATCATTTGGAAGTTTTCGACGACTTCTTCCGTTTGCCCGATGCCGATGAACAAGCCGATGGCATGGGGCTCGGGCTCTCCATCGTGCGCCGGCTGGTCACGGCCATGGGCGGTAAAATCTGGGTGGAGAGCGACCAGGGCGCGGGCTGTAAGTTTTCTTTCATCATTCCCCTCAAACCACCAACCACAAGCACCGGACAGGAAAAACCGAATGCCTGAGACTTCGAACATACTTCTGGTGGACGACGAGCCGGGAATGCTTCGCTACATCAAAACCCTGCTCGAAGTCGAGGACCATAAAGTCCAGACCGCAACCACCGGGGAAGAAGCGCTGGCGCTGGTGCAAAAAGGCTTGCGCCCCGACCTGGTCCTCATGGACTTGCTGATGCCGGGGATTGACGGCTTGCAGACGCTGGAGCAAATGCGCCAGCTTCAGCCGGGGGTAAGAGTGGTGATGCTCTCCTGCGTCGGCGATACCAAAAAAGTGGTGCAGGCCATGCGCCTGGGCGCGCAGGACTACATCACCAAGCCCTTTCAGAAAGCGGAGCTGGACGCGGTGATTGACCAGTGCCTGGGCAGGAACCAGCAGAACTATGCGGGAGAAGTGGAAGAACTCAACGAGGACACGTTCTTTGTCGCCGCCAGCGCCAACATGCGCAAGATCCGCTCGCAGGCGGCCTTGGTTGCGAATGTGGATATTCCCGTGCTCATGCTGGGCGAAAGCGGCACGGGAAAAGAAGTGATCGCGCGGCTCATCCACAAACTGTCGCCGCGGGCGCACCGGACTTTCCTCAAGGTCAATTGCGCGGCCGTGCCTGCCGACTTGCTGGAAAGCGAATTGTTTGGCTACGAAGCCGGCGCTTTTACCGGCGCCAACCATGCCAAGCCGGGAAAATTTGAGTTATGCAACAAAGGCACGATTCTGCTCGACGAAATCGGGGAGATGCCTCCGCTGTTGCAGGCGAAACTGCTGCATGTTCTCCAAGACCAGCAGTTCTCGCGCCTGGGCAGCCGCTCGGTAATTAAAGTGGATGTCCGCATTCTGGCGGCGACCAATATCAACATCCCCGAAGCCCTGGCGAACAAGCGTCTGCGCGAAGATTTGTACTACCGTTTGAACGCCTTCACCGTGCAGGTGCCGCCGCTGCGCGAGCGCAAGGAAGAAATTCCGATTCTGCTCAAACACTTCATGACCCACATGGCGGAGCAGTACGCCCGCCCGCCGTTGCCCCTCTCTCCGAACCTGTTGCAGGCCTGCGCGAACTATTCGTGGCCCGGCAACATCCGCGAGTTGAACAATTTCGTGAAGCGGTACTTGGTTTTGGGTGACGAGAACCTCGCCATCAGCGAACTCCATCCCAAAAGCGACGGGAGCGGCGCGCAGTTCGATCCGGCAGTTCCACCAAACCCATCGGACTCGGCGGGCGGCCTGAAATCGCTGGGACGCAGCGCCAAGGACGAAGCGGAGGCGGAAGCGATCCGCAAAGCGCTTGACGAAACCAACTGGAACCGGAAGCAGGCGGCCGCACTGTTGCAGATCAGCTATAAAGCGCTGCTCTATAAGATCAAGCAGTATGGTCTGGCCCAGTCCAAGGGCCATCACAAGCTATCAGCAGGCGCATAGTCTCGCAGAGGCTGATTTACTCTGCGCTCTCCACGCACCTTTCTCTGTGCCTCTGCGGTCATGCTTTTGCGTTGAGCCAACCCGACCTTAAAAACGCGGGGTTTGCGGAGAATACGCTGAGACCGCCGGGAAAACCTGATCGGCATTTCGGCTCCTCGCTTTACTTAATTCTCTCAACGCTTGAGAATGGAAGTTCGCCCCGATCGCTTTTGGGGCATAGGAGCGTGCATGGCCACAACCGGGGAGCTGATCCGCCTGATGAACTACGTTGAAGACATCACCACCACCTTGCGCCGCATCAGCGCCTTCGTCCCCACGCTGGAAGCCGAAGAGCGTAAGCGCCTGGGGGAAGCCATGCGCGCCGCCGGCACCAACCTGAACGACGTAATCGCCCAACTGGACAAAAAGTAGGAGTGGCCGAGATCAGGACCATTGCGGTCATCGGCGCCGGCACCATGGGCCGAGGCATCGCACACGCCGCTGCGCTCGGCGGATACCGCACCATCCTTGAAGATCTGTTGCCGAATGCGCTGCGGCGTGCGGAATCGGAAATTCGTAACAATCTCGACAAGGCCGTGGAACTGGGCAAGGTCTCTTCTGGAGACGCACAAGCTGCCGCCGGACGTTTGGAATATGCAGGTTCTGTCGAAGATGCCGCCC
Source organism: uncultured Acidobacteriaceae bacterium (assembly GCA_964514735.1). Classification (GTDB taxonomy): domain Bacteria; phylum Acidobacteriota; class Terriglobia; order Terriglobales; family Acidobacteriaceae; genus CAWBXL01. The sequence goes on along the minus strand of CAZETZ010000021.1, from coordinate 21,652 downwards.
GCGAAGCCGATTTGGTAATTGAAGCTGTCCCGGAAGAGTTGGAATCAAAAATCGAGATTTTTACTCTGCTCGATAAAGTATGCCGCCCCGGTACGGTCCTGGCTTCAAACACTTCTTCTCTGAGCATCACGGAAATCGCCGGCGTCACCTATCGCGCCAGTAAATGCGTGGGCATGCACTTTTTCAACCCAGTGCACAAAATGAAGTTGATTGAAATTGTGCGCGCCGCGCAGACCGATGATGAAACGATTACCGCCGCGGTCGAAGTCGGCAGGCGTATGGGTAAGGAAATCGTGGTCATCAAAGAATCACCCGGCTTCATCACCAGCCGTGTGAACGCAATGATCGGCAACGAAGCTTTCTACATGCTGGGAGAAGGCATCGCATCCGCGGAAGACATCGATAAAGCGCTCAAGCTCGGGTTGAACCATCCCATGGGACCGTTCGAACTCGTGGACCTGGTAGGACTCGATACACGCCTACATATTCTCAACTACCTGTACCAAACCTTGGGAGAAAAATACCGGCCTGCGCCTTTATTGGTGGAGTATGTCGAAGCCGGACGGCTGGGCAGAAAAGTGGGTAAAGGGGTGTACGAATATCCCGAGCAGAAACCCTAATTTGTCATTCCGACGAGGAGCGTAGCGACAAGGAGGAATCCGCTTTCCTGGATAATTTAAAAGCAGATTCCTCGCGCGATAACCCTGCGCATCGCAATGACAAAATGGTCGGCTTTATTTGTTGATGTCATCCTTCGCATCCAAACGCTTCACAAAATTCTGCAAGAACGCTTTGTTCGGCTCCGGAGCGCCGGCCAACGCCACCCGCATTTCCTTGGCGGCATTCGCGTAATCTCCCTGGGCTGAATACATGCGTCCCAGGCCCATGTGAACAATCCAAGCATCCGGGTTTTTCTTTGCATTTTCCCGATAAATAGCAAATGCTTTTTCGCTTTGACCCTCAATTTGCAGTTGCCGCGCATAGGAGTGCATCTGGATTGCGTTTGCTTTGGCAAGGGCGGCCGTCAGGGCCTTGTCGGCTTCATCTTTCCGCCCCATCGCGGTCAGCACTTTGGATTTGGTAAAAAGATTGTCGAACCGCTCCTCAACTTGAATCGACCGGCCACAATAGTCCAGCGCGTCCTCCAGGTTGAGTTTGTTGGCGAGCAAATAGTTGGCCGCATCATCCCAGCCATCCCAGGTGTATTGGGCAAATCCACGTAATTGCTTATGCAGGCTGGCCTGGACTAAATCCGTAGTGTTGACCCCGATTTTCACCGGTATCGCCAGCTTCTCCCAGCGCATGGTCAATACGGTCGAGTTTTCCTTTACGTCATCGAAGTTGTACTCGAGCGCTTCGTGGAAGTCAGCGGACTGAGGTTTGACGGTCACGCGCAGAGCATCTTCATCCTCCTTATAGGTAAACGCCCCCCACGAAGTCGAATTCTTGGAGAAGATCACAGTCCACTGATTTTCTCCCGGAATCATATGCACACCGTAGGTCCCGGCATCCAGCGGCTTGCCTTCGACACTCACGGGATCGGAGAAGGAAATTGTCGTATTCTCATTGGCCCCGGCCCGCCAGACCGCATCATAGGGAACGAGCTTGCCCCAAATCTGCCGTCCCTTGACCAGCGGACGGTGATAGTTGACCTGGATATTGGTGATTCCGATCTTCTGCAACACGGTGGCATGCTGGCTGTCCCGTGGGATATCCAACAGGGCAGACTGCGCCAGGCCCAAGATTGGCGAAAGCAACAGCAGGCCCACTACCAACAACGAAGGCGAGAGATTTCGTTTCATGATCTTCTCCAGGTTGGAACAGAGCGGTTAGACGCCAGTTCCGCGCCTCCGGTTAGCAATCACCGGGAGAAACCCGCCCGCTGCTAACCGTTTCATTGGCGGCGAAGTCTAACCCGAGGCAAGCGGTTGTGAACTTTTCCGCGCGCAAGTGCGTATTCATGGTGAGTAGCTAGGGCGGGTCAGACCAACCCGCTCGAACTCCAACTCCCTGCTGTCTCCCCGGCAGCAGGGGGACAATGTAGTTCGCTGTCCCGGCGGCCTTGCGGTAAGCTCTGGAGCATACAGTGGCGAGACGCTCGCGCTGCAAGCCGGCGGGACGCTACAACTCTGATGCAGCTGCTTCTCGATATCGTGCGGCAATCGCTGTCCACTCTGTGGGCGCATAAGCTCCGTTCTTTTCTCACCATGTTCGGGATTGCCTGGGGAGTCGGTTCCCTGCTTTTGCTGGTGGGACTGGGCGAAGGTTTCCGCAGCGGGCAAGAGAGGAACATGGCCAATCTGGGCCAGGACATTATGTTTGCCTTCCCCGGGCGCATTCCGGCGGTGGAAGGCAGCGCGCTTTCCGGTAAGCCCTACAACTTCACTTACGGCGACTACACTGCCATTCGCGATGAGGCCCGATCGATTCGTTGTATCTCGGCGGTGATCAATCGGGAGGACATCCGGGCCGTGAGCGACTACGGCAGCACCAGCGGTCAGGTTTTCGGAGTCGCGCCGGCCTACAACCAGATTCGTACCACACCCATTGGCACGGGACGCTGGCTGGACGAAGACGATGGCTTGCAGCAGCGCCGGGTGGCCGTGGTGGGATGGGAACTGCTCAAGAACGTTTTTCCGGGTACTCCCGCGGTCGGTTCCACTCTTCTGCTTAATGGCGTGCAGTTCGATGTCATCGGGGTGGTGGCGAAAGTGGGGCGGGAAGGAAATAACGGCACCAACGGACGCATCTTCATTCCCCTGGAAACCATGCGCTCTTTGTTTCCCCTCAAGACCGGGAATACCGACGACACCATTTCTTTCATCAACTACCGTCCCATCACCCGTGAAGACCATCTCCGCGCACAGAAAGAAGTACACGAAATTGTCGGACGGCGGCATGGATTCAATCCCAAGCTGGAAGATGCATTCGGAGACTGGGACACGGTCGATGGCTCCATCCGGGTAGCCAGGATTTTCGATGCCATGGATTACTTCCTGGGAGTGGTCGGGGTGGTTACGCTGGGGTTGGGGGCCATCGGCATCATCAACATTATGCTGGTTTCAGTCTCAGAGCGCACCCGCGAGATCGGCCTGCGCAAGGCGTTAGGGGCCACACAAAAAAGCATCGTCACGCAATTTTTTATCGAAGGCGCATTCCTTACGGGATTGAGCGGAGGAATCGGTCTGGCAATCGTCACGGCTTTCGTGACTCTGCTGGCACAACTGCCTTCGCCGGAGGGCTTCGACACGCCGCGCATCGTGCCGGCTTCGGCGGCCATCGCCATCGGATCGCTCATGATCGCCGGGACCGTAGCCGGATGGTATCCCGCGCGCAAAGCCGCCATGCTCCCACCGGTAGAAGCGCTGAGGCAGGAGTAGGCATGCTCGGAGAGCTGGGAAATCAGGCCTACAAGGCGCTCAAGCACAACCGCCAGCGCAGCCTGCTGACCATGCTGGGCATGGCTTGGGGAGTGGCAACGGTAGTCCTACTGCTGGCCTATGGGGCTGGCTTTGAACGCGCGCTGATGGTGGCCTTCCAAACTTTCGGCGGGAACCTGATCGCAGTTTTTCCCGGGCGGACTTCCGAGCAGGCCGGGGGCACGAAGGCCGGGACGGAAATCAAGTTGACCCTCCAGGACCTCGACTACTTGCGGGCGGAAGTCCCCTTCCTCAAACGGTCTTCTCCCGAGGTCAACAAGCAGAGCTTACTCGCGTATGGCTCGCGGACCGCGAGCTACAATGTCCGCGGTTGCTATGCCAGCTATCAGAAGATCCGCCATGTCGAGCCAGGCGAGGGAGATTTTTTTACCGAGCAGGAAGATTTTGGCCACAACCGCGTGGCCGTGATCGGCGCGGACGTGAAGAAGAAATTGTTCTCCGGACAGAATGCGCTGGGCGAAAGCATTCGCATCGACGGCATCTCCTTCCAGGTGATCGGGGTCCTCAAGCGCATGATTAGCAATGGGGACGACGATATGAACGCCATGGTCTACGTCCCGTTCACCGCCATGGGCGACTTGCGCAGTACTTACCGCCTGGATGCAATCGTCTTGAACTATGAGGGTGAGCACCAGAAAGTGAAGAAGGCAGTCCGCGAGTCACTGGCCTACCACCACAGCTTTAGCCTGAAAGACGAGCGGGCGGTCTTTGTATTTGACAGCGTGGGAGAGTTGGGTGAGCTGCAGATCATCACCACCGGGATCAAAGTTCTGCTGGGATTTATTGGACTCTTGACCCTTGGCATCGGCGGCGTGGGGCTGATGAACATCATGCTGGTATCGGTGACCCAGCGTACTCGCGAGATTGGGGTGGAAAAGGCCCTAGGCGCCCGGCGCTGGCACATCCTGTTCCAGTTTCTGGCGGAGGCAATGGTCATTACCTTTCTCGGCGGCCTGGCCGGCGTGGCGCTGGCCTACGTGGTTTCGTGGTCGGTAGGTTCGCTGACGCTCTGGAGCGCGTTTATTGACGACGCCAGTGAAGGCGACATTCAGTTGAAGATCAACACTGCGATCTTGTTTTGGTCCACGGGAATCCTGAGTTTTGTGGGCATTATCAGCGGTATGCTGCCGGCTTTTAAAGCCTCGCGCTTGGATCCGATTGAGGCGCTAAGGTACGAATAACTTCCCTTCCCGGAAAATCGGGTTTGTGAGCTGGCCGGCCGGTGGAGCTCATTCAGCCGGCCGTTGATAGCGGACTGCCTCGCTATGGATCCCATCGGAGAATTGGACTTCCAGGTCATCGGGCGCGTCTTCGATGGTCGCATTTCCGCCGCTCAGGAATCCGCGCACTTCGCCGGTCTTTGCGTCCCGCAACATCACCATGGGAGAGCGGGCCGCGTCCCAGGAGAACTGCATCTTGTGATTGGGTAAGAACTGCTGTCTCACGACCGCCCGCGCGCCCAGCATCGGCGCGGCGCCAGAAGCAGCCGTCGCCCGAGTAAGCTCCTTGCCGTCTTTCGAGAGATGCACACTGGAGATTCGGCTCATGGTGTCAGCAGACATCGGCGCCACGAACGAGAACATGCGCAACGAACTGTCCGGCAGATCGGCGACTTCAGGGGCATCAAAGGGTAGAGTCATCAACACCTGTCCCAGAGCATCTTTCGCCTGCCACACATAAGGACCAGGCTGGGGAGCGATACCAGTCGCAGCCACTTTGAACGCAGGCCCCAGGATTACGTTGCCGTTCTCGATCCGTCCCCACACCAGCAGGGCCTCCTGCGAACTTGTCCCGTTGACGACATCCGCCGATACCACATCGAAGGACAAACCTTGGCGATAATTTAACTCCGACGTGTAGACGTAGTCGCTGATCCACTGGTTCGGGCAATAGCCCATGATGTCGGTAAAAGTGTTTTGGTCCTTGAGATTGTTGCTGGAAGCAAATACGTCCCACCCCGGCACGCCAATCAGGCCGCCGGCGTACGGATAATTAAGATCGGGGTTGCTGGCGCCGCCGCACGGACTATGCTGGCGATTGAAGTTGTGGCCTTCCTCATGAGCAAAGACACCCGGCGCGCTGCTTTGGTAGTCCCAACCGATCGCGGCCGGGAAGCCTACGAAACCAAGGCCTGCTACTCCACTGCTGTATCCCACCTTCACCACGCCGAAGTAGTAACGGTCTGCCGCAGTTGCGCCATCCGCGCTGCGCTTCGCGGAAATCTCGTTCAGCACGCTCCCCCAGTTGGTCCCGCTGCTGGACAGCGTTGGACTCCCAGCTACGCTCGAAGTGAACGTGCCCGCGACCGCCACATCAATGACATCCGGTACCGGATGCAGGCGTTTGGCGAAATCGACCCAGTTGGTGCGGGTAAAGCTTCCGCTTTCCACGACACCTGTGAGCCCATCTGTCGTCTTTACAGGGATGAGCGTCACCTTCCACGGATGAAGCGTGCGGACATCTAATGAATTCAACGAAAACTGGTTGTTGGTCTTGTCCGATTCGGCAATCGCTCCGGACGGATCTACCGTCGCCGTCACCTGCACGCCAGGCAGTATCCACGCTGAAGGCACCGCCGCATTCCAGGAATTATTTGTATTGGGATCAATTGTGGTCGGGACCGACGAAGTGGTTGCGTTGATCATCAAGGAACCAACCGTAGTGCTGCCGTTGATGAAGTCCACCTTCACTTGCGGCGTCGCGGTATTGGCGATATTCGCCTTGACGAACACCCTGACCCAGCCGCTGCGGTCCTTCACCAAGGGGACCGTAGGATTGGGGTAATCCTGGGTCGCTTGCGTGACGTAAAGCCCATCAATGGTCAAATCGAGCGTCGCGGATGAGGTGTTCACGGTAAACGTATTTGCCGAGGTCGTACTCCCACCCGGAGTGGTCACCGAGAATTTACCGGTCGTGGCGCCCGCGGGAATAGTCGCGGTAATCTGCGTCGCGCTGTTGACGGTGAAGGTCGCCGTAGTTCCATTCAAACCAAATGCCGTGGCGCCGGTCAGATTGGTACCGGTAACAATCACGCCAGTCCCAACCGGTCCGCTGGTGGGATTGAAACTGGTGATGGCTGGAGGTTGTGCGGGCACTGTCACGGTAAAGTTGCCGGCCGAGGTGGCGCTTCCCCCCGGTGTAGTCACCAAGACCTTGCCAGTAGTCGCGCTCGTTGGGACCGTGGCCGTAATCTGTGTAGCGCTGTTTAACGTGAACGTCGCCGACGTTCCATTGAACGAAATTGCTGTTGCGCCGGTTAAGTTCGTTCCCGTAACTACAACCGACGTCCCCACTGGGCCGGTCGAGGGTTGAAGCGCGGAAATGGTGGGCGTGGCTGGAATGTTGGGAGATCCGCCCGAGCTGTTCCCGCCACCGCATGACGCGATCGTGAAAATCAGTGCGATGAGTACTACGCTCAAGATTGGTTGAGTCTTGCCGGTCCCCATGGAATACCTCTCTGTTTTAGAGTCGCCGATTCTGCCCGCCAAAAAGTATGTGGTCATTCTTATCTTTACCGAGGCCTTCGGCAAGATTCGGGAGTATTAGCCCTGGCGTGGCCACCTGG
>CAZETZ010000021.1:12152-14547 GCA_964514735.1 uncultured Acidobacteriaceae bacterium | reverse complement strand
CGCTTTTACTGCTGTTGCTGCTGTTGCTGATCGGTCCGCACACTTCGCGAGGGGACGATTCGCGGCTGTAAGACAACGCTGGGAATCAGTTCTTCGGGAAGCGGCCGGTCCGAGGGGTTCACCGTGACCGACACGCTCAGTTCGCTGGTCGCGCCGCCCTTGTATACGCCGCGGGTGGGCGGAACATCGGCGTAGTCCCGTCCAATCGCAACTCGTATGTGGCGATCATCCGCAATCAGATTGTTGGTTGGGTCAAAAGCAATCCACCCGAGCTTGGGCACCAGTATTTCCACCCAGGCATGAGAGGCGCCGTCAGTCGAGCGGTCCTGACACTTGGGTTCGTGAAACAGATATCCACTGACGTAGCGCGCCGGAACTCTCAGTCCGCGCAGCAAGGCGATCAGGATGTGGGCGAAATCCTGGCAGACTCCCTGGCGGTTCACCAGGGCCTCGTCGATCGGAGAATCCACTTTGGTGCTCTTCGGCACATAGTCGAACGCGTGGTAGATTCCCTGGTTCAACTCGGTAAGAAACGCTAACAGGTCGCCCCGCCGCTTACAGTCAAGTTCCCTGGCCAATTTCGCCAGTTCCTCCGTCGGCCCGGTAAATTGGCTGGGCAGCATCATCTCCCAGTGATCTTCGGCGGCGGTCAGGGCATCGAGTTCATCCCAATTCCCCGCCGCGCCTGGGTCCGGCGGTTCCGAGGATTCCACCTCGACTAACCCATGGGCGGTCACTTTGACCCGGTTGTGACTGCCCGCGATGTCAAAGTGGTGCACGGTGTTGCCCATGAAATCCCGATACTGCATGATGTTGGTCGTGGGACTCACCTGCAATTGAAAATTAAGGCAACGCTGCCGTCCTTCGCTGCGCGGCTGCATCCGCACTTCCATGATGCTTTCGCGCACCGCGGGCTCGTAGGCAAACATGGTGACGTGGCGGACCGAATAGATCATCAGGAAACCATCGCTGTATCCACCAGATAATCGAAATAAACCTGGTGAATGGCAGAGTGAATTTGGGAGCACTGCGAACGAATATTGTCCAGATAGGCGGCCGCGCCGCTCAGCAGGATCTCATCGATCTGGGTGAAACTCAGGGTGGCGCGCAACCGCCCCGCCAGGCGCAACGGTTGTTCTGCCTTGCGTTCGGTAAATTCTCCTAGAGCACGCAAGGCCACATGCACCATGTCCACGGAGAAGCGCACCGAGTGCGGGAACTCCGGATTGAGCAACAAAAATTCCGCCACCCGCAAGGGACGCAATTCCGCGGTATAGGTTTTGCAGTAGGGCAGAAATGCGGTACAAGACTTCAGCAAGGCCACCCACTCCAGGTATTCCTCGCTTTCGACCGCCTGGTCGAGCGCATGCGGGAAACGGCGGAAGTGGCTGCCGATGAGGCCAGCCAGCACATCGGTGCGTTCCACGTACCGGCCCAACTGGATGTAGTGCCAGCCTTCGCCATGCGTCATGGTGGAGTCAGTAATCCCGTGAAACAGGTTGGCCCCATCCTGCACCGAGCGATAGAACTCATGGGACTGCGCCAGCCAGGCTTCTTCCAGAGTGGTGCTGCGCATTTGCAGGTAGAGGCGGTTGAGCTGCTCCCACATCTCCGTGCTGCATTGCTCGCGCACGTGCCGGAGATTTTCTCGCGCCGCTGCGATGCAGGAAACAATCGACGAGGAATTGGTGCGGTCGAAGGTCAGAATATGCGCCAGGGAATGGGCATACGGGGTATCCATGGGAGGCACCGGAATCTGCAGGGCTTCATGCAGGCGGGTCCAGCGCACCGAGGAGGCATCGGGAGATTGGTCGAGGCGCAACTGCACGTCCACGTCGATCAGGCGGGCAGTGTGCTCCGCCCGCTCCAGGTAGCGGCTCATCCAGTACAGGCTATCGGCGACTCTGGAGAGCATGGTGGTTTCCTTCAGCATCATGCGCGCAAAACCCAAGTATCTTTGCTGCCTCCGCCCTGCGACGAGTTCACCACCAGAGAGCCGCGGCGCAGCGCGACGCGCGTCAGCCCTCCCGGCACCAGGGTCACGTTTTCACCGTAAAGAATGTAGGGGCGAAGGTCCACATGCCGCGCCTGCACCTCGCCATCCAGGAAGCAGGGGGCGCGAGATAGGCTCAAGGTCGGTTGCGCGATGTAGTTGCGCGGGTCGGCCTCAATGCGCTCGGCAAATTCCTGCTGTTGGGAAACTGTGCTGTGCGGGCCGATTAACATGCCGTAACCACCGGATTCGCCGACCGCCTTGACCACCAGTTCGCCCAAATGCTCGAGCACATACTTGCGCTGGGAATCGTCGGTCAAAAGGTAAGTGGGAACGTTGGGGATGATCGCATCTTCCCCCAGGTAGTAGCGGATGATGGCAGGAACGTAAGCGTACATGGCT
>CAZETZ010000021.1:3148-12142 GCA_964514735.1 uncultured Acidobacteriaceae bacterium | reverse complement strand
TCAACCCTTTGACAGGAAGATCCTTTCGCGCCGCCTCGGATAATGCTCGCCGGATCGGCACGCTCAGAAAGCCGTAGATATAATCGGAAACGAACCAGCATCCGATAAAAACAAGAACGACAAAGACAACGGAATACACGATGCGCTTTCGCAATTCGTCCAGATGCTCGAGAAACGACATCTGTCCGCCCGGTTCGAGTTCCTGATGTGCCGGTTTGTCGTCCATCAAAGCCAGTTCTGCTTGTCCTTGGTGTCTGCGACAACCGCCGGCCCGCTTGCGTGGGCCAAAGGGACATTGCCGGCCCGATAGGCATTGAAAAGACCCGGAACGCCCAGATTGGAATCCCGCCGGAACGTAAGAGGATCCATGAAATCGTCGTCCACGCGGCGGTAAATGACATCCACGCGACGCAGGCCGGCGGTAGTCCGCATGTAGACCACGTTGTCGTGGACCAGCAGGTCACGGCCCTCCACCAGCTCGATTCCCATCTGCTGGGCAAGATAGGTATGCTCGAAGTAAGCCGAGTTGAAAACGCCGGGGGTCAACAACACCACGGTTGGCTGGTTCCGGCCCGTCCAGTTGACCGGAGCCAATGTGCCTAAAGTGGAGTGCAACGCCTGGGTGTAGTGGTCAATCGGGCAGACGCCGTAATCGCGGAACATGGTGGGGAAAACCCGCTTGAGCACCTTGCGGTTGGCCAGCATGTAGGAAACACCGCTGGGGACCCGCAGATTATCTTCGAGCACGGCAAAGTCGCCGTTCGGCATGCGCACCAAATCCGTGCCGCAAATGCTGACGTAGGTCCCGCGCGGCACGTTCAGCCCGCGCATCTCACGCCGGAAGTGCTTGCAGCTATACACCAGGTCTCGCGGAACTACGCCTTGGGCGAGAATCTTCCCTTCGTGGTAGATGTCCTCCAGGAACAGGTTCAGCGCCGTGATCCGCTGGGTCAACCCTCGCTCGATCTTCCGCCATTCCTGGTTGGGAATGATCCGGGGCAGAAGGTCGTTGGGGAAAACCCGCTCCGTTCCCTCATCATTTCCATACACAGTGAAGGTAATGCCCTGATGCAGAAATGAGAGGTCGGCTGCCTGCTGGATCTTATGCAATTCCTCTGCCGGCAGATCCAGCAGGGTTTGAAACAAGTTCTTGTAGTGGTCGCGGGGCTCGCCGGCGGCGTGGAACATCTCGTCATACGCCCCATCGAATTCGTAATTGCGCAGCGGCGGTCTTAGCAATCCCACTGGGTCAGGCATACCTGTAATCCGCCGGAGACCGGCACGAGTTCTGGTACGGCTCAGGGGCATCTTAAGGACTCTAGGCTTAGCTTAAGGCGTCGTCCAATCAAAATTGTTTATTGTGTCTATTTGAGGTTTGGGTGACTTCGGTTCAGGCTGAGACCGGCTCCTGCGACCGCTCCCCTCAAATTAGCATCTATAAAGTCTAACGCGGAGTAAGGTAGAAGGGGATGGCAATCCGACGGTCCGCATGAACCCGGCTGATCCACAAAAATCCTCGATGCAAGAGCAGTTCCCCATCTTCCCAATATGGGTCCTGGTGGGCGCGCTCATCTTCGCTTCCCTCAACGCCGTAAGCCAGACTTCGAGTTATCCCGACGCGCCCTCTCCGTCGCCCGCGCTTCCGCACATGAATGGCCCGAGTTCCGTTTCGTCGGGCCAAAATCCGTTTGCCGGGAGTGTTCCCCAGGGCGACCTCAGTGCGGAACCGATGCCGCTCTCGTTTTTGCAGGCCATCAATCTTGGTTTGAAAAACAACCTGGGCGTGCTGTTGCAAAGCAATGCCACGTTAACCGCCCGGGCACAAAGGTGGAGGGAGTTGAATGACCTTCTGCCCAATGTAACCGGGCAGATCGGCACGGATGTGGCGCAAGACAATCTGGCAGCCCGGGGCCTACGGTTTCCTGGATTCCCAGCCGTGGTCGGCCCGTATGGGTACTTCGACGCGCGGGTGTATCTCAAACAACCGGTCCTTGACCTCCCAGTCCTGGAGCGCGTGAAGGCCGCTGCCGCGCAAGAGCAAGCCGCCCAGTACAGCTACAAGGACGCTCGCGACCTGGTGGTATTGGCCACCGGCAACGCATATCTCCAGGCCCTGGCTGGGGCGGCGCGAGTGGAGACCGCGACAGCTCAAGTGGAAACTGCCCAGGCGCTCTACAGCAAAGCGCAGGACCGGCAACGTGCCGGGGTGATTCCCGCGATCGACGCTTTGCGCGCTCAAGTGGAACTGCAAAACCGGCAGCAACAGGCCATCGTGGCGCGAAACGAGTATGCCAAACAGAAATTGGCTCTGGGCCGCATGATCGGATTGCCGGGAGGACAGGACATCACTTTCACGGACAAAGCTCCCTACGAACCCTTGACGACCCTGGGATTGCAGGACGACCTGCAACGCGCCTATATGATGCGCTCGGACTACCTGGCCGCGGCGGCGCAACTGCACGCGGCCGAATACTCTCATCGCGCGGCAAAATCCTCGTATTTCCCGAGCGCGTCCATTACGGCCAACTACGGCGACATCGGGATCACTCCCAATCAATCGCACGGTACGTTCGCGGCAGCGGCGAATTTGAACATTCCCATCTTTCAAGCCAAGAACCATGCCGACGTGCTTGAGGCCGAAGCAAATCTGCGCAATCGCCGCCAGGAATTGGAAAACTTGCGGGCGCAAATCGGGTACGAAGTGCGGGTGGCGCTGCTGGACCTCTCAGCCGCGGCGGAACAAGTTGCGGTGGCGCAAAGCTCGGTCGACCTTGCCAACCAGACCCTGGGGCAGGCGCGTGACCGCTTTTCCGCCGGAGTAGTGGATAATCTGGAAGTCGTCCAAGCTCAAGAGGCCCTCGCCACGGCCAACGAAAGTTATATCTCCAGCTTGTATGCGCATAATCTTGCCAAAGTGGAACTGGCCCACGCGATTGGCTTTGCCGAAGAAGGGGTCAAGCAATACTTGAAGGGCAAATAGAATATGGAAACCACCACCACTGAGCACCCTGAGACCGCAACCCCACCCGCTGCGCAACCGGCCATTGCGCCCCTGCCCGCCGGAGAACGCGATCTGCGTTGGCGGTCTCTGCAATCGCGCGCCCCCAGGTTCCGGATCGCGCTGCTCGCCGTCGCCCTCGTGCTGTCGGTCGCCGGGCTTTTCTTGGTGGCGCATTTTGCCAGCCACCAATCCACAGCCGATAGCTAAGTCGATGGCCATCTGATTTCCATCAGCGCCCGGGTTTCCGGGCATGTGCTGAAGCGGTTGGTGGACGACAATCAGTTGGTGGAGGCCGGAACCGCTCTCGTGCAAATCGACCCCAGCGACTATCAGGTAGCGCTTGACCGGGCCAAAGCCGCATACCAGGATGCAGTGGCCACGGCCCAGGCGGCGCAGGTGAACGTGCCAATTACATCGGTGGGCACCAGCAGTCAGATTGCATCGGCAGAGAGCGATGTGCAGAACGCCAACGCGGGAATTGCCTGGGCACAGCAGCAACTGGACGCCGCCCGCGCGCAGGTAGAGGAAGCGGAAGCGAACAACGTACGGGTCCAAACTGACCTGGCCCGCTATAAGCAACTCGTCGATAAACAAGAAATTTCACAACAGCAATATGACGAGGCAGTGGCGGCGGCGAAGACAAGCACAGCGACCCTGGCGGCCGCGCGCGCTTCCTCGGTGGCAGCGGAGCAGACGATTCGCCAGTGGCAGTCGAAACTAACGCAGGCACAGGCAAATCTGAAATCCGCCGAAACTGCGCCCCAGCAACTGGCAGTGACACGTGCCCATGCCGAATCTGCGGTGGCGCAAGTTGCCCTGCGTAAGGCGGAACTTGACCAGGCGCAGCTGAATCTGCAATACACCCTGATCACCGCCCCTGTCAGCGGAGTGGTCAGCAATCGCACGGTAGAAGTGGGCCAGAACCTGCAGATCGGGCAAGAGATGATGAAGATTGTCGATCTGGACCACCTCTGGGTGACGGCCAACTTCAAGGAGACACAACTGCGCCGCATGCAGGCCGGGCAGCGGGTAACTATTTCCGTGGATGCCTTTGCTAAAGATTACACGGGCCATGTCCAGAGCATCGCGGGAGCCAGCGGCGCGCTCTTCAGCCTGCTGCCTCCGGAGAATGCCACCGGCAACTACGTCAAGGTGGTGCAGCGGATTCCGGTGAAGATCACATTTGATTCAAGCGAGACCCGTGAACATAGGCTGCGGCCGGGAATGTCGGTCGAAGCCGAGGTTTGGACCAAGTGAGCACGGCCGCGCTGACAATGGGCGCGGCCCCCGACGCGCGTCCTGCGATCAACCCGTGGATCATTGCGCTAGCTGTGACCTTGGCCACGTTCATGGAGGTGCTGGACACCAGCATCGCCAATGTCGCGCTCCCCCACATTGCAGGCAGCCTGTCCGCCGGTACGGATGAGAGCACCTGGGTGCTCACCTCCTATCTGGTTTCGAACGCCATCGTATTGCCACTCAGCGGATGGCTGTCGTCGATCATGGGCCGCAAGCGCTTCTACATGGGCTGCGTGGCGCTGTTCACCATCAGCTCATTTCTCTGCGGGTTCGCTCCCAATCTGCCCCTGCTGATATTTTTCCGGGTGCTGCAGGGCGCGGGCGGAGGCGGCCTGCAACCCAGTGAACAAGCCATTCTCGCGGACACATTTCCGCCCGCGAAACGGGGGATGGCATTTGCCGTCTATGGCGTGGCAGTGGTCATGGCGCCGGCCATTGGGCCCACTCTCGGGGGCTTCATCACTGACAATTACTCCTGGCGCTGGATTTTTTTCGTGAATATTCCAGTTGGCATTTTGTCGCTCTTGCTGACCTCGCGCCTGATCCAGGACCCTCCCGATTTCCGGCGCAGAAAACTTTCTGAATTGAAGGTTGATTACATTGGCTTGGGCTTTGTTGCGCTCAGCCTGGGTACGTTGCAAGTGATCCTGGACAAGGGACAGCGCGATGACTGGTTCGAATCGCATTTTATTTTGACGCTGTCTTTGATCAGCGCCGCTTCCCTCATTTTTGTCGCCATCTGGGAGTGGTATCACAAAGATCCAGTTGTAGATCTACATCTTTTCCGCGACCGTACGTTTGCCGCAGCCAATATGCTGATGTTCATGCTGGGTTTTGCTTTGCTCGGGAGCACGCTGCTGCTGCCGTTGTTCATGCAAACCCTGCTCGGCTATACGGCACAGCGTGCAGGTATGGCCATTTCCCCGGGCGGCTTTGCCATCATGCTGCTGATGCCGCTGGTGGGCTTCCTGCTGGCACGCGTGGATGCGCGGCGTTTGATGGTCATCGGGCTGATCACGCTGTCTTTTTCCCTGTTTCATATGACGAACTTTGACCTCGGGGTGGATTTCCGCACCGTCATGCTGGCGCGTGTGATCCAGGCGGCCGGGCTGGCATTTCTGTTTGTTCCGATTAACACTGCCGCCTATTCATTTTTGCCGCGAGAAAAAAATAACGCAGCTTCCGGCTTGATGAATCTGGCACGAAATATAGGGGGCAGCGTGGGGATTTCGTTTGTCACCACCATGCTGGCGCGGCGGGCGCAATATCATCAGGCAGTGCTCTCGGAAAATCTTTCATCCGCGAACCTCGCCTTGCAAAAAATATTACACGGCACCCCAGTTTCCGGGGCCTCTCCCAAAACTTGGGCGAGTATGCAGGCCCTGATTGTCAGGCAGGCCAACATGCTCGCTTATATCGATAATTTCTGGCTGCTGGGCATGGCCATTTTGGTGATCGTTCCACTGGTCTTCTTGATGAAGAAATCCAAACCAGGCGGCGCGGTAGCGGTACACTAGAGGCAGCAATGTATCGGGTCATTACCGTCGAGCGCGAGTTTGGCAGCGGCGCAGCCGAGATTGCCGCGGCCCTGGCCAAACATCTGCGCTGGAAGCTTTGGGATGAGGCTTTGACCCAGGAGATCGCCAAGGTTGCGGATGTTGATCCGTCCGAGGTGATGTGTTGCGATGAACGCCGGGACGGGCGCTTTCATCGCCTGGCCAAAACCTTCTGGCGCGGCAGTTACCAGCGCAGCATGGAGCTCAATACGGCCGGGCCCTTCGACGCGGACCAGTTCGTCGCCATCAGCCAACAGGTACTGCAAAAAGCGGCCGATGCCGGCAATTGCGTGATTGTGGGGCGCGGCGCTCCCTACTTCCTGCGGGAACGCCCGGATGTGTTCCACGTTTTTCTCTATGCGCCGCGCGCAGAAAAAATCCGCCGCTTGCTGGAGCTGGGAAAAAACCAGGATGAAGCCGAGGAGTTAGTGGATAGCGTGGACCGGGACCGCATCGAATTCGTGAAACATTATTTCAATGCCGACTGGCCGACCCGGTGTCTTTATCACATGATGATCAATACTGCGATTGGCAATGAGAACGCGCTGTCGGCAATTCTGAGCATGAAGGAAACACTGGAGAGCCGATTAGCACACGTCTAAGGGTTTCTCGCCCGTTTCGCCACGTCAGGCCCCAATCGGCGAAAGTCTTCCAAATTCCAAGTCAGGAGTGTTTCGGCATCTGCTTTCAAAGCACATTGAGCAAGTAAGGCATCGTAAATCGTTCCGCCTACGATGCCTAACGATACAGATGTTTCGATGGCAGAAACATAGTCATCCGCATCAAGTGCGACAAGAGTGCAGTGCTCCTTAATCGCCTCAAGAAACAACAGCGCTTGGTCTCCGCTTAAACGATATTTTCCGGGCAGTCTTGTCATTGTGGAATAAACCTCGGCAAGACTATGGGCGGCACAACAACTGTCTTTTTTCTGGGCAGTTTCGAAAGCTTGCAGGCTGACTTCGTGATGCACGTGATCGCGGTAGAAAACTGGGATTAGAACGGACGAGTCAAAGAACCATTTCACGGCTTCGCCTTTTTGCTGGCGTGCCGGATTCGGGAAGCGCGATGTCCGAGAAGCTTAAGGTCGCGTTCACGGCGCACATCTTGAACTGTCTGGTTGACCTGCTCAAGCGAAAGCGGCTCACCCACGCCGAAGGTCCAAACCCCGCGTTTCTTTTGGAGGGGTACAGTACCGCGCAGTGGACGGATTACTATTTCATTTTCAGTACTCTCCACACTCAACCAATCCCCTGGCTCGAGCTGTAGATTGTCGCGAAGCGGCTTGGGAAGTACCACCCGTCCAGCACGGTCTATGGTAGTTTTGAGAGACATAAATGGTATTTTATCATGGTAAATACCATATGATATGGGAATCATAATATGGTTTATCATTTGACTTGCCTTTAATTGCAAGCCCATCCCCGCTATGTTAGCTTCAACATTTAGAAGAGGTTAGCTTGCGGACTACGGTTCCCGGCGGGTTGGATCGCAAAGAAGCCGAGGTTTATCAGCGGCTTGATCCAGAGCGGCTGCCAAAACACATCGCCATCATCATGGACGGCAACGGACGTTGGGCGCGCAAGCGCCATTTGCCGCGTATCGCCGGGCACCGGGCGGGAGTGGCGTCGGTGCGCTCGACGGTGGAAACGGCGGCGCGGATTGGGATTCCTTCACTCACGCTGTATGCATTTTCCGAGGAAAACTGGAAGAAACGGCCCAAGGGGGAAGTCGGTTTCCTGATGGGGCTGCTGTGCCGTTACCTGAAACAGGAAGTTCCGACGCTCAATCACAACAACATTCGGCTGGAATACATCGGACGGCAGCACGAACTGCCGACCGAAGTGCAGGAGAAAATGGGATGGGCGCGGGATGCCACCCGGCAGAACACAGGAATGATCCTGACCCTGGCACTGAATTACAGCGCGCGCTCCGAGCTGGTCGACGCCTTCCGGTCGATCATGGATGCCGCCGCTTCCAATGGTGGATTGCAGCATCTGAAGGTCAGCGAAGAACTGGTTTCACAACATCTTTACACGCGGAATTTGCCTGACCCCGACCTCGTGATCCGCACCAGCGGTGAAATGCGGTTGAGCAACTTCCTGCTATGGCAACTCGCCTATGCGGAAATTCACGTGACCCAAACCCTGTGGCCCGAGTTTCGCGGCGTGCATTTGCTGGAGAGCATCGCCGAATATCAAAAACGCGACCGGCGCTATGGCGGCCTGACCGACGTTCCTGAGCATCATCCATCCAAAGTCGGGCGGAGCTAGACGGCTTGCACCTGCTCAAACGGGTCCTCACCGCGGTGGTATTGATTCCGATTGTTCTGCTGCTGGTGCTGCGCGTACACATCGTAGTGCTTGAAGCGGTCGCCGCTCTGGTGGCCCTTTTATCCACGCAGGAATTGCTCAAGCTTAGCGAAGGCTATGGGATTCGCCCGTTCCGTTGGCCGACATTCGTGTTTATCGTTTCGATCTTTGTCATCTTCGGGGTAAATTTCACCGATAAGACGCCGCTCCTCTCCACGGGAAACCTGGTAGCGATTTCCGCATTCGCCGCGTGCATTGCGACGTTTCTGTTTCTATCCATCGGAATGCTGAGGGCTGACCTGAGCGGTTCGTTTCCCGCGGCCATGGTTTCGGCCTTTGCCTTCGCTTACATCGCAATGCCGTTGCTCTTTCTGGTGCAGCTTCGCCTTCAGCCCTCGGGGGCAATCTGGGTGGTGTATTTGCTCTTACTGGTTTGGGCGGGAGATATTTTCGCTTACTTTGTGGGCAAATCCCTGGGACGGCATCTGATGTCTCCGCGCATCAGCCCCAAGAAAACCTGGGAAGGCGCAGCCGCTTCCCTGCTGGCCAGCCTTGGTATCGGCGTCCTACTTTACCAATATGGATTGCCGGTCAGCGCGGCTTTACTCAATGCACATTTGATCGAACGCCAGGATGGTTTCTTTGCCTTGCAACGGCCACCACTGGTTCCAATTTTGTTGCTATCGGCGGTGCTTAATATCGCAGCGCAGTTGGGTGATCTAGTGGAGTCGCTCATCAAGCGCGGCGCGGGAGTGAAGGACTCCGGGGCGCTGCTCCCGGGCCACGGCGGTATGCTGGACCGGATTGACGCGCTGCTGTTTGCAGCGCC
>CAZETZ010000021.1:0-3048 GCA_964514735.1 uncultured Acidobacteriaceae bacterium | reverse complement strand
TCTGTCGTCTCCCTGGCGGCGGGAAAAAATGTAGATGCCGCCTTCGAGCAGGCCACGCGCTGGAAGCCGAAGCTAATTTCAGTCGCGAACGAAACTGACGCGCACACTTTGCGGCAAAAGTTGAATTCCGCTGGTCTGACGAAAATTGAAGTTGTCCATGGCGCTGCCGGGAATGTGCAAGTGGCCACATATCCTGAGGTTGATTTTGTGGTCAGCGCCATCGTGGGCGTGGCAGGGCTTGAGGCAACTTACGAAGCCGTCAAAACCGGCAAATCCATCGGCCTGGCCAACAAAGAGTGCATGGTCGCAGCGGGAGAGATCATCACTGCCGAAGCCCGCCGTCAGGGCAAGCCGATTCTTCCCATTGACAGCGAGCACAATGCGGTCCATCAGTGTCTGCGTGGTGGACGCATGGAAGAAGTTCGTCGCATCTGGCTCACGGCGTCCGGTGGGCCGTTCCGCAACACGCCGAAATCACAATTTTCGTCCATCACGGTGGAGCAGGCTTTGAATCATCCCACCTGGCGCATGGGGAAACGCATCACCATAGATTCGGCGACCCTAATGAACAAAGGCTTTGAGGTCATTGAAGCCTGCCGTTTGTTCAACTTGCCGCCATCTCAAGTGGAAGTGATTGTGCATCCGCAATCCACCATTCATTCCATGGTCGAGTTCGTGGATGGCAGCATACTTGCACAATTCTCGGTGACTGACATGCGTCTGCCAATTCTCTACGCGCTCACTTACCCTGAGCGCATCGAATCGGATATGCGCTTCCCGGTCATGGACTTACGGCACCTCGATTTCCAGCCTCCAGACATGGAAAAATTCCCTTGTCTGCGTTTGGCCTATGAAGCAGTTGAGGCCGGCGGAGTGCAGCCGATTGCACTCAACGCTGCGGATGAAGTTGCAGTGGCGGCGTTTCTGGAAGAAAAAATCGGGTTTGAAGATATTCCCAGGGTGATCGCGCAAGTGCTTTCTGCAACAAAATCAAGGGATTTAGCGTCTATATCTCAGGTGCTGGAAGTGGATGCCGAGGCTCGCGCTTTGGCCCAGGATAAAATTCGCACCATGGCTCAGAATGCCGCTTCTTTGCGGGCAGTTTAAAGGGGACTTATACCTACATGTCAGGCTTTTTCATTGCGCTGGTTTCGGTTGGAGTAATCCTCGGCTTCATGATTTTGATCCACGAGTTCGGCCACTATGCCGTGGCCAAATTATTGGGCGTGCGCGTGGAGGTTTTCTCCATCGGCTTCGGTAAGCGGCTGATCGGCTTCCGCAAAGGCGAGACTGACTACCGCATTGCCGCGATCCCGCTCGGCGGCTACGTCAAGATGAGCGGCGAAAATCCCATGGATCAGCGCACCGACGATCCGCGCGAGTTCATGAACCATCCCCGTTGGCACCGGTTTTTGATTGCGATTGCCGGGCCGGCGATGAACATTGCGTTTGCCATTGGACTGTTGACGCTAGTCAACAAGGTCCACTACGAATATCCCGCTTATTGGGACGACCCGATGGTAATTGGCTGGGTTGTTGAGAATACCCCCGCAGCCAAGGCTGGAATTCAAGTTGGTGACCGGATCACTGGGATTGACGAACTTAAGAACCCCACCTGGCAGCAGGAGCTTCCCAAGGAAGCACTCAGCCCCAACCAACCGCTACATATCACATTTGAGCGCGCCGGCAAATCTTATGAAAAGACCGTTGTGCCTGAGGCCGACGGTCCTGACCAGATGGGCGTGGCCGGATGGGCTCCGCTGGAACCTGAGCCTGTCATCACCGAGATTGAGCCGGGATTGCCGGGCGACAAAGCCGGCATGCAGGTTGGCGATAAAGTGATCTCCGTCGATGGCAAACCAATCTCAGGATTGATAGCCGTCATTGAAACCCTGAAGCAAACCAAAGACAAACCAATCGAAGTCGGGGTACTCCGTAACGGCGTAATTAAAAAGTTCACGGTAAAACCGGTTTTGTGGGATGAAGATGGTGACTCCCGCTACCGCATTGGGATTGCCAGCTCACGCACCAAGATCATCCGACTGCCCTGGGTGCCGGCATTTCAACGCTCGCTCCAGCAGAACAAGGAAGGCTCGCTGCTGATTCTGGAACTGCTCCAGAAAATGGTGCAGCGCAAGATATCGATGAAGTCGGTACAAGGACCGATCGGCATCAGCGTAGCTGCTGGACGCGCCGCCCGCAGAAAAGGGTGGATGCCATTACTGGAATTGACCGCAGGCATCAGCTTGAACCTTGGCATCTTCAATCTGCTCCCAATCCCAATTCTTGATGGCGGAGTGATTCTTCTGCTGCTTGTCGAAGGTGTCATGCGGCGCGACATCAGCTTGCATATCAAAGAACGCATTTATCAAACCGCGTTTGTGTTCCTGGTGCTGTTTGCGGTCATGGTGATCTTCAATGACATCCAAAAGACCTTGCCGGGCATATTGCATCGAATGCCATAACCTTCCTGAGGACCGGGGGCTGGGAACCGAGAACTGAAATCCCAGCCCCATTTTCGCGTGTTAAACTGAAGTTTCCCCATGCCTGAGATCAAGCGTAGAAAAGCGGTCACGTCGAACGTCGGCGGAGTGCGGGTCGGCCCGGATGCACCAGTTGTGGTGCAGTCCATGACCAACACCGATACGGCGGACATCCCCGGCACTGTGCAACAGGTAGCCGCCCTGGCGCGGGCTGGTTCAGAGTTGGTTCGAGTCACGGTCAACAACGAAGAAGCTGCTGCCGCGGTCGCTCCTATCGTCGAGCAACTCGATAAACAGGGCATACGCGTTCCCATCATCGGCGACTTCCACTACAACGGGCATCTGCTCCTGAAGAAATATCCGGACTGCGCGCGGGCCTTGGCCAAATATCGTATCAACCCCGGAAACGTCAGCGTGGGCCGCAAGAATGACGACAACTTCCGCACCATGATTGAAGTTGCGGTGGAGAACCAGAAGCCGGTGCGGATCGGCGTGAACTGGGGTTCGCTCGACTCGGCGCTGCTCACCAAGATGATGGATGAGAATTCCCTACTTCCTGAACCGA
>CAZETZ010000020.1:12959-32907 GCA_964514735.1 uncultured Acidobacteriaceae bacterium | reverse complement strand
GTGTTAGGCACGCCGCCAGCGTTGATTCTGAGCCAGGATCAAACTCTCGTTTGTAACCTGTCGTCTGCCGACGGGTAGTAGGCAGACTGCGCTGCGCGTCCGCTCGAAAGGGACAACGCAACGGCTACCTTCCCTCAGAAGGGAAAAGTAGACTATTTTTGTGAGATCGCTCGGACTTGGCCCGAGCCATTTCTCTCACGACTGGCACGTTCAACCTAGTTGTCAAAGACCGAAATCGCGTTTCCGCCTGAGCGGCGCGTTTTTCAGGTCCAAGCAGGGGCGGGCAGGAGTGCCCGCCCTACACTGCTAGTCCTCGAAACTTTTAGGGACAAACCCTATGAAGTTAACGACTTTGGTGTGTGGCTGTCAACCTGTTGGATTCACATGATTTCCACAGGAAGGAACCTTCAGCAGTCAGCACTCGGCATTCAGCCCTAAATGGCTGAGTGCTGATGGCTGAATGCTGAGTGCTTTTCCAGCACGCAGCAAAGACGACTTCCGCATGCTCCAAATGCCTGATTTTTCGGCACGAGCCGACGCGGAAGTCATTGATTCTAAAAAGAACTTTAGGAGGTCTTGCGAAAAACGCTAAACCCTTCGAGGACATCGTCCCCGAATCATGCTTCGTGGCCGAAGCTAATTTCCAGGATAAACCTAGTTTTTAATTGATGCCGGACGAGCCCACGAGAGATTGATTAAAACGCCCGGCTAGCCACACTGCTCTCGACGGTTTGATTGTTATAGCACGATGAATGGCGGAGTGCAAGGGGAAAGTTGATGAAACGGGTGCGTCGGTGCCTGCAAGCTCCGCCAGGTATTATTGTACAATTGTACATGTTATAATGTGAGTTGTGGAAATAGTGATTGACACCTCGGCCATTCTCGCGGTCATAGGAGAGCAGCCGGAAAAGGCGGACCTCGTTAGATTGACCCGAGGAGCGAGTCTGGTAGCTCCCCCCTCGATCCATTGGGAGATCGGAAATGCCCTGTCGGCGATGTTCAAACGCAGAGCGATTGGCATCAAGGAAGCCCTCCAGCTGTTGGAGGCTTATGCCGCGATCCCAATTCACATGGCCGAGGTGGGCTTGAAGCAAGCAGTGGAATTGTCTGCGAAATTAAATGTATACGCCTACGATGCCTATGTGCTGGCCTGTGCCATTAACCAAAAAGCGCCACTTCTCACGTTGGATGGCGGGCTGAGAGAGCGAGCGCATGAATTGAAGCTGGACGTACTGGAGGTCAAAACGCGATGAAGTCCTACAGCTATTCCGAGGCGCGGGGAAATTTTGCCACGGTGCTCGATGAAGCCGAGCGCGACGGCGCGGTGGAAATTCGCCGTCGCGACGGGTCTGTGTTTCGCATTCTGCCTCTGCGAAAGTCCAAGGCATCGCCGTTGGATGTGAAAGGCGTAAAAATGGAAGTGTCGGCTGCTGATCTGGTCGAAATTGTGCGCGAAGGTAGGGAGCGGGGGTAAGGAGAACACGCCGATGAGGCATCACGAAAAGAAACGCGTACGGAAAATATTGAGTGACTGGCTTCAGAGTTTGACACCTCAAGATCGGCATCGCGCTTTCCTGATGAGAAACAGCGAAATCGTGCTGAAGAAAAAAGAAGACGAATCGCGGAGGCCAAGGGACGAAGATTTTCTAATATAGTGGACCGCTTGTACTGGCCTCAACAGGAAGTATTCAAGTACCTGAAGGCGGGCCAGCGACGCCTCAGTATTCACACAATTCGTGATCTATTCGAGATGGCCCGTCAATACAAAGCTCCGATTCCACATCGTGTGATATTTGGGGCCCCTGTCATTTTCCCGGCGGAATAGAACTGTCCTGATCACATTTCTGCTTGCGCTTCGCTTGCTCTGCTTCGCTCGGGATGCCAGAGTTGGGAAAGCGGAAACTACCATTGACCTGCGCGTCCGGTTTGCAGTACCTTTCAGCTTCCCGAGGTTCCGCGTGCCCCTGTCCGCCACTGACGCCGTGAGTCCCGCGATCGAGCACACCAAGAAGCAACTCTTTCAGCCCTTTCGCTGGTGGCAGTGGACCAGGCTGGCTTTTGTTGGTTTGCTGGCGGGGGAGCTTGGCTCCGGTGGGGGCTGTAACGTGCCCAGCAACTTCTCGAACCCCCGACAGGGCGGATCGGACAAATTCCTCGACCCTGCGCTATGGCATCACAACCCCGCGCTGCTGGCTGCTTTAATCACGGTCGCGGTCGTTGTGGGCTTTTTGATTATGTTGGTGTTCATGTACATCAACAGCCGCATGCGGTTTGTGTTGTTCGATAGCGTGATCGCGAAGGAATGCCACATCCGCGAATATTGGCGGCGACGACGAGAGGTGGGAAATCGTTACTTCCTCTGGCAAGCGTTGTTCGGTCTTGCGGTATTGGCGGGGATCGTCATTTTACTGGGAGTTCCAGCGGCCATCGCGTTGGCGGCGGGATGGTGGCAAAAACCGAGCGATCACATTCTGCCGCTCATTCTCGGCGGCATTCTTGTTTTCTTGGTGTTCATGGTGTTTCTTGTTTGTACGGCGGTCGTTACTGTAATGACCAAGGACTTCGTCGTGCCTCATATGGTGGTGGAAGACATTACTGCGATGGAGGGATGGCGGCGGCTGTGGCCGCGGATGAAGGCGGAAAAGGGCGGTTATGCCGGATATATCGGAATGAAGATTGTGCTGGCGATTGCCGCAGGAATTATCTTTGGCATCATCTCATTGATTGTGATGTTGATCATTGCGGTCCCTCTGGTCATCATCGGCGTAATCTTTGGCGCGACGGCCGCGGGCGCGGGACTGAGTTGGAATGCGGCTACGATTACGCTTGCAGTTGTCGCGGGAGTCGTGGGGTTCGCTCTCCTTCTGTACGTGATCTCGCTGGTGAGCGTTCCCGTAGCGGTGTTTTTTCCCGCGTACTCGATCCACTTCCTGGCTTCGCGCTACCCTGGATTGGACGCTTTGCTGCATCCGGCGCCGCCTACGCCTCCCGTGCCGCCGGAGACTCCGCCTCCCATGCCGCCGTTCTTGCCACCCGCGCCTGCCCCGATTGGATAATCCCTTGCTGGACCGGGTCCTTTTGCGATTTGAGATTCGTTTTCCTCTCGCGCGAGGAACAAAATCTTGAACCGCGGAGACCGCAGAGAATCAGGATTCCGCTTTCTTTTGGGGCGCTTCGCCAAACGGGCCGCAGCCATGGCGCATGCCTGCGCGGAACTTTTCCTGCTCTTCGGGAGTCATCTGCTCCCAGCGCTCGCGCATGCGATGACGCCAGTGGCCTCCGCCGCCCCTGGGCAATAACCTGGGGCCGCCGAAGAGTAGCCAGCTTAGGGCGAGCAGGCCCAGGGCCTGCCAGTAGGTGATCATGTGCAATCCGAAGATTGCCGGCATCAGCCAGTTCCATAGATACAACAGCGCAGGCGTAAAACCCGCGTATACAACTACCGCAAAAACTAAAACTGCCACGAACAATTTCACACCTCGATGCGCTCTCATTATTTGGCTCCTTATCTTTTCGCGAACTCTTCATAAACTTTTTGCAGCCGGTGGCGGAGATGCTGTACCGCGTACCGTTTGCGCGACAGCAGGGTGTTGATGCTCACGCCTGTTTGTGCCGCTAGTTCTCTAAAGCTGTGCCCTTCGAACTCGGTCGCCAAAAATATTTCCCGCTGTTCGTCCGGCAACTCATCCAATGCTTCTTCCAGCTCTTCCAGCATCACGCTTCTGGCATAAGCCGCTTCGGGTCCGGCATCGGGGGACGGAAGCAGGTCTTCGAAACTCAGCAGTTCTTCTTCTCCAGCAACTGCCTGGTCCGTGAACAGCTCCGGCTTTTTCTTGCGGAAGCGGTCGGTGATGCGGTTCCGGGCCACGCGAAACAACCAGGCCCCAACCTGCTCGATGGGCTGCATCAGCCGGTAAGCTTCCACCAGTTCGTAGAAAACATCTTGCAGAATGTCTTCCGCGTCACCCGCGTCCGGCACACGGCGGCGGATGAAATTCCAGAGCCGTCCCTTTTCCTGGCGGACTGCTTCCGCGATGCGCTGATCTTGTTGGCTCGCCATCCAATCGGTGGTCAGCGTCTCCTTCATCCCTGAGGAAGACGAATGAGAGGCGTGTTTATTGTATTGAGAATGGAAGCAATTTCAGGCGCGAAGTTTAGGTAACGCGGAACCTTCGCCTTCGGCTGGGTGTCCAATCCTCTCAGACACGCGTGCCCGAGGGGAGAAATACCTATGTCGTTTTCGACCGGAGGCCGTGGTCCGTTTCAGGGCCAGATGAACATCACGCCGTTGATCGATGTGCTGCTGGTGCTGATTATCGTGTTTATGGTGGTGGTATCGATGACAAAGGATGAGGGGGTAAAAGCGCAGATTCCTCAGCCTGCGCCCGCCGCCAAAGATATTCATAGCGATGAAAGTACGATTGTGATTCAAGTGGCCTGGAACGCCCAAGGCAAAGGCCCGGCGCTCAAGATCAATCAGGAAGTTGTGCCGTGGGAGGGCCTCGGACCGCGGCTGGAACATATTTTCATCGGGCGCGCGGACAAAGTTGCGTACGTAAAAGGCGATGACGAGCTGGATTTCGAATACGTCGCGCAGGTGATTGCGGAGGCCCATAATGCCGGCGTACAGCGGGTTGGGTTGATGACCCGGGCGCAGGCCGGGCCGTAGGTTGACGCTTCGGCAAATTCAAAATCTTTACCGCAGAGGGCGCGGAGAAAAGCACGCAAAGGACGCGGAGAAAATCTTATTACTCTCTGGCGCGGTTCTTAATCCAAATGGGTGTGCCTAGAAAGCCGAAGGACTTGCGGATTTGGTTCTCCAGAAAACGCAAGTAGGAGAAGTGCATCTTTACTTTTCGGTTGGTGAAGAGTACGAACGTGGGCGGGCTTACCGCGGCTTGCGTCATGTAATAAATCTTCACTTGCTGGCGCGCGGGGACGGCGGCGCGGTCGAAGTCTACGTGCTCGAGGAAGCGGTTCATCTCACCGGTGGTAACGCGCTTGCGGCGCTCGGCGGCGACTTGCTCCAGCATGGAGAAAATCTGGTCCATGCCTTTGCCTTTCGCGGCTGAGATAAATACCACGGGCGCGTAGTTCAGGAACTTCAACCCGTAGCGCAATCGTTCCTCATAGGCGGCCTGGTCGGCGGGGCGCTTGCCTTCTTGAATACGCGCGGCTTTGGCCTGGCTTACCGGACGGTTCTTGCCGCTGAGAATCAGGTCCCATTTGTTCACAAGAATGATGACGGAGCGGCCACTCTCGTGGGCGTAACCGGCGATGGCGGCATCGAGCCCACTCACGCCTTCGGTGGCATCAATCATTATCAAAGCGATATCGGCGGCTTCGAGGTGTTTGCGGGCCATGACTACCGAGAGCTTTTCCGCCATCAAATGAGTTTTGCCTTTGCGGCGGATTCCGGCGGTGTCGATGAAACGGTATCGATGGCCGTTGTGCTCGACTAGTTCGTCGACCGCATCGCGCGTGGTCCCTGGGATGGGGGAGACGATGGCGCGGCCGGTGCCTGTGAGTTGATTCAGGAGGGTGGATTTTCCCACGTTGGGGTGACCGATGATGGCTACCCGGGTTTCTCGACTCTGTGGAATTTCCTCCGTGGCCCCTGTGTCCTCTGTGGTTGGTTGTTGTTCTTTTTGTGCGCCAGGGACCTTGGCTAGGACAGCATCGAGCAGATCATCCACGCCACGTCCGTGCTCGGCGGAAACTGGGAAGGCCTGCTTGATTCCCAGCCGGTGAAATTCGTCCACCAGCCTTTCCTGTTTGTCACTGTCAATTTTGTTGATGGCCAGGAATACCGGCTTGCCGCTTCTTATTAAGAGACGCGCTAGCTCAAGGTCGGGGCCGGTGAGTTCGGTGCGAGCATCCACGACCATGACAACTGCGGCCGCTTCTTCCAGCGCCACTTTGGCCTGGCGGAAAATTTCGGCGGGGATGAGTTGCTTGTCCTCGGGAATAATGCCGCCGGTATCTACAACGCGGAATTTGTGTCCGAGCCATTCGGCGTTGCCGTAAAGACGGTCGCGGGTGATTCCAGGTTCGTCGCCGACGATGGCGCGGCGCGAGCCTACGATCCGGTTGAATAGGGTGGACTTGCCGACGTTGGGGCGGCCTACGATGGCTAGAGTTGGAAGGCCTTCTCCCGCCGCCCCCGCCATTGAATTTGATCTGATTCTGGTCAAAGTTGGGTCTTGCCATTATAGAGACATACGCGGCGGCGCATTCCCCGGCGTAAGATTGGTGGGATGTCTCCTTCGTCGCAGAGTACAAATCCCGCGGCCGTTTCCTTGCATGGCTTCTTTGGACCGGGCGGGCTGCTCTCTCGCACTCATCCCGCGTACGAATTCCGGCGGGGGCAGTTGCAGATGGCGCAAGCCGTGGAGCAGGCCCTGACTGAGAAACGGCACTTGATTGTCGAGGCCGGGACGGGGACCGGAAAAACTTTAGCTTATCTTGTGCCCGTAATTCGGTCGGGCAAGCGGGTAATTATTTCTACCGGCACAAAAAATCTTCAGGAGCAACTCTTCTATAAAGATGTGCCTGCTCTGGAGCAGGCGCTGTTTTCCAACGGCGAGGGCAAACTGAATGTTTGCTACATGAAGGGCCGCGCCAACTACCTATGCCGGAAGAAATTGTATGACCTGACCGACCAGCCGGTGTTGAGCGGGCTGGACGAAATTGAACACTATCGCGCGATCGCGGCATGGGAGAAGACCACGCAGACTGGAGACCGGGCCGAGTTGGCCGCGCTTCCCGAAGCCAGCGCTTTGTGGCACAAGCTGGATGCGCGGGCCGATACTTGTATCGGACAGAAGTGTAGTTCCTGGGAAAAGTGCTTTATCACCGAAATGCACCGGCGGGCGATGGAGAGCGACATCATCATCGTGAACCATCATCTTTTTTTTGCGGATTTGGCCATCAAGCAACAAGCGGAAGATGCGCCCGACGCCGGGATTCTGCCTGAGGTGGGCGTGGTTATTTTCGACGAAGCGCATGAACTGGAAGACGTAGCGGGCAGCTATTTTGGAATTTCCGTCAGCCATGCGCGGGTGGAAGAGCTTTGCCGCGATGTGGAAATTTCGCTGCAACGGAACCATTTGCTGTCCACGTCTCTGCCGGGGGCCGTCAAAAGCCTGCGCGAACGGGCGATGTTTTTCTTCGCGCTGCTGCCACAAGGCCAAGGCCGCTTTGCCTTTGAAAACCGCCGCGACTTTCTCGAGGAGAATGGCGAAGAGTTCCTGGCCCTGCAACAAGGGTTGCAGCGCGTCGGCGCCGAACTGGAGAACCTGCCTTCGAAGCCGGAGGAAGTTTTCAATTTCGCGAGGCGGGCGCAGGAATTGCAGGTCCAGCTTGGGTTCCTGCTGGAATCCGAAGACCGCAATACCGTGTTTTGGATTGAGCGGCGCGGCGCGCGTGGAGGGGCCGGCGCCCCCGCCCGTTCCCACGGGAATGTCTTTCTTCAGGCCACGCCCATTGATGTTTCTCCCCTCCTCAAGTCGTGTTTGTTCGACAAATTGGAGTGCGCGGTGTTGACTTCCGCGACCCTTGCGGTGGGCAGCGGTTTTGAATACATGCGCAAACGCATTGGCCTGGAGTATGCGCGCGAATCGGTTTTGCCATCGCACTTTGATTATCAGAGCCAGGCGATGCTGTATGTGCCCCCCGCTTTGCCCGATCCGCGCACTCCACAATTTACCGCCAAAGCAGCCGACCTCATCCGCAAGATATTAGAGATCACGCGGGGGCGGGCATTTGTACTTTTCACCAGCTATGCGCAGATGAACGAGATTTATCAGC
This sequence comes from uncultured Acidobacteriaceae bacterium, assembly GCA_964514735.1. GTDB lineage: Bacteria > Acidobacteriota > Terriglobia > Terriglobales > Acidobacteriaceae > CAWBXL01. Next base: position 25,098 of record CAZETZ010000020.1, on the reverse strand, counting down.
GGATGCTCGGCGAAGTGGAGTTCCCGCTGCTGCTCCAGGGCGCTGCGCCAAAGAGGGCGCTGCTTGAGGAGTTCCGTCTGACCCCGAATGCCGTTCTGTTCGCGACGTCTTCTTTCTGGCAGGGAGTGGATGTGCAGGGTAAGCAACTCAGCTGCGTGATTATTGACCGCCTGCCGTTTGCCGTACCCAGCGATCCGGTGGTGGCCGCGCGGGTGAAGGCGATTGAAGCGGATGGCGGAAATGCGTTTTTCCAGTATCAGGTTCCCGCGGCGGTAATCGCCTTAAAGCAGGGCTTTGGGCGACTGATCCGTTCTCTGCACGACCGCGGACTGCTGGCGCTGCTGGACAATCGCATTTTGAAGAAACAGTATGGACGGGTGTTCCTGGATAGCCTGCCCAACTATCAGCGGACGACCGAAATCACGGACGTGGAAAAGTTTTTTGATTTGCGATAGCGAGGAGCACGGACAGTTTGAATAGACCCTTCCCTTTGTCATTCCGACAAGGAGCGTAGCGACGAGGAGGAATCTGGTTTCCTGGTCAGCATCACGAAGCTGTCGGCCCAAAACAGATTCCTCCTCTTCGCTGCGCGAATCGTCGGAATGACAAGTGCGGTAGGGTGGTGGGCGGCCGCCGCACCGTTTCGGGCGAGCTTAGATCGGGAGGAACGAGATGCCAGACGATACTTTCTCCAGAAAACGTTCCTAATCCGGAGGATCGCCGCGGGAAGCACCAATCGGAAGAAATTGATGTCAATGCAGGGCAGGTAAGTGAGGGCTGACGTTGTGTCCGTCCAGGTAAAAAGTAACGGCCCCATCAAGATCGGTACGATAAGTCGCTACCCCAGCCGCTCGCAGGCGGTCCAACACTTCGCGCCGGGGATGTCCGTAGACATTGCGCGCTCCTACCGAGATCACGGCATATTTTGGATGGACAGCGGCCAGCAACTGGGGGATGGTGGAGGTCGCACTCCCGTGATGCCCCACTTTCAGCAAGTCTGCCTGCGGTTGCTGCTCGGCAATCTGTTTCTCAGTTTGCCGCTCGGCGTCGCCTTCCAACAAAGCGGACGTATCGCCATAAGATATTTTCATGGCAAGAGAATCGTCGTTTTGCCGCCATGCCTGGGTCAGGGGATCGATGGATGGAGCGAGAACACGCACATTGATCTCGCCGAAGTCGAGGTTGTCGCCTGCCTTATGAGTGACGATGCGAACTCCGGCGCTTCGCGCTTGCTGAAGAATGGACTGCAAGCCGGGGGACGGGGCATCCACTCCCAGCCATAATTCACGCGGACCGAAGTTAGCCAGGACCGCGCGCATGCCGCCCATATGATCGCTGTGAGCGTGAGTGATGGCCACCGCGTCAATGTGGCTGATGCCCCGCCACCAAAGATAAGGAGATACCACGTTCTCCCCAATGTCCAAGCCCGACTGCATCCAGAGCGGCGCGCCGCCGGCGTCAATCAGGAGCGTGCGACCTTCGGGGGAAACTACAAAAATGGAATCGCCTTGTCCGACGTCAATGGCGGTGACTTCCAACACTCCCGCATGGAGCTGAGGCTTGGGCGGGATGGCGGCAATCCAGAACGCGCTGGCGCTTAGCAGCGCCAACCCTGCGACGACGAGCGCGGCCCGGCGCCTCGCGAGGAGCATTGCCAGTGCAAGGGCCGCGCACCCCAGCACAATTGTGGCCAGGGCCGGTGTGGGCACCCGAGCATCCGCGATGCGCAATGCCCCTAGCCGGTGGACCGTCCCAGTGATCGCATCCAGGGTGATGCCGGCGACGAAGGCTGGGATTTTTGCCGCGAAGATCGAAATGAAACCCAAAGCGACGGCCAGGACTGCTGCCGGCATCAGGACCTCCATCAGCGGGACGACCAGAAGATTGGCCGGCAATCCCACCACGGTCGCGCGGTGAAAGTAGTACGCCATGGGTAAAGCTAACCCCAGTTGCATGATGGCCGAGATAAAGAGCAATTCGAAGCTGGCAAGCGCAATCCAAGCTGTCGCGCGTATTACAAAAAGTGGAATTCGCTTGCCCCATAGAAGTTCAAAGCGGGCGGCGAGCGCGCGAAGGTCGAGTCGAAATTGCGCTACTCTCGGCGGGAGTACCCAGTCATAACCCGTTGACTTCAGATTTTTCAGGCCGCGCCGAAAGGGTTGGGATGTGCGCTCTAGAATGGGCGCCCCGATTGCTGCAACTAACAGCACGCATAGAAACGTGAGCTGGAAGCTGGCTCCCAGCAGAGCTTTGGGTTCGACGATCAGCACGCCCAACGCAGCGGCCCCAATTGCATTGAGCATCGATCGCCCGCGATAGCACAAACGCGCGCCCAGGTATAGGGCCAGCATGAGAGTGGCCCTCCAGACAGGAGGGCCAACATCGGTTAGAAATGCGTAAGCGACCGCCATTACCAGTGTGATGGCGGTCGATACTACGTCGCTTACCCGCATCCGCCGCAAAGTCCAGAACACCACGAATGCAAGGATGGCCACGTTCATTCCGGAAACCACCAGCACGTGATACGTGCCCGAGCGCTGGAACTCCAGGCGGGCGTCCTGTCTCAGGAAGCCATCTTCGCCGACCACCATGGCGTCTATCAGCGCGGCTTGGGGAGCGGGCCACAGCCGATGGATGGTTTGCACGATCCTGCGGTGAATGCGAGTGCGAAAAAGTTCAAGCCGGCTTCCGCTAAAACCGGGTAGCGGCTCGACGCTGGAGACTTTGGCGGAGCCCAGCACAGCGATTTTGTTGTCGGCCAGGTAGCCCCGGTAATCAAAGGCGCCGGGGTTGCCGAAATTGCGGGGGGCAAAAAGTTTGGCCGCAAAGCGAAGCCGCGCGCCGTAACTCAAGGATGGCGGAAAGATGGCTAGCTCTTGCGTGTCCTCATCCGGCGTTTCTTTGTCGTAGAGATTTACGCGGGCGCCTGAACGAATGGGAAATATCGCGCCGTCGGATTCGATTTGCTCGGTTTCTACGTCGATGGAGCGTCGAGTGTTGCCAAATGCTTCCATCTGAATCGTACCTTCTTTAATAATGTGGGCAGTCACGCTTACTTCTCGGCCGTCGGTAAATTGCAGAATGTTGGCATCGCCGGTATCGTCCGGCGGACGCGCCTGAATGCTGAATGCTCCAGCGGCAAGCAGGGTGGCCAGACCCAGAGCGGAAGCCGCCCAAGCCCGGTGGCGAATGAAATACGCCCCGCTAAGAACGAAGACCGAGGCTGCGATCAGCCACCAGGTTGCGGGCCGCGACAGATACGAACCGAGGAAAATCCCGGATGCGAAAGCGAGGGCCGCCCAGAGCAGCGGTTGCTTTGTGTTGGAGGTAAGACCTGAAGCGAAAGGCGTATTGATGGAAGATTTCACAAACATCAGCCCTTGGAATTTAGGCTGGGGTCGTTTTCTATCGCGCTAGCTGGAGCACTGTTTCCAGATGGAAGGTCTGCGGAAACAAATCCACCAGGTGCGCCTGCTCCACCCGGTATCCGGCTTTCAGCAAGCCAGCCAGGTCACGGGCCAGTGTGGCAGGATCGCAGGAGACATAGGTGATACGTGACGCCCGCAGACTGGCGAGACCACGGACCACACTTTCTCCCAAGCCGCTTCGCGGCGGATCCAGCACTACCAAGTCAGGAGATAACTTGGCCGGGACGCTTTTTAGATACTGCTCCACGGTCGCGCGGACAGCTCGCACGTTCGTGGGAGAATTATAGGCAAGGTCGGATTGGGACGTCTGTGACGACTCAACAGCGATGACCTGTGCAAAACTCTTGGCAAGGGGGACGGCGAAGAGGCCCGCGCCGGAGTAGAGGTCGAGAGCCATCTGCCCGGTGGATTCGCCGGTTACGATTTTCGCGAGCTCATTCATAAGGTGACGGTTTATCTGGAAAAATCCTCCGGCGCTCACGCGGTAATCGCTTTGCTCTGTTTTGTACACCAATTCTGCTGCGCCGAAGGACGCGACTGGCTTTTGTTCCGCCGGCGACGCTGGGCGCTTGAACACTACCGCTCCAACCGCTTGTGGCAGGCCCTGGCATAGGTCTTCCGCCATTTTCTGACCTGCAAGGTCGGAGATGCCGGAAGAGCAATAAAGCTCGATCAGAAGTTGTGAGTCGCCGGCGTTGGCGAACAGTTCGATCTCTTCCATTTCGCGGTTGATTTGACCCGCGCGGCCCGCCTGCCACAAGGCGCCGATCGCCTGATTGATGAGCGGTGAACTGATGGGACACTGCTCAACCGCCAACAACTCATGCGAGTTCAACTTGTAATAGCCGAGCGCGAATTCCGGCTGGGTCCTGATTTTGAACCGGGTGCGGTTGCGATAGTTCCACGGCTGCGAGGAATGAATGCCGAGTTCCGCTTCCAGCTCCAGCTTGGCAATGCGGCGGAGGTTTTCCTTCAGAATCGAAGCTTTGAGTTCTAGCTGATGTTCGTAGTTGGTGTGTTGATAGTGGCAGCCACCGCACTTTTGAAAGTACGGACAACTTGACTCAATGCGCAGGGGAGAAGGTTGCAGAATTTCGATGGCGCGGGCGCGGGCGAATCCGGGCTTCTGTTCCACTAATTCCGCTTCGACTTCTTCTCCAGGAAGCACAAACGGCAGGAACGCGGCTTTGCCGCGTCCGTGCTCGTCGGCGGGAAGGCGGGCCAGGCCGTCACCGCCGTAGACTAATTTTTCGATGGTGAGATGCAAGAGGTCTTTGATTGTTAATTGCGAAACGGAGATGCGTCAAACGTGTGGAGACGGGGCTTGCCCCGTCTTGCATGGGGCATTTCAAAAATCAAGGAACGCGGAGCAAGCTCCGCCTCTACGGCAGGCTAGTGTAAGTCCTTTGTCTTAAACGGGACCAGCTTTTGTACTGAGTAGGTTACCTACGGGCCATGCCGGTCAAACGTATGCTCTGAAATCGGCATCCAAGTTGTTATAATGATGGTCGCCTTCCGGGGGAAGTGACGTTCCTTCCTCGAAGCCCATATTCGATGTCGATGAAAATCAAAGCGGCAATCCTCATTCCTTCTGCGCTGGTTCTGTTGTTCACCATAGTCGGCGGCATTGATGCGGTCCGCGCCGCCAACAGCAACGATGGCGCGTACCGCCAGTTGCAGGTATATAGCGAAGTGCTGTCGCGGGTGCGCAGCGAGTACGTGGAAGATCCCAATCTGCCGCTGGTGACCAGTGGCGCCTTGCACGGGTTACTTGAGTCGCTCGACCCGAACTCCAGCTTTCTCACCAGCGCCGAATACAAGGACTACAAAGCCCACAACAGCAGCGCCAAGGCGGACATCGGGGCCGCTGTTTCCAAACGCTTTGGGTACGCTTCGGTGATCGCGGTCATTCCGGGCGGACCGGCGGACAAGGCCGGTCTCCAGGCAGGCGACATTCTCGAAGCCATCGAGAATAAGACCACGCATGAGATGTCGCTGGCCGAAATTCATAACCGGCTGCTGGGTGATGTGGGTTCGAACCTCACGGTTTCGGTCGTGCGCGCCCGCCGGGCTGAGCCGCAAAAAATAGTCATTACCCGCGATGTGGAGAACATTCCTCCGGTAGTCGACAAGATGATGGAAGATGGGATTGGCTACATTCAGGTGGACGCATTCACCAAAGGGAAATCGCAGGAAGTGGCCGCGAAGCTGAAGGACCTGCAAAAGGCCGGCGTGAAAAAACTGGTGTTGGATTTGCGTAACTGCGCCGAAGGAGACGAGTCCGAAGGAATCGCCACCGCCAACTTGTTCCTGAACCATGGGACCATCACCTATCTGGAAGGGCAGAAGTTTCCGCGCGAGGCGTTCAATGCCGATCCGGCCAAGGCCATTTCGACTTTGCCGCTGGCCGTGCTGGTGAACAAGGGCACCGCAGGACCGGCCGAGGTTGTGGCCGCTTCCATACTCGACAATGCCCGCGGCGACGTGGTTGGCGACAAGACGTTCGGCGATGGTTCGGTACAGAAAGTGATCGAACTCTCGGATGGTTCTGCCGTGATCCTTTCCATTGCCAAGTACTACTCGCCAAAAGGCAAGACCATCCAGGACAACGCGGTAACGCCCAACGTTCTGGTTGCGGACACGGAGGACGACGCTTCGTTGCCGGACGAAGATGACAACACGACCCCTGCGGACCAACAGGAACCAAAAACCGCCCCGCAACAGGATGAGCAGTTACAGAAAGCTATCCAGGTATTGAAGCATCGCGCCAGCTAGTTCGCTGTTCGAGCAAAACCATGCGAAGCAGAACCAGTCTCGGTTACGGACTTCTGGTTCTGCTTTTTACTTTGGCCAGCTTTACCGAACAAAAACCCGCGCACAACCCCGAGCTACTCGAATTTCCTGTCCACATGCAGCAAAAAGTGGCGGCTGGAATTACTCCGGTTGGCACCAAGGTGCAGGCCAAACTTACCATCTCCACGCTGGTGAGGGGTACGGTAGTCCCCGAGGGCGCGATCCTGTCGGGAGAAGTCACGGAGTCCGAGTCCAAAATCGCAGATGCTCCTTCCAAGCTGAGCATTCGCATGGACATGGCGCAGTGGAAGAATGGCTCGCTCCCGCTTAAGGTCTATTTGACCGAGTGGTATTATCCGCTCAAATCCCCAATGGTGGAGGAGAACAATCCCGGATTTCCCGGTATTCACGGCTCGGTTGGAGTCACCATGGGCGGGGGAAACTCTTATCCGCCTCTTAACTCTCCCGGAGCGAGTCCTTATCCCGGGGAGGGACCGTCTACGGTTCCGTCAACCACTGATCCGGACACCCCCGCTGCGGCGGGCGATGTTTCTCCCCATCGCGTGCGCATGAAAGACGTAGAGTCCAAGCGAAACGGCGATGGCTCGATTTCCTTGTCGTCCAAGAAGAACAGGCTGAAGCTCGATAAGAATACAACCTACGTTCTGGCGGGTGGCGACTTGCTTCCGTAAGAGCCGCTTCCTGTTCTTATGCTCTGATTGCGACCGGCTTCCTCCCTGCTATGCTGGCTTGATTGCTTCATGCAGTCTTTATTCAAAGACGAATCGTCCACAGTCGAAGCCAAGCCATCCAAGACCAAGACTGCCCGCTTGTTATTGTTCGCGTTCTTAGTGCTTGCGGCTGCCGTCATAGGCGCTGCTTCAGGACTATTGCTGGTCTACACCGTCGACCTTCCCCAGGTGGGCGAACTGGAACACTACCGTCCCAGTTCAGTCACCGAACTTTATGACGATCACGGACGAGTAATCGGGTCCTTCGCCTTGCAGCGGCGCGTCATCGCTTCGTATGACGACTATCCACCGGTGCTGCGGGATGCGTTGATTTCCATCGAAGACAAGGACTTTTATCGCCATTGGGGCATCAACGTGTGGCGTATCGCCGGGGCCGCGTACCGTGACATTCGTTCGGGTGGACGAGTGGAAGGCGCTTCCACGCTTACCATGCAGCTCGCCCGGAACCTGTTTCTGTCGCCTGACCGCTCATTTCACCGCAAAATTCAAGAGGCATTGCTGGCCATTCAGATCGAGCGGCGATTTACCAAAGCCCAGATCTTCACCCTCTATGCCAATCAAATTTATCTGGGACACGGAAGTTACGGTTTTGAGGCGGCTGCGGAGTACTACTTTAGCAAACCCGCCAAAAAACTGACCTTGGACGAAGCCGCCCTGCTGGCCGGGTTGCCGAAGTGGCCTGCGAACTACTCTCCGATCGCGCATGCGGACCGCAGTTTGAAACGCCGCAACCTGGTGATTAACTCCATGCTCGAGGACGGCAAGATCACCGCCAAACAGGCGGCGGAAGCGCGCGAGAAACCGATCGAGCTGCACGTGGCCCACGATCCCGGTTCGCTGGCGCCGTATTACGTCGAAGAGCTACGGCGCTATCTGGAAAACACCTACGGCAGCGATCAAGTGCACCAGGGCGGGCTGCGCGTGTACACATCGCTCGACATGGACTTGCAACGCGCGGCAAACCAGGCGGTGTTCGATGGCCTTGCCGCGCAAGAACACCGACATGGCTGGAAAGGTCATTTGGAAAACGTGGTTGCGAACGATGTCACGTTAGACAATTTCCACCATCCCGACTGGGAGGATGAGCCTGAGCCAGGGGATTACATCCATGCGCTGGTGACATCAGTTTCTCCCGCGGGGTGCGCGATTAAGTTTGGCCGCTTTACCGCCACCTTGGGCAAAAACGAGTTCGCCTGGACCCAGCGTAAACCCGCGGACGCGGTGAAGCCCGGCGATATTGTTTACGTCAAGCTGATTGCACTCAACCCTGACGGCAGCGCGCGCGTCAGTCTGGAACAGGATTCCGGGGTCCAAGGAGCGTTGATCGCCATGGACAACGCGAATGGGGAAATCAAGGCGATGGTGGGCGGACGCGATTTTAATCTGTCCAAGTTTAACCGGGCCACCCAGGCGCTGCGGCAGGTGGGGTCGTCGTTCAAACCTTATGTGTACACGGCAGCCATCGATCAGGGGGCCTCGCCCGATGACACGATTGTCGATGCTGCGGTGACCTTCGAAACCGGCTCGGGCCCCTACATCCCGCACAACTACGACGATAAATTCGAAGGCACGATCACTCTGCGCCGGGCACTCGCGCAGTCCCGCAACATTCCCGCGCTAAAACTCGCAGACCAGGTGGGGATCAAGACGGTGATCGATTACGCGCATCGTTTTGGCATCACCGCCAACATGCCGCAGTTTTTGCCGGTGGCCTTGGGCGCGGCGGAGGTCACGTTGTTTGAGCAGACTTCCGCCTTCAGTGTTTTTCCCGGTGACGGAGTTCGCGTGATGCCCCGCTACATCACCAAAGTGACCGACCACGACGGCCGCATTCTGGAAGAAAATTATGCGGAGGTCAAAGACGTGGTCAGCGCCCAGACCGCGCGGATGATGACCTCGATGCTGCGGGAAGTGGTGTTGCACGGCACTGCCATGCGGGCCAGCGCGTTGCCCTATCCGCTGGCAGGCAAAACCGGGACCACGAATGACTTTACCGACGCGTGGTTTGTAGGGTTCTCGCCGGCGATGACTTGTGGAGTGTGGATTGGGTTTGACGAGAAGAGGTCTTTGGGGTCCGGAGAGACCGGGGCGCGGGCGGCGCTGCCGGTGTGGATGGACTTCATGAAAGTGGCGTTAGCGGGGAAAGAGCCGGGGGAATTCCAGCTTCCGGCGCCATCACCCAAAGTCCCGCCGGCGCAGAAGATAGATACTCTGGATACCGCGCCGGGAGTGGACGAGGGGCATTAACGCTTACCGGGGATTGAGTGGTGGCCCAGTTTGGTTTTCTTTGCGGCCTTTGCGGAAAGTTCTCTGCGTTCTTTGCGGTCATCGCTTTTGGATTTCGCTAAGAGTACCCAAAGACTTTCATCGCGAAGAAGCGCAAAGGGAAAAACGCGCAAAGTTCGCAAAGAATATCTAACCTGAGCCACTACCGGGTATGAAGGGATGCTCGTATAGGTTGAATAGCCGGCAGCCTGAAGACTCGCGCTGCGGCCTGCGCTTATCCTAGACTAATTTTTCCGGAAACAGTCCTGGCATCCAGCGCTCTGCCAGAGCTGCGGGAAAGACGAGGCGCAACGGCGCGCGCGGCCCTGCGGAGATCAAAATTCCTTGTTCCAGTAACGCGGCTACAATTCGGCTCGCCTGCCGAGGTCCGGTGCCGACAGTGTTGCCGGCCTCGCCCCTGGGTAGTTCCCCACGAAAGAGAATGGCTTCAAGAATACGGCCCGACTTGGGGGGTAAAGTACCCAGCCGCACGGATTCTTCAGCCCACAACAGAATGCGTGTCCGTAGACGGTCAGGTTGTGCCAGGCTTTCCATAAACGTGACTTGATCGATGCAAACTTTGAGAAAGAACTCGGTAAATTCCACCAGCGCTTCCTCACTTAGAGGGCCGCGTCCATCTAGATCATTACGTCGCGGAAGGTCACAATTGGCGAGAAGTTCTTTGTAAGTTTCCACATTTCGGGCCAAGCCGCGCGCCACTGACCACACAGCGCCGGTTCCCAGGACCTCAAGCAGCAGGGCGTGGGACATGAGTCTGGCCACACGGCCATTGCCATCCAGAAATGGGTGCACCCATAGCAGCCGATGGTGAGCGCCCGCGGCCGCTAGGATGGACTCGGTTTTACCCAGGCCCGCATAAATTTCTTCGAAGCGCTTCAGAAAACGAGGCACTGCGCCGGGACTGATAGGGACGTGCCGGCCTACCCGGACATCCCGCCTTCTTAATTCCCCGGGTACGACGCTTAGAGGTTCTATTGTGCCTGGATTTTCTATCCGCAGAAGGTCTGCAGGCAGCAATTCGCCGAAGCGCCGATGGATTTCACGTATTCCTTCGACAGTGTAAGCGCGGCCCTTGATTCCGCCCTTATCAATCCATTCCTGGACATGAATGTGTGCCTTGGCCTCGAGTTGCAAATCGCGCTTGCGTTGGTCCCGGCTATAGTCGTTTTTGAGGGCCCGTTCAATGTCCACCGGATGAGTGTTATGCCCTTCAATGAGGTTTGAATAATAGCAATTCATGGCCCGGACTAACTGGGCCAGCGAGACCATCAAACTGGGCGGCAGGCCGTGACGAAATGCCGCGGAGCTTTGCGCTAACTGGAGAGCGAGGTCCGTTAGGTTGCGCCGTTGCCGAAAACTTTCCCCGATCACGAGCGGCTCCATAAGAGAAACCACCTCATTCCGGTCGGAAATTGTGTCTGCTTTCATGTCCTGTATATAGTATAATATAAATTATTATATTTAATGTATTTAACGTTATATTATTAAAGTTTATGTCTACTAAAATGACTATATTTAAGTCTAGTTTAAGGGGGCGAGTTCGTGGGCTACGAACCGGTTGGCTTTTGTTGCTTCTGCTCCCAGCGGAACCGCGCAACCACCAGGCGGATGTCATTGAAGGTGATCTCGGGGGACACCGCATCTTTAATTGGACGCAACCCTGCCGTTCCCATGCGCGCGCATGCCGCTTCGATCTCCGCTAGCTTTGCTGGTTCGACCCAGCCGGGGTTGAATTCCAATTCTCCGTTTTCTACCAGCTCGGCCACGGAGTTGATGATGGTAGACATCTGACGTCCACGGATTGCGGCTATTTCGGCAAAGTTTTGCCCTTCGTCCAGTAGCTTTTTCGTTGCGGCTGCTGGTCGGGAGATTTGTTTTGGTGCAGCCGCGGCCCGTGCACCATTGCGGAAGTTGCCCAGCGCGGCGAGTATTCCTGGGCCATATAGTTCTGCTTTACGGTCGCCGATTCCTGTAATCTTCAACAACTCAGCAATCGACGCTGGCCGCTTGCGGCAGATTTCATCCAGCGTGGTGTCGTGCATCACTACGAAAGCTGGAGAGCCTTGCGCGTGGGCCGTCTTACGCCGCCACTCGCGCATGTAGTCGAGCAATGCCTCGTCCACCGGAGGCATGGCGATGACCTTGGCTGGTTCTACGCGCGAGACTTCCGGCATGGTTTGTAATGTTCCGGTGCAAACGTCGCAAGCGCCACAGCTTGCCCACTTCGGCTTTTCTCCGAAGTGGCGGCAGATTTGCATCTGGCGGCATTGCTTCGAATCGGCATAGCCGCGGATGTCGTGATAACGCTGCCAAGCGCGGTCGCGCTCCTGGGAATCGGAAATCTGCTTCATGAAGTGCGCCAGCAGGGCTGCGTCCTGTTTTTGCCAGAGCAGAATGCAGTCGGCGGGGTTACCGTCGCGTCCGGCGCGGCCTGCTTCCTGGTAGTACTGTTCGATGGATTTGGGCAGCGACATGTGGACCACCGCGCGGACATTTGCCTTGTTGATGCCCAGGCCGAAGGCGATGGTCCCCACAAGGACGCGGACCTCGTCCGACATCCAGGCTTCCTGGTTGCGCTTGCGCATGGCGGTTTCCATCTTGCCGTGATAGCCGATGGCAGCGACGCCGTTTTCTTCCAGGAAATCGGCGGTCTGCTCCACCCGCACCGTAGTTGGCTCGTAGACGATCACGTTGCCTTCCGGATATTTCTTCAGCAGAGTGAGCAGCAGATGCAGCATTTCTCCGCCCTTGCACTCGCGGACCGCGTAGCGCAGGTTGGGCCGGTGGAAGCTGGCGATGTATTTGTGCGGGTCGCGCAGCTGGAGCTGATGCAGGATATCGTGACGGACCCGCTGGGTGGCGCTGGCGGTGAAGGCGGCG
>CAZETZ010000020.1:0-12949 GCA_964514735.1 uncultured Acidobacteriaceae bacterium | reverse complement strand
GGTGGGGGGGCGGGGGGGGGGCGGGGGCGGAGTTGGGGGACCGGAGAAATCTCAGCAAAGCGCTTGGGCTGGGGGGAGTGCGGGCGGAATTCGTGTACCCACTCGGGGATGCAGTGGGCTTGATCGATGGCGAGGAACGAAGCTGGAACATGGCGCAGCCAGGCGATGGTGTGCTCTCCGGCCAGGCGCTCCGGAGAAATATAAAGCAGGCGGAATTCGCCTTCCCGCGCTTTGATCATCACTCGCGATTGTTCGCTCGACGAGAGCGTGCTGTTCAGGACCGCAGCGGGGATTCCCATTTGCGTCAGTTGCGCTACCTGATCGTGCATGAGCGCGATGAGCGGCGAGACCACCACCGTCGTCTTGCCTAGCGCCAACGCTGGAAGCTGGTAGCACAACGATTTACCGCCGCCGGTTGGCATGATCACGCAGGTGTCGTGGCCAGCGACCAGGCTGCGCACGATGCGCTCCTGCATCGGGCGGAAGGAGTTGTATCCCCAGTATTGATGCAGCGGCGCCAGCAGGTCCACCTCGGACATAGGGACAGTATAAGTTGGTGCATGGCAGCTTCGAGCGGGAGAATTACGGGAAGGTGCCATTTCGGGAGGGCCCGTACTCCCCGGTGGCTCAGAGAAAACACTTATAATCGCAGTATCCATGAAGGCCCTGGTTCGTTTTGTTCTACTGTCGTTAATTCTGCTGGTGGTGGCGCTGGTGTCGGCGCTGACTGCAATGCGGTTTGCCATCCATGGACGGGAAGTGGCGGTGCCGAATCTGGTCAATATGCCTCCGGCCGAGGCGCGAAAGTTATTGGAAGAGAACGGGCTGCAACTCGAGATTGAACGCCAGTACTACAGCGCTGACATTCCGGAAGGAAAAGTTCTGTCCCAGATGCCGCCCTCCGGGACTAACGTGCGGCGTGGTTGGACGGTGCATGTGGCCCAGAGCCTGGGACCGCAGAGAGTGAGCGTACCCAGCGTTATCGGGGAGAGCGAACGGGCCGCTGAAATTAACATTCGCCGGCGCGGATTGGAACTCAGTTCGCTGGCGCAGATGCAGATGCCTGGGACCCCGGCAGACCAGGTGCTGGCCCAGACTCCGCCGCCCAATGCCAGCGGGATTGCGTCACCCAAAGTCAGTTTGCTGGTCGCCGAACCAGCCAAGCCCCAGTCTTTCGTCATGCCCAATTTTGTAGGACAAGCACTCGGGACCGCGAAGCTGGCGTTGCAGGATGCCGGGCTGCGGGTGGGAACGGTCACGATTTCCCCGCGATTTACCGACCGTTCTCCGACAGGGGAGTATTCGCTTTCCAGCCTGATCGAGTCCCAGGACCCAGCCGCGGGAAAGAAGGTAACGGCCGGGGCGGCGGTCAATTTTGAAGTTCGATAAAGATTAGCCGCAGATTTACGTGGATTACGCAGATCATTTCAGTAACTATCCGCGTGAATCTGCGAAGATCTGCGGCTAGCTTTTTTCCAGGATTCCGGCAAAGAACCCGTCGCAGGGATGAACGCCGGGGATGGTCCGCAGATAAGGCCCGGCCAGCAGGGAATCCATGTGCTTCCATTGCAGCTCCCCATTCGCAGACAAATACTCGAGCACCGTTCTACAGTCAATCCGATGAAAAGAACCGTTGGCGGCCAGGGCTTCGGCCACGACGTCCGAATTCTCCTCGCGTTCCAGGGAGCACGTGGAATAGACCAACCTGCCGCCAGGCGCGGTAAGTTTCATGGCGGACTGCAAGATCATCCGTTGGCGCGAGTGCAAGTCGGTCAAGTCCTCCGGCTTGAGACGCCATTTGATCTCCGGATTGTGGGCTAAAGTCCCCGTGCCGGAGCAGGGTACATCCACAAGCACGCGGTCGAAAAGAGTATCGGACCGAAATTCCTTGGCATCGGCAGTCAGCACTTTAACATTCTTCTCTGGGACTAGTTTGCGTAGAAGGCGGGACCGGTGCTCGTGCAATTCCAAAGCGGTCACCGAGGCCGCCGGATTTCGCTCTGCAATAATGCGGGTCTTGCCGCCGGGCGCGGCGCAGCAGTCGAGGATGCGCTTGCCTTCGCCCACCAGCAGGGCGACGAGTTGCGATCCTTCGTCTTGAATCGAAACTCGACCCTCGCGAAAAGCGGCGGTGTTTGTGATCCCGCCCGACTCCACCCGGTTTGCGGAGGTCAATATGCGCCCTGGGGCAAGTTGGATTCCATCGGCGGCCAGTTCGGCGCGCGCGGCGACGTCGGAGATGCGTATCGCAACTTCAGGAACGGTCTGGTCGTATGCACAAATGGTACGGGCCATATCCTGTCCAAATGCGTCTTTCCACCTCTCCACCAGCCACGAAGGGTGGGCATTGACCGGTTCGGAATTCGTTTCCCTGGGCTTTTGGTCCGCCAACTTACGCAGGACCGCATTCACCAACGACGATGCCGAACGCTTCTTTGCTCTCTTCACCAGCTCGACACTCTCATGGACAGCGGCACGTTGCGGCACGCGAGACAGAAACCGAAGTTGAAATGCGGCCATCCGCAACGCAGTGATCACTTCAGCATCGAGTTTTTCCAGTCCTTGGGAAGAATATTGCGCGATTTGCTCGTCCAGCACGGAGCGCCAGCGCAGCACCCCCATGACGATTTCTGTGGCCAGACCGTGGTCTCTCGCTGAAAGATCTTCGTACGGTGGCGCATGCAGGAGATCGGTTGCGTAGGCATCGGTACGGTCCACTCTTAACAGGATGTCGAAGGCTGCGGTGCGGGCAGGGGAGGTAGACATCAGTTCCTGGCCGTCAGTTCCCGGTCCCCAGTTTTTCGCCGGTCTTGGGGTGGTAGCCGTGAATAAAATCTTTGGCCGACATTCGCTTCTTGCCTTCGGGTTGGAGTTGGAGCAGTTCCAAAATATTGCCTCCGCATCCAACGAATACGGAATTGCTCTCAATCCTAAGCTCGCCCACGGCCGCGATTTTTTCAGGGACGACGGCCGCGTCCCAAATGTGCAGATTTTTTTCGCGAAACACAGTGAAAGCGCCGGGCCATGGCTGGAAACCACGAAGGCGATTGCAAATTTCCTGGGCCGGGCGGCGAAAATTAATCCTGCCATCCTCCCTGGTGAGAATGGGCGCAAGCGTTGCTTTCGCGTGGTCCTGAGGATGTGGCTTGATGCTCCCCAACTGGAGTCCGCGCAGCGTCTCGATCATTAGGTCCGCCCCCATGTGCGCCAGTTGCGAGGCAAGGGTCTCGGATGTATCGTTCGGCGCGATCGGGACCTCTTGCTGCAACAATATGTCCCCCGTATCCAGACCGGCATCAATCTTCATGGTGGTGACGCCGCTGCTTGATTCCCCGTTGGCAATGGCCCACTGGACCGGCGCCGCTCCGCGATATTTTGGCAGCAGGGAAGCATGCAGGTTAAGGTTGCCCAGCGGAGGCAGATCGAGCATCCACTGCGGGATCATCCGGCCATAACCGACCACGATGATTCCGTCGGGCTTGATGGATTGGAGCTGTGCGCGGAATTCCGAGTTCTCTTTGATTCTTGCCGGCTGGGTAATTTGAAGATTCAGTTCGAGCGCGCACTGTTTGACTGGAGATGCGGCGAGCCCCATCCCGCGCCCACGCGGGCGGTCCGGCTGGGTGACAACCAAGGGAATTCTAAATCCCGTTTCAACCAGCTTTCGCAGTGTAGGCGCCGCGAACTGCGGCGTGCCGCAAAAAACGAGGGTTAGGGAGGAAGACATGCAATTTTTCTCGGCGGTCTCCGCCGCCCCTGCGTTTTCTTTCTTGACCGCGAAGTTGGCGAAGAAAATCGCGCAAAGGGCGCAAAGAGTTTACTTCCACTCGCCGGCTTTCATCAGTTTTTTGATCTTGCGCTTCATCAAGTCGCGCTTCAAGGCGCTGATGTGGCTGATGTATAGTTTGCCGTTCAAATGATCGGTCTCATGCAGGAGAGCGCGCGCCAGCAGCTCTTCGCCGGTCTTTTCGTACCAGGTTCCGTTTTCATCCTGGGCGCGGACGGTGACTTTATTTGCCCGGGTGACCGGCTCGCGAAATTCCGGGACGCTCAGGCAGCCCTCGTTTTGTGTCTGCTTTCCCTCGGCATGAACGATCTCAGGATTGACCAACACCAGTTTGGCGCTCGGGTCTTCCTTAAACGTCACATCGATGACGGCCAGGCGTTTGGAAATTCCGATCTGCGGCGCGGCCAACCCTACGCCGTGCGCCGCATACATGGATTCGAACATGTCTTCGACCAATTTCTTCAACTCGTCATCGAAAACCGTGACTGCCTCGGCGGCGGTTTCGAGGACAGGGTTGCCAAACTTCACGATGGGATAGATCATTCGTTCAGAAGCTCTTGAGTTGCTCTAAGTATCCTTTGAGATTTCGCGCCGTTTCGGTCATGGAATCCCCGCCAAACTTGTCCAGCGCGCACCGCGCCAGGGTCAGGGCGACCATCGCTTCCCCCGCGACTCCGGCAGCTGGGACCACGCACACATCGGAACGCTCATAGGCCGCTTGGACCGGCTCGCGGCTGGCAAAGTCAACCGACTGCAATGGACGGCGCAGGGTGGAAATCGGCTTCAGGTAGCCGCGCACCCGAATGTCCTGCCCGTTGGAGGTGCCGCCTTCGATTCCTCCGGCACGGTTGCTGGGGCGGGTAAATCCGGTGAACGCCTCTTTGCCGCCGTAGCCGATTTCATCGTGCACGGCCGATCCCGGCGAGTAGGCAGCAGTCACGCCGGAGCCGATTTCTACCGCCTTCACCGCTTGCAACGACATGACCGCGCCGGCCAGCAGGGCATCGAGACGTTCGTCCCATTGAACATAGGTCCCCAGCCCCGGGGGAACGTTGTGGGCGACGACTTCGAAGACGCCGCCAATCGAGTCTCCGGTTTTCAGGACCCTATCTACTTCCTCTTTCATCCGCTGTTCGGTGTCGGAGTCGGCGCAACTGAGCAGGACTTCCTGCTTCTCCGCCACTGCGCGGATTTTTTCCCAGGCCACTTCGGTTTTCAGTTCGGTGGCGCCCACGGCAACCACGTGGCTAAGAACGCCGATCCCTAATTCGCCCAGGAACTGTTTTGCCAATGCCCCGATGGCCACCCGCGCGGCGGATTCTCGCGCCGAGGCGCGTTCCAGCACGTAACGGGCTTCCGAGAAGTTGTACTTCAAGGCCCCGGCCAGGTCGGCATGTCCAGGGCGTGGAGAGGCGACGCGCTTATGCTTTGCGGGATCGCCCGGCTCAACCGGAAGCGCCTCCTCCCAATTTTTCCAGTCCTTGTTCTCCAGCAAGATGGCGATGGGCGAGCCGATCGTAGCGCCATGGCGCACCCCCGACAGGATATGCGCCTTATCGGTCTCAATCTTCATGCGGCCACCGCGACCGTAGCCCTGCTGGCGGCGCCATAGTTCACGGTCCAAAAACGCCCGGTCCACTTTTAACCCGGCGGGCAGGCCGGAAAGAAAGGCGACAAGGGCCTCGCCGTGCGATTCTCCTGCGGTGAAGTAGCGAAGCATTGTCATGGATTGTATCCGATGTCGCCGCGAAAATTGGCGGCCCCTAGCCCTCCCCGGGGCAAATTTTGTTCCCGCGCGTGACGTAACTCCGGCGGAGCTTGTAGAATGCACCCACGGATCGGATTTGGACCAAGTGGGATGGATTCTCGCCTGGCCGCGACCCACTTGCACATTTCTCTGGCCTCCCAGGAGAGTCATGCAGGAGAAACTGTCGATTGACGGCCCGTTTGGCAGGCCCAAAATCCGTTGCCTGATCGTGGATGGCCATGCCCTGGTGCGCCATGGCATGCGCCGCTTCCTTGAAGATGAACCGGACATTGAAGTGGTCGACGAAGCAGGCGATACCACCGAGGCCCTCCAGAAACTTGGCGCCCATCAGCCGGATGTGGTCTTGATCGACACCGCTGTGCCCGGCGTGTCTTCTGCCGAGGTTGTACGGCTGGTACAACACACCTCTCCGCGGACCAAGCTTATTTTTCTGACCGGCCATGGGGACAACCAGTCAGCTTTGCGGGGATTGCAGGCTGGCGCGATGGGTTATGTGCACAAGGATACGCAGGCGGCAAACCTGGTCCAGGCCATGCGCGACGCGCAGCGCGGCGTGCGTTATGTGAGCCCGCAAGTCTTGCAGAAAGTCCGCAAGGATGTTCCTTCCGCAACCGGAACCAGGGCCAGCTCGTTAACTCCCAGGGAAGAAGAGATCGTAAAGCTGCTGGCCGAGGGGCATTCCGTCAAGGAGTCGGCCCGGCTGCTGGGGGTTAGCGTGAAAACCGTGGAAGCCCACAAATTCAACCTCATGCGCAAGCTCGGCATCCACAACAAGGCGCAGCTAGTTACTTATGCCATCCAGATGAAGATCGTAAAGTTGCCGACCGGGGCGTAAACTGGCGCAAAGTATGCAGCGCCGGGTTTCCCTGCAACTCATTTGCGGCTCGCTATTGCTTACCTTGCCTCTGTTGGGGCAGGACCCTTCCCGCCAGGAATTCATTCACCAATTAGTGGGGGCCGCGCTGGACCGGCCCAACCATACCGTCCGCTACGATCCCGCTTATGTGCGTATCCCTTATCCCGGCGGAGATGTGCCGGAAAACACGGGAGTATGCACGGACGAGATCATTCGCATTTATCGGGTGGTGGGAGTTGATTTGCAGAAAGAAGTTCATGAAGACATGCTGAGGAACTTCTCCGCCTATCCGGCGAAATGGCGGCGCGCCAGTCCCGACTCCAATATCGATCACCGCCGGGTGCCGAACCTTATGGTGTTCTTTTCGCGCCACGGCCACGCCCTGCCGATTACCCAGCGCGCGGAAGATTATTCCCCTGGCGATCTGGTCACCTGGGACCTCGGAGGCAACGTGCCCCATATTGGCATGGTGGTGGATAGGAAATCAGCAGCCACCGGGCGTTACATGCTGGTTCACAATATCGGGCGGGGACCGAAGCTGGAAGACGTGTTATTTGACTGGAAAATTACCGGGCATTACCGCTACTTTGGGCCGCGCAGCTAGGGCTTCGGCGCCGCTTATTTCCGCAAGACACCTTTCTCATAGGTATCCGTGGCGGCCTTAAAATCCTGCGATTTGCCGCGGGCAATGCTGAGGGTTTTCCATCCGCTGGAGCGAAAATGCTTGGCCAGAAATACGATCTGCCCAACGTGGTGCGCATAGTGGGCAAGCTGCCGGTTGATGGCCTGCAGCACCGTATGCGGCTCATTGCGAATAGTGACCGTGCGCATTACGTCTTCGGGTTTGAGAGAGTCGATGGCAGAGAAGACAATGGCCCAGCCATTCTC
Organism: uncultured Acidobacteriaceae bacterium; assembly: GCA_964514735.1. Classification (GTDB taxonomy): domain Bacteria; phylum Acidobacteriota; class Terriglobia; order Terriglobales; family Acidobacteriaceae; genus CAWBXL01. Next base: position 5,650 of record CAZETZ010000020.1, on the reverse strand, counting down.
CCACCAGCGCATGACTTCGGCGCGTGTGGTTGTGGGAGTCAGCTCGAATTCCTGATCGCGGTTGCGATCAGGCTTTTCGCCATCGGTGGTCAGGAAATCGGTAAAGCGTGAGCGCATGTTTCCGGCGATGTGCTTCACGATGATCGCAATCGAGTTCGACTCCGGATCCAAAGTAACGAAGAATTCCTCGTCTTTGAGCTGGACGAGCGCGCCCTCGCCTAAACGTTTATACCCCTCCAACTGACGCTTGACTTCTTCAAGATAGTGTTTGCATACTTCAACCGGCATAATCGTCCTTTTTGTTGTTTTTCTCAGCATAATAGATTCCCGAGGTAGCCCATGGATTCACCCGTTATTGCACCACCGCTTGTAGGACAAGTTCTAGGTTCAGGCAATTTCGTGCTGGCAGAATGGCAAGATGCCGGCGGGCCTCCCGGGCCTCCGCGGTTTATTGCGCCCCGGCATGTTCATCACAGCGACGATGAAGCCTGGTATGTGCTGGAGGGGACACTGTGGGTACAGATTGGCGATCGGGAAGTCGAAGCAAAAGCAGGAGCGGCCGTGCTGGCGCCGCGAGGCACACCCCATACCTATTGGAATCCTGGCCCTGGGCGGACGCGCTACCTGCTGGTAATGACGGCCAACATCTATCGATTGATCCAGGGAATTCACAGGATGAGTGAGCGGACTCCCGCAGCCATGCGCGAGTTGTTCCAAAAACACGATTCGCATCTGCTGGAGTAAGCAAGAATTGTTCCACCGCGAATTTTGAGTTGTGCGCAAACCAACATCGTGCTAGAAACGCAGATAGCAGAATGAGCCCCAAAAAGAGCACCAGTAAAACAGCCGATATCTTCATACCGGAGAAGCTCTACTTCCGCATCGGGGAAGTAGCGAAGCTCTGCCGGCTTCCGGCTTATGTACTGCGTTTTTGGGAGACTGAATTTCCGCAGCTCAAGCCGGTGAAAAGCAGCACCGGGCAGCGGATGTACCGGCGCAAGGACGTCGAAAGCGTGTTGCGCATCAAGGGACTTCTCTACGAACAGGGCTTTACCATCGCCGGGGCCCGGCAGTTAATGCGGCACGAAGTCAAAGACGGAAAGAAACAGACTCCTCTACCCTTCCCGGCGGCCCCTCCGCCCGATCTCAAATATATTCGTCAGGGGTTGAACGATATCCTGACCATGCTGTCGGCACGGCATTAGATCAAGCTGCGCTGTAGAGGTTGTATGGTAGCCATTCTTCCCAGGGCTTACGTCGCTGGGCTGCAATCGATCGCCGCTGTGCGGCTTCAGCAGTTACACGGAAGCTGTCACATCTTTTCCGTTGGCTTCAACCCTTTCACGCCAGACTGCAAATTCCTTCAGCGCCAGTTCGCATTGCTGGCGGTGACGTTGCTGGCGGTCCCGGACTTTTGCCTGCAACGGCGGCAGCAAATCAAACGTGATGTTCGCGGGCTGAAAACGGGCCGGATCGGCGTGGGTGATGTAGTGGACGAGCGATCCAAAGGCGCTGGGGCGAGGGGCTGCAATCGGCGGAAAATTTTGCGCCAGCGCCGCAGCATGGACCCCCGCCAACAGCCCGGTCGCGATGGATTCCACGTAGCCCTCGACCCCGCAAATCTGCCCGGCAAACAGGACGTTCGGGCGCTGCTGCATCTGCAAAGTTTCATTCAACAGCGTGGGCGCATTGATATAAGTGTTACGGTGGATCTGGCCATAGCGGAGGAACCGGGCATTCTCCAGGCCTGGGATCAGGCGCAGTACACGGGCCTGCTCGCCGAACTTGAGGTGGTTCTGGAACCCGACCAGATTGAACGAATCAGCCCGCAGGTTTTCCTGGCGGAGTTGCACCACCGCGTAAGGCATTTTGCCGCTCCGCGGATCTTTCAATCCTACTGGCTTCATGGGGCCGAAACGTAGAGTGTCACGGCCGCGGCGGCCAATTTCTTCGATAGGTAGACAGCCTTCGAAATAATTCAGCTTCTCCCAGTCTTTTTCTTCCACCGGCTGCGCGGAGAGAAGCGCGTCGTAGAACCGGTCATATTCTTCCTGCGACATGGGGCAGTTGATGTAGTCGGCTGTTCCCTTGTCGTAGCGGGCGGCCCAATAGACCTTCGACCGGTCAATCGAATCCGCTTCTACGATAGGGCTGATGGAATCGTAGAAAAAAAGATGGGCTGCGCCGCTCAGGCGGCCAATTTCCCGCGAAAGAGCATCGGAGGTCAGCGGACCGGTGGCGAGGACCGTGATTGTGCCCTCATCTACGTGGGTGAATTCTTCGCGGCGGATGGTGATTCGCGGATGCTGCGATATCGCTGCCGTGACCTTTGCCGCGAACGTCGAGCGGTCTACGGCCAGCGCATGCCCGGCGGGCACGGCGCATTCGCGGGCAATCTCGAGCAACAGCGACCCCGCTCGTCGTATTTCTTCCTTCAGCAGCCAGGGCGCGGTGTTTTGGCTGTCGGATTTCAGAGAATTGGAGCAGACCAGTTCGGCGAAATCGCCGGTTTGATGTGCCGGAGTCGAGCGCACCGGCCGCATTTCCCAGAGTTCCACCGCGATACCGCGGCGCGCGCATTGCCAGGCAGCCTCGCTGCCAGCCAGCCCTGCCCCTACAATGCATACCGGCCGGGTCATCGGGCTTTCTCCGCCAGTTGCCGCAGCGGTTCTCCGTTGAGCGAAACCGGCCGCCATGGGTCACGGAACCGCGCGCCAAGAGACTGGTAGAAATCGATGGCCGGCTGGTTCCAGTCGAGCACCTCCCAGCGCACGCCGTAGCAGTGTTCTTCCTCCGCGATACGCGCGACGCGGGCCAGCAGGACCTTTCCCATGCCTTTACCGCGAAACCGCGGTCGGACGAACAGGTCCTCCAGAAACAATCCAGCACGGCCAAGGAACGTGGAATAGGTCACGTAAAAAAGCGCGTAGCCCGCGGGTTCGCGGTCCCATTCGGCGATCAATGCGCGGAACTTTGGTTCGGCGCCAAATCCGTCGCGTCGCAAGTCGTTTTCTGTAATCACGACTTCGTGGCGCAAACCTTCGAACTCAGCCAGTTCGCCGATCAGCGTCTTCAGCAAGGCTGCGTCGTTAGCGGTAGCGGGGCGGATGTTGAGCATGGTTTCTCCACAAACCAGTTCCCCAGTATTATACGAAGGTCGACTGCGACGATTGAGAGGACTGCATGGCGCGTATTGCTTTGGTGCAGATGGAAGATGCTTCTCCGGAGGTAAAGGAAATTTACGAGCAGAAATTCAAGGGCAAGCCGGGGAACGCCCAGAAGGCGCTGGCACACCGTCCCGATATGCTCAAGAACTTTCTTGGCTTTTACACCAGTGTGGGACGCTCCCTGGACCGTAAACTCTACGAGTTGATTTACATTCGCGTGTCGTTCATCAATGAATGCCACTATTGCTTGCAGCACCACTTGGCTTCCTCCAAGCGGGCCGGGGTGACACATGCGGATTGGGTAGCGCTCAAGGCAGGGAACCACAGCCATCTTTCCGAAAAAGAACGGGCAGCATTGTTGTACGCGGAGGAGTTGACTCGCGCCCCCGGCAAGATCGAAGAAAATGACGTGGAGACGCTCAAGAAGCACTTCTCGGATGCCGAGATCGTGGATTTGCACCTGCTCACCGGGCTGGTGAACCTTACCAACCGCTTCACCGGCCCGCTGGGGCTGGAGCTGGAATTTCCGGAAGAGAAAATCTGAAAGCGGCCGCGGATTTGCCCGGATGAAATAAAAAATCCGCGTCAATCCGCGAAAATCTGCGGCTAAAGAATTTGCCTTTCATCTCCCACTCGCCGGGTAACGCGCTCGCGGTCCAGATACTCCAGCAGCGGGATGGCATATTTCCGGCTGACGCCAGCCAGGTCCTTGAATTGAGTAACGTTGATTTTGCCAGCTTTGGATTTGTGCGCGGCCAGGTGCTTCTTCAAATCGTCGAGAGCGGAGCGATGAAAAACCAGATCGTCGGCCAGCTTTACCAGGACCCGATCTCTTAATAGCAGGGTGACGATCTTTTGGGCCCGCGCCATGTCCACTTGCAATCCAGCTAGTACATCCTTGAGCGCCGGGACTTTGAGCCCCGCGGACGCAAAAGCGTGCTCAATCTCTCGTTGCGACGCCGACTCCTCATTTTCCATGACCACTCCGCGGCCGGGCAAGCGCACCACATCGCCGCTGACCTCGAGCTTCTTTTCCCGTACAAGAACGTCGAGTACGGCGGCACAAACTTCGGGGCTTAATGTGAATTTCTCCCGTAGAATTTCTTTCCTCATCCCGGCGACCAACGGATTGTTTTTGTGAAAGGATTCCAAAGATTGCGGAATCAAACTGCTCAGCGCGACCATCACGGGGTAATCCAAATACAGATCACCAAGCTTCAGTACGACCCCATCGGCCAGCGGCTTGGCTAGAATTGAAGCGATCTCTTCTTTGCGCAGGCCGGTTTCGGCCACAGCTTGCGCTATCGGTAACCCTTGATACCCGCGCCGCGCGATCCGCGCGTTCAGCATTTCCTCCACCTTCCCTTCCACCGATACCTTGAGCAGTGGGTCCACGGTCTCGCCCTTGAAACGTGGAATGGGGGCCGCATCCAGCACGACTCCGCCACCGATCGTGACCAGCGGAGAAAACTGGCGCACAATGAAACGGTCTCCCGGTAAGAGCAATAAAGGATTGGCCATGCGCAATTGCGCGAAAGCAGTTTCGTTCGCGGCGATTTCCTTGCCGCGATAGAGCACGATCTCGGCGATCGTTTCCGCGGTGTACGCATGCACGTGTACTCTAGAGCGCTTTTTGAGCGGCTTCGCGGACGATAACAGGGAGAGCGAAACATCCGCCCGGAACGTAGCGTTGAATATGGCGGGCGGCGCCAGCGTCATGCCCCGTTCCAGTTCTTCTTTCTCGATTCCCGCGAGATTGAGCGCCGTACGCTGTCCTGCTTCTGCCTGATTGACAGTTTGCCCATAGACCTGCACACCACGCACCCGCGCCCGCCTTCCTTTGGGAAATACTTCAAGCTCGTCCTCCTGGCAGATGCTTCCCGAAATCAGCGTGCCGGTAACGACTGTCCCAAAGCCCTTCATGGTAAAGACGCGGTCAATCGGCAAACGCGGCAGCGCGGTGGGATCTTTGACAGGTATTTCGAGGGCCGCCTGGGCCAGCGCCTGTTTTAGTTGATCGAATCCCATTCCCGTCAGCGAGCTGACGGGAATGACCGGTGAGTTATGCAGAAACGATCCGCGAAGAAACTGCTGAACTTCCAATTGGACGACGTGCAGCGTCTCGGCATCCACCAGATCGGACTTGGTCAATACCGTGATGCCCCGGCGCACGCCCAGCAAATGGCAGATATCGAAGTGCTCACGGGTCTGCGGCTTAATGGATTCATCCGCGGCGATCACCAGCAGCACCAAATCAATCCCGCCTGCTCCTGCCAGCATATTGCGGATGAAGCGCTCGTGGCCGGGAACGTCGACGATTCCCGCCTGCGTTCCGTCGGGCAAGTCGAGATGGGCGAAGCCAAGATCGATCGATATGCCGCGCTCTTTTTCTTCTTTGATCCGGTCGGTGTCCTCGCCCGTCAGCGCCTTGATCAGGCTGGTCTTGACGTTGTTCATTCTGCCCGCTGTAGCGAAGATATACG
>CAZETZ010000019.1:0-35145 GCA_964514735.1 uncultured Acidobacteriaceae bacterium | reverse complement strand
GAGCGTCCGATGGCAGCGCAGAACCGCACGCTCGGCAAGTTCCACCTGACCGGTTTACCACCGGCTCCGCGTGGCGTGCCGCAGATCGAAGTGACGTTCGACATCGACGCGAACGGCATCCTCAACGTGACGGCGAAAGACAACGCCACCGGCAAAGATCAGAAGATCACGATTACGTCGTCTTCCGGTCTGTCGAAGGAAGAAGTCGAGCAGATGGCGAAAGACGCCGAAGCTCACTCGGCCGAGGATAAGGCGCAGCGCGAGTCGATCGACTCGAAAAACCAGCTCGACTCGATGATCTACCAGATCGAGAAGATGCTGAAGGAGCAGGGCGACAAAATCTCCGGCTCCGATCGTGGCGAAGTGGAGAACGCTTTGGCCGACGCGAAGAAGGCAGTCGAGTCGAACGACAAAGCACAGATGGAGAAGGCCCGCGAGACGCTGACCGCAGCTTCGCACAAACTGGCGGAGCAGATGTACAAGTCAGCGCAGTCGCAGCCAGCTCCTGGAGCGGGACCGCAAGCTGACGCCGGATCAGAACCTGGATCCAACGGCGCCAGTAGCGAGAAGAAAGACGAAGGCGTGATTGACGCGGAGTATGTGGATGTCGATCCCAAGAAGTAAACGAACTTTGGCCGCGGATTAACACGGATGAACGCGGATCAAGAATCCGCGAAAATCCGCGTAATCCGCGGCTCGTTTTTCGCTTTAGAAGTAGGGGGTGTGAAAATGCAATTCCAGGTGAAGGGACAGGATTACTTTTTAGAGTACATTGACGAGGAGCATAGCTGGGTAGTGTTCACGCAGACTTTAGACGGATTGCAGCGTATTCCGGTGTATGTAGATGGTAAGAAGGTTCGCGGAGCTTCGATTCGGAAGCCCTCCACAAAACTGTCATCCTGAGCGGAGTAACTATCCCGCGAAGCGGGATGGTCACGGAGTCGAAGGACCCCTGTGAGATATGCAGTACATGAGGCACATAAAGGCATTCTCACGGTGAAGCAGTTTTGGAGTTTGCTGTACAGCCTGTACCATTCGAGGTCTCAGTGAGAATTCCCTAAGATCGCAGTTAAGAGATCAGCCTCACCGGGGTCCTTCGACTGCGTAATCACGCGCTGATCGCGCGTGATTACTTCGCTCAGGATGACAAGATGTTTGGAGTGGCTATGGACCGAAAGTGTTATTGGGTCTATATCGTTTCCAGTTTAACTGGGACTCTCTACATCGGCATGACGAACAGCATCGAACGCCGCATGTGGGAACATAAGAGCGGCGGGTTTGAAGGATTCGCCAGCAAGTACAAATGCAATCGCCTGGTTTACTTTGAGAATTTCGACGACGTCAAGAAAGCCATTGATCGCGAAAAGCAATTGAAAGGCTGGTCGCGGCGCAAAAAGATTGCTTTGATTGAGTCAGTGAACCCAAGATGGCAAGATTTAGCCGAGAAGTGGGGAGCGCAGATGTTATTCCCAAGCGAATCCATGAAAGACAAATGAAACGCATAAAAACAGTTAACATTCAGGAAGCTAAGGCGCAACTCTTCCAAGTTGGTGGACGAAGCGTCCAAAGGCGAGCCCTTCATAATTGCCAAGGCTGGCAAGCCAATGGTCAAGGTGACAGCGCTGCACACCCCGACTGGCGCGAAAATCCGCCGGCTCGGTTTTATGGCAGGACAAATCTCGGTGCCAGACGATTTTGATCGGATGGGTGGTGAGAAGATTGAACGGATCTTTGGCGGACCGATAAGCAGTAAAAGCTAAATAAACTCTGATGGCAGCCAACGAAAAAAAAGACTATTACGGCGCACTGGGCGTGAAGAAGTCCGCCTCCGCCGAGGAGATTCGCAAAGCATTCCGCAAGCTGGCGCGGAAGTATCATCCTGACGTAAATCCCGGAGACAAGGCCGCGGAAGAAAAGTTCAAGGCCATCTCCGAGGCCAACGACGTTCTGAGCGATTCGAAGAAGCGCAAAATCTACGACCAGCTCGGATTCTATTCAGACAACATCGATCCCGCGGCGGCGGAAGCGTACGCTAGTGCCGGCGGAGGGCCGGGTGGCGGCGCTTGGACAGGATATCCTCCAGGAGGATTTCAAGGAGGCGGTGGAGCGCAAGGCGTCCCCTTCGACTTCGGCGGATTCGACTTCTCCGATCTCGCAGGAGCAGGCCGCACCAACACAGGAAGTGGCGGCAGCAGCTTCCGCGACATTTTCTCCGGCATCTTCGGCGGACGCGGCGGCGCGGGTGTAAGCGAAGAAGGCCCGGAGCCGGGCTCCGATCTCGAATATCAAGTCAACGTGCCGTTCTGGACAGCGATCCGCGGTGGCGTCATGCGTCTGAACATCGCCCGTCGTGATACCTGCGGCAATTGCCACGGCAATGGAGAAATCGAGTCTCCCGGCAAATGCCCGCAATGCGGAGGCAGCGGTCAGATCACCCAGACCGGTGGACGCATGAAGTTCAACGTGCAATGTCCGCGTTGTCACGGAACGGGGAAGAATATTTCGCCTTGCCCGGTTTGCCATGGCGAAGGAACGGTCGAGCGAACGGAGCCGCTCGAAGTGCGTATCAAAGCAGGGACACGGGATGGGCAGCGCATTCGCCTTCCCAATCGCGGTAACGCTGGATCGCATGGCGGCGCGCCGGGCGATCTCTATGTGATCATCCGCATGGGCGAGCATCCGGTCTTTCGGCGGGACGGAGACAATATTTATCTGACGGTTCCTGTGACTGCGACTGAAGCGGCATTAGGCGCAAAAGTAGAAGTTCCCACAATCGATGGCCGCGCCGAGCTAAAGATTCCACCTGGAACCCAGTCTGGTCAAAAGTTGCGGCTACGGGAGAAGGGCGTGCCTTCGGCAACGAAAGATGGTGCGCGCGGGGATGAGATCGTAGAGATCAAAATTACTGTCCCTATGCCGCGCGATGAGAAGACGAAAGAATTGCTGCGTGAGCTGGCAAAATTGAATCCGGAAGATCCGCGGGAAGAGTTGTTCAAGAATGTCTAACGGGTTCGTATCAGGGGATGGCTTCAGCGGTCCCGTCTACTTGACGGTGGGCCTGAAGGCCGCACCCTGATACGAACCTCACAATCGACACGTACTTTCCAATCTCCCACTCCCCACGTGATTACTTCCGTACCTCGCCTTCCACCACAAAATTTTTCAAAATTTCTCTTGCGTCTGTGGAAATTTGCCGTATTCTGCGATTGCGAACTAACTTCAGCCGAGCTGCCGGAATCCTACCAACCGGCACACCCGAAGAGGTGGCTGAGAGTGATTCGCTCCGAGGAGGAAGCCGTCGAAATTGGCCACAGCTAGCGTCCCTTCACAGATCCAAACACTCCCTCTCACCGTTCTCCCGAAAAAGAAGTCCACCCGGCTGACGCTTTGGCCGCTGGTGGCGGCTACCTTTTTTATGGTGTCGGGCGGCACCTATGGTATCGAGGACATCGTCCACGGCGCCGGGTACTGGCAAGCACTGGTATTTTTAGCAGTCACACCGCTGCTATGGAGCTTGCCTACCGCATTCATGATCGGAGAGCTTTCCAGCGCTCTGCCTTACGAAGGCGGCTACTACGCCTGGGTCCGGCGAGCCATGGGAAACTTTTGGGGATTTCAGGAGGCTTGGCTCTCGTTGGTCGCGTCCATTTTCGACATGGCGATCTATCCGACCCTGTTCACCCTTTATCTGACCCGCCTGTTTCCCTGGTTTGGAGAAGGAAATCGCGGGCTGTTTGTGGGGCTGACGGTGGTCATCGCCTGCACGCTGCTGAATATTGCCGGCGTGAAGGTGGTTTCAACTACCTCTTTATGGTTGTTCTTCTTGTTGTCATCGCCGTTTGTCCTGATTGTTCTGCTTTCGCCGCTTAAGTATGGAGCGCTGTTTCAGGCGGTGACGACTCCCAACACTTCTAAAGTTGGACTGATCGGCGGCCTGTTGATTGCCATGTGGAACTACATGGGATGGGACAACGCCTCCACTATTGCCACGGAAGTCGAGCGCCCACAGCGGACTTATCCCCGGGCCATGCTGCTGGCGGTGCTGATTGTGGCGTTGAGTTACATCATTCCGGTGGCAGCGGTGTGGATGACAAAACTTCCAGTCTCCGCGTGGGAGACTGGCTCATGGGCCGATATTGCCGGCTTGTTGGGTGGGCCGTTGCTCCGCATCGGGCTGGTGTTAGGCGGCATGATGAGCGCTTTCGGCATGTTCAATGCGTTGGTCATGAGCTACTCCCGCCTGCCGCTGGCCATGGCGCAGGATGGAATGCTGCCCAAGGTTTTTGGGAAATTGCATTCTCGGACTCGCGCGCCGTGGGTGGCGATCCTTGTATGTGCGGCAGGCTGGGCTTTGTGCCTCGGCCTGGGATTTGAACGGCTCGTAACCATTGACATCGTTATTTATGGGAGTAGCCTGGCCCTGGAATTTGTTGCCTTGGCTGTATTGCGTTTCCGCGAGCCAAATTTGGCGAGGCCCTTTCGCGTGCCCGGCGGAACATTCGGCGCATTGGCAGTTGGCGTCGCCCCGGTGCTGTTGCTGGGATTCGCCGTAAGCCACAGCCAGCATGAGCAGGTGCTGGGGATGAGTTCGTTCCTGTTTGGGATGGTCCTGATCGGCGCGGGCGTTGCGGCGTATTTCCTGAATATTGCCTTGCGTCCGCAGGGATGGAACACTCCCGTCCAGACCAAGCCTCAACCAGCCGCTTAAGAAACCTTAGCCGCGGATTTACGCGGATTTTCACGGATTTTACGATCCGCGATAATCTGCGCAAATCCGCGGCGCTTTTGTTTTGGTGTAAATTAAATGCGTATCAGACATGACTAAGCGCAAATCCAAAGGCGCCTACATGATCTCCTCGGTGGCGGAGATGTATGGGATCCATCCGCAGACGCTGCGTTTGTACGAACGCGAAGGCTTGCTAAAGCCGTCGCGCACCGAAGGCAACACCCGCCTCTACACCGATGAAGACCTCCAGCGTCTGGAATTCATTTTGTCGCTGGCCCGCGATCTCGGCGTGAATATCAGCGGCATGGCCATCATCCTGCAAATGCGCGAACGCATGGAGGAGATGCAGAGGCAGATTCAGGATTTTGTGAAGTACATCCAGGAAGAAGTGCTCTCGCGCGCTAACGCGGCGGCTGATCCGTCAAAAGGGGCGATCGTGCCGATTCGCAGGCCGATTGTTCCTCCTGCTCCCGCTAAAAGAAAATAAATCTTCCTTGTCATCCTGAGCGGAGTGGCTGAAGGATCCCGGGCATGTTTTAAGCAATTTAGGCCTCAAAAGGAATTCTCACGATGCAGTCAGTTCCGGTGGGAATTCCCTGAAACACCGGTTGGAGTTATTAAGTGACGCGGGGTCCTTCGACTGCGTGGCCATCCCGCAAAGCGGGACGGCCACTCCGCTCAGGATGACAAGTGGATGGAGCTATGATGGAAAGCTACATGCTTCCCTTCAAACTGATCTACAGCGATGGTTATTACTTGCCCATCGGCCAGCACGTTTTCCCCGCTGAAAAATACCGGCGGATTCATCAGCGGTTGCTGGAAACAAAAGTTGCGGACGCATCCGATTTCTTAACTCCGCAACCCGCGTCCGATCAGGACATCCTGCTGGTCCACAAACCCGATTATGTGCAAAAGCTGAAGATGGGAACGCTTTCTGCGCAGGAGGAATTGCAGTTGGAAGTTCCGTTTTCGCCAGAGTTAGTGCACGCTTTCTGGTTGGCCGCCGGCGGATCAATCCTCGCTGCGCAACATGCGCTCAAAGACGGCGCCGCGGTCAACATCGGAGGCGGTTTTCACCACGCATTTTCCGATCATGGCGAAGGCTTCTGCATGATTCACGACGTAGCTGTCGCCATCCGCCGCATGCAGCGCGACGACAAAATCCGCACCGCCATGACCGTGGACTGCGATGTCCATCAAGGCAACGGCACCGCGGCAATCTTTGCCGGTACGCGCATTCCGAGCGATCCCCTGCCATCCCAACATCACAGCACGCCGCGAGTGCGCAACGCCCACGCCGGAGATGTCTTCACCATCTCGCTCCACCAACATAACAACTATCCACCGTGGAAGCCGCCGTCTTCGATTGACGTGGATCTGCCCGATGGCATTGGCGATGACGACTACCTTGCCTGGCTGGACCATGCGCTCAGCTCAGGGCTACGGCAGTTTGAACCGGAGTTGATCTGTTATATCGCGGGGGCTGACCCATACGAGCAAGATCAACTTGGAGGGCTATCGCTCACGCTTGAAGGACTCAAGCGGCGGGATGAACTGGTCTTCCGCGTGGCCAAGGCGCGTGGCATCCCTGTGATGGTGACCTATGCCGGCGGCTATGCCCGCAACGTGGAAGACACAGTGACCATCCACTGCAATACCGTGATTGCAGCGAACCAAGTATTCGGAGATAAGCAAGCGGCCTGATCCCAGTGTAGGGCGGACACTCCTGTCCGCCCGCTGACAGCGTAACCAATTTGCGAGTCTAATGTCTTGTGGCGTCATCTCAACGCCGCCAGCAGGGCGGGCAGGAGTGCCCGCCCTACACCGCTGGTAGAATAGTCCTTCGTTTATGTTCGAAAATTTACAGGAAAAACTTCAGCGCGCATTCAAGACCCTGCGTGGGCAGGCCGTCCTCAATGAAGAGAACATTGCGGAGGCGCTGCGTGAGTTGCGTCTGGCGCTGCTGGAGGCCGATGTCAACTTCAAGGTCGTCAAGCAGTTCATCGATCAGGTACAGGCCAAGGCGGTTGGCCAACAGGTGATGACTGCGCTCGCGCCCGGCGAGCAGGTCATCAAGATCGTCCGCGACGAACTCGTCGAAATCCTCGGCAAAGACACCGCCAAGCTGAAGTTTGCCTCGCAGCCACCGACGGTCGTACTCATGGCCGGCCTACAGGGTTCCGGTAAGACCACCACCTCCGGCAAGCTGGCCAACTGGCTGAAGAATGGCGGACACCGTCCCCTGCTGGTTTCGGTGGACGTGTACCGTCCCGCCGCGCGTGAGCAGTTGAAAGTTGTGGCGCAGGCGATCAAGGCCAACATCTACGAGGGCCAAGTCAACGAAGCCAATACCGCCACTGTCGAGCGCCTGGCGAAAGAAGCCCGCAAGGAAGCCATCAATACCGGCTGCAACGTGCTCATCGTGGACACCGCCGGCCGTCTGCACATTGACGATCAGCTCATGGATGAGATGCAGTCGCTCAAACGGCTGCTGAACCCGCAGGAAATCCTGTTCGTGGCCGACGCCATGACCGGACAGGACGCGGTGAACTCCGCCGATGAGTTCCACAAAAAGCTTGCGCTTACCGGCGTGGTGCTGACCAAGATGGACGGCGATGCCCGCGGCGGCGCGGCACTCTCCATACGTCAAGTCACCGGGCAGCCGATCAAGTTTATCGGCGTCGGCGAAAAGTACGATGCTCTGGAGCCATTCCATCCTGATCGCATCGTTTCGCGCATCCTGGGCATGGGTGACATTCTCTCGCTCATCGAACGCGCCGAACAGACGGTGGATAAGAAGAAAGCCCAGGAAATTGCCGCTAAGGCTTTAACCGGCGATGGCTTCTCGCTGGAAGACTTCCGCGACCAGTTGCAGCAGGTAAAGAAGATGGGTTCGATGCAGAACATCCTCGGAATGCTGCCAAGTATTGGGCCATTCGCCGGATTGCAAAAAGCGGCAGACAAAGTGGACGAGAAACAGATCAACCGCGTGGAGGCCATCATTAATTCGATGACTGCGCATGAGCGCGACCACCACGAAGTGATCAACGGAAGCCGCCGCAAAAGAATTGCGCGCGGGTCGGGAACTTCAATTCAGGAAGTGAATAATTTGTTACGCCAGTATGCTCAGATGAAGAAGATGTTCAAGCAAATGGGTAAGCCCAGCTTCGCACGGCGGATGGCGGGGATGAAGTTTCCGGGGATGTAGCTTCCTTTCCCCTTGTCATCCTGAGCGGAGTGGCTGCTTCGCGCAGCGAAGTAGCCAACGAAGTCGAAGGATCTCAGGCATGTTTTAAGCAATTTAGGCCTCAAAAGGAATTCTCACGATGCAGTCAGTTCCGGTGGGAATTCCCTGAAACACCGGTTGGAGTTATTAAGTGACGCGGGGTCCTTCGACTGCGTGGCCATCCCGCAAAGCGGGACGGCCACTCCGCTCAGGATGACATTATGGGTGGGAAAAATTCTTATGAAATGGCGCTCCCTCGACGAATCAAACGCGGTTGATCTTCGTCCCCTGCGGGAAATCTACGCTGAGCGCAAAGAACTCATCGCGAAGTACGTTCCCCAGGAAACGCGGGACATTCACGCCCGCGTAGTTGCCGCGCTTGAGGCCAATGGAATCGCTAAGCGCACCATGGCTGTCGGCTCCAAAGCTCCCGCATTCGAACTTAAAGACCACAATGGCAAACTCGTTTCCTGCGCCGAACTCCTGAGCAAAAGCCGTCTCGTCCTCTGTTTCATCCGTGGGCGCTGGTGCCCCTTCTGCGTCGGTCAGATGGAAGCGATGAACTTGATCGCTCCCGAGATTCAGAGTATGGGTGCGTCGCTGATTGCCATCTCTCCACAAACGGTGCAGCAGTCCTACTTCATGCACGACCAGCACAAGCTGCGCTTTCCGCTGCTCAGTGACACCGGCAATATTGTCGCTCGCGAATTTGGTGTGGTCTACAAAGTCCCGGATTATCAGCAGGCAGTTTACAAGCGCGTCTTCATCAACCTTCCTCACGCCAATGGAGACGAAAGCTGGGAACTGCCCATCCCAGCAACCTTTATTCTTGATCGCGACGGCAAAGTGCTCTATGCCTCAGCCAATGAAGACTATGCGGACCGGCCAGAACCAGCGGAGCTGCTGCAAAGACTTTCAACGGGCCTTTAGACAAATAAGATTTCGTATCAGGGCTGTGCTTCAGCCCTGACACGAATCTTCGGCCCATCGCCAATGCCGCAAAAAATCCTTATCTGTAATATATTCCCCTATGGGCGAAAATCCCCTTTGGAGTCCCGAAGACCAGACCAGCCGGCTGGCAGAGCTGACCGCCGGCACGGCTGACCCGCTAAAAGAACTGCCGCTGCGGCGGGACGTCCGTTCCCTGGGGAAATTGCTAGGACAGGTCATCGTCGCGCAAGAAGGAAAACGCCTCTACAACGTTGTCGAAGAACTGCGCCACCTGCTGATCCGCCATCGCGAACAATCGCGGCTCGAGGCTGCGACGGCCAATTTCGACGACCCGCAAATGACCAAGGCCCGCGACGCCATCGCCGGCCTTGATGTCGCCGATGCCTATCGCATCACCAAGGCATTCGCCATCTATTTCGAACTGGCGAATCTTGCCGAGACCAACCATCGCAAGCGCCGCCGCCGTGCCAGCAAACTGCACACCGAACAGCCGCCGCTGGCCGGTTCATTTCGCGGGACTCTGCGGCGCTGGCATGCGGCAGGCATTGGCCCCAAAGACGCCCTTGAAACTTTGCGCAAGGTGAGAGTGACTCCGGTCTTCACGGCGCATCCGACCGAAGTCGCGCGCCGTACGGTTTTGCTCAAGCGCGGCCGTATCGCCCAGCATCTGGCTAACCTTGATCACCTCCCGCTCCCCGCTTCCGACGCGGCCCAGCATGAGGCCCTGATTCACGCCGAAATCACTTCGCTCTGGCAGACCGATGAAGTCCGTGTGGAACGGCCGTTGGTGACCGATGAAATCCGCATGGGTCTCGACGTGTATCCCATGTCCATCTTCGAGAGCCTGCCACGGGTTTATGAGGAGATCGCGGATTCGTTTCGCGAAGTCTACGGGGTCACGCTCAATGCCCGCGAATTGCCCGAGCTGGTCCAGTTCGGGTCCTGGATTGGCGGCGACCGCGACGGCAATCCTTTCGTTACCCCTGAATCTACGCGCGAAGCGCTCGAGCGGGCGCGCAATGCCATTCTTGATCATTACCTCGAGGAGTTGGGCAACGTTTCGCGCCGGCTGAGTTCTTCGTCCCGCGAAGTCCAGTTTTCGCGTAAATTGCGCGACCGCCTGGATGAATACACGAAAAAACTTGGCGAGGATGCGCACCTGGCGGCGAGAATTTCGCCCACAGAGTTGTATCGCCGCTTCATCAGTTTCGTTATCGTGCGGCTGCGCCACAATCGAGCAGAATCGGGCGCCATGCCGTATGCCACAGCGCAAGAGCTGCAAGAAGATTTGGTTCTGATACGCGACGGCCTGTGCGCCGGCCACGGCCAGCCACTAGCGGAACTATTCCTGGGCCCGTTGTTGCGCAAGGTTGCCACCTTTGGGCTTCATTTGGCGACGTTAGACATCCGCCAGCACGCGCGCGTGCATGCGAAAGCTCTGGAAGAAATCCCAGGAAAATGGAAAAGCAATTCCCCGCTGGATGTGCCCGCGGGACTTACTCCGCCCTCGGTGGACCTGCTGGATACGCTACGGAAGGTCCCGCAGTTAAAGCAGACCTTTCCCGCTTGCGCGGTCCGCAACTATGTGATCAGCGGAGTGGAATCGAAAGACGACGTGCTCGCGGTGTTGAAGCTGGCCGAGATCGGCGGTGTAAGCCTGGCCGCGTCAAAGCACGATCCCGGATTGATGCCGGTGCCTCTATTTGAATCCATCGAATCGCTGCGGGCTTCGGCTGACATCATGCGGAAAGTTTGGCGGACCAAAGAATACGTTCCCCTGCTCAACTCCTGGGGACGCTGGCAGGAAGTCATGCTCGGTTACTCCGACTCGAATAAAGATGGGGGGATGCTTACCAGCATCTGGGAACTATACAAGGCGCACAAGGCTCTGCACCGTGCGGCACGCGAGAATGACATCCAACTGCGCCTGTTTCATGGCCGTGGAGGCACGGTGGGTCGCGGCGGCGGTCCTACCCATCGCGCGATTCTGGCCCAACCAGTGGGAGATTTTTCCGGGGAAATCCGCATCACCGAGCAGGGCGAGGTCCTGAACTGGAAGTATTCCGACCCTGTGCTTGCGGAATGGAACCTGGAAATCATGATTGCCGCCTGTCTCGAGGTCCTCATCCGGCCGAGCGAGCAGTCCGATTGCGCTCGTGAATGGGACGGTGCGATGGAAGAAATGTCCGAATGCGCCTACCAGTTTTACCGCCGCAACATCGCGGAGAATGCCGGTGTGCTCGAATACTTCGAACAGGCGACCCCGGTAAACCAGCTGGAGTTCGCCCGGATCGGCTCGCGTCCTACGCGCCGCAGCTCAAAAAGCCGCCGTCTTGAAGATCTGCGCGCCATCCCCTGGGGGTTTGGCTGGATGCAAAGCCGCATCGCGCTGCCGGCATGGTTCGGCATTGGACACGCTCTGGAAAGCTTCACCGCCCAGAAGCCGACGCATGCGCAAATGCTGAAAGACATGATGCGCGGTTTCCCGTTGTTCACCGACCTGGTCCGTAACGTCGAGTTGGCCATGGCCAAAGCGGACCTTACCATCGCGCGCCTTTATGCCTCGCTGGTCACTGACGCCGAACTCCGGGAGCGGGTGTGGAAGATGGTGACGGAGGAATTCGAGCGCACCCGGCAAGTAATTCTTTCCGTGACCGGGCAGAAGGATTTGCTGGAAAATAATTCCGTGCTCTCGCGTTCCATCCGCCTGCGCAACCCCTATGTCGACCCGATGAGCCTGGTGCAGGTGGATTTGCTGCGCCGCAAACGGGCTGGGGAGGATACGGACGCGCTCAACTACGCGCTCGGCGCCACCATAAACGGAATTGCCGCGGGATTGCACAACACAGGCTAGCGGTCCAGGTTTTCTATTTTCCCGTGGACCCAAATCCCGCCTGCCCTCGCGAGGATGCGGCTAGCGCATCTGTCTCGACGACTCCGGCCCCAGTCAGCACCGGCAGCGGAATCAGTTGCGCGATTTTGTCCCCAGCTTTGATGGCAAATGAATGTTCCGGAGCGTACGAGGTGAGCAGGACCAGTAACTCGCCACGATAGCCGGCGTCAATCACTCCCCCGCTGGCAATGACCCCTTTCGCGGCCATGGAAGACCGGTCGCGCACCAGAAGACCGAATTTTTCCTCGGGCGTTTCAGGCCTCTCGAAGTGGACCGCGATTCCGGTCCGGACCCTCACCGGGGTGTGGGGAGGAAGAACTGTGTCTTCCAGAGCGTAGACGTCAAAACCCAAATCTTCTCCCGCGTTGGCCACCGTGGGTATAACAGCGTGCTGATCCAGCCTGAGCACTTTCAGCATAAGCAGACGATCCCGTCGCAAGAGTATACGACGGATGAGCGAATGCAGGCTGCCGAGGGCAAGGGGTTAGGCGCGCGCCCCGCGGGTCCGCACTGCCGGAATCTGCATGGCGTTGTTTCTCAATCCGGCCCGATGTTGCATCGAGATCCGCCGCAGGACAATTCCGCCCATACCGAAAGCAGCGAACAACACCAGTCCCATCGCGAGCCGTGTGTGGTGGTGTCCGGTCGAGCTAGAGACGGTGCCGAGCAAGGCATGAACTGGCTGTTGAATGTCGGCGAACAGTGTGGCCATTTCAAACAGGACCACAAACGCCGTGGGGTAGAACAGTTGCGGCTTCGCCTCCATGAAGGCCATGAGCGGACGCGCCGCAAATGCCTGTACTTCTTCGATGTGTAGCGCCGCCCAGACCGAGGCAAACCCGATCGCTGTGCCCACCACAATATCGGAGGCATAGTGGATGCCCAGATACATCCGGGGCACACAAATCCATACTGCGAAATACGTCATGACCGGAATCGTCAGGCGGCGGGACAAGCGGACCAATCCAAACGCCAGGGCGCCCAGATAGGCGGCGTGATCGCAGGGCCACGAACTCCAGTCTACAAAATTGGAAATTGGCGGCAGCGATAATGCATGCTGAGGAAGGTTCGCAGCGTACATGGGGCGAACCCGAAAAGGAGCAATCGTGGCTACCACGCGAGTGATGGCCAGACCCACCAGCGCTCCTACAAAAATCCGAACGATGGCATAACGGCGTTCCTGCTGATCGGACCCTTTGCCAAACCAGAAGTAGCAATAGCCGGCAACGAATAGGCCGGTCTTAAGTAGAGTGTTTGCCTCGATGTGCGAGACCACCCGGTCGAGAAACCAGCTCCCGTGAAACTGGCTCAACCAGTAATAAACCCTAGCATCCATGGCTTGAATCAGGCTTAGTAAAGTCTGCATAAGTTGAATGGTTACTTGAAGTTACCGCTCACTCCAAACGTGGCGGCCAGCAGGGATAACCCTGCCTTCGCCATCAACTAGAGTAGAGAAACTTATCAGGCTAGGCTATGGCACTGACGGGCCAGGTGCGCGTGCGTCCCATAATCTCCAGCAACCGCGATAACCGAGGCGCAGACGACTACGCTCGTTGGACAGCCGCCGGTGTTATCTGATTAAGCGACCTGCTTGATGTCAGGGATCGACGGGCGTTTCGGATCCGCGCGTCCAAGGTTTAACTTGCCAGTCACACTACTGAAACAGAGCGGTGCTAGGGTCTAGATTCGCCGCGATCCTTACATGCACTGCCTTGATCGCCTCTCCTGGAGACCCAATGTTCACTGAGATTGGTCCCGCCCCTGGCCCCCAGAAATGCCAGTCAGGCAAATTGCAATTCCTGGTCATCACCGTTCTGCTTTTCGCCCCAGCCATTGCTTCGCCCGCGCAGACGCTTACAACGCTTGCCTATCTTACGAAATCCAACACAGCGAACCCGGTCTACGCGCCACAACCACTGTTTCAGGGATCGGACGGGAACTTCTACGGAACGACTTCAGCGGGTGGCGGGAATACGTCGAACGCATGTGCGCCCGGCTTCAGTTGTGGAAGCGTCTTCAAAGTCACCCCCACCGGAGTACTGACCACGCTCTACAGTTTTTGCTCCAAGGCGAATTGCACGGACGGTTTGGGCCCGAACGGGGGGCTGGTGCAGGCTGCCGACGGAAATTTCTACGGAACAACTACAGCTGGCGGGGGTAATGCCTCGGGGTCCCCATGTCTTAGTTTCTACTCCACGAGTACTTGTGGCACGATCTTCAAAATCACTCCGGCAGGCGTGCTGACTACGCTGCATGTGTTTTGCTCGCGCACAAATAGCCAACACGCTTGTCTTGATGGTGCAGTTCCTCAGGGTCCCCTCATACAAGCCAGTGATGGGAATTTGTACGGGACCACCCAGTTCGGCGGAACGAACTTTTTCGGTACCGTCTTTCGTATCACCCCAGAGGGTTCGCTAACGACCATTTACAGCTTTACTGGATTGGGAGACGGCGCTCAACCTACCACTGGTCTTGTTCAAGCAGCGGATGGCAATCTGTACGGCGTCGCACCCGGGCGCGATTGCCGTCCCAATCAAGCCCCACAAGGCTGCCCTTCTCCAGGTGGGGTATTTAAAATAATGCTCGACGGCACGGAGACCGTCATCAGTCCCGGTATTGCAACTTCGGGTGGCCTGCTACAGGCTAGCGACGGAAATCTATATGCTCCAAGCGAGTTGGACGGAGTGAATGGCAGCATTCTCCGTATCACGCTTCAAGGTACCGTGACCAGGCTGCACTCCTTTAACGGCACAGACGGTCGCAACCCAGTCGGTCCGCTGATTCAAGCCGCCGATGGCAATCTCTACGGAACCACCCCATTGGGCGGGGTCGGCGGTGGCACGATCTTCCAAATCACCCTGGGAGGAACTTTCACTACACTTCACAGCTTGTTGCCCTTAGTAACGGATGGCGCTTGTCCTTACTCGGGCGTGATTCAGGCCGCTGACGGGAGTTTGTACGGAACGACGAATGGCGCGGGATATCAAGCAAGCAACCCCTACGGTTACGGCACGGTCTTCCGGCTGTCCCTCGGCACACGCGCGACGACCACGGCCCTGGCGTCCTCTACCAATCCGTCAGCAGCGAACCAGGGTGTCACCTTTACGGCGGGCGTGACTGGGCTAAACGGAACGCCCACGGGAGTCGTGAGCTTTCAAAACGGCGCCAATATCCTGGGGAATGCGACACTGGAGAATGGACAGGCAATTTTCACCAAGATTTTTCCGTCCAACGGAACTCCTGCGATTACCGCAGTCTTCTCGGGCGACAGCAACTATGCCGGGAGCACCTCAGCGGTCCTGCAAGGAGTCGGCGGAAATGCAACCACCACAACGCTGACTTCCAATTTGAACCCCGCGCTACCTGGACAATTTGTAGGCTTCACCGCAACGGTGTCCTCAACCTTCGGATCGCCGACCGGAAGCGTCACGTTTATGAACGGTGGAGTTCAGACATTGGGAACAGTTGCGCTTAGCGGCGGGCGGGCGATTTTGAACTACGATTTTGTCAACCCAAATGCAAAATCTATCACTGCTGTCTATTCAGGTGACACCAGCTTCGCAGCCAGCGTTTCTCCCGCCCTCAGTGAGGTAGTCAGCAATGGGAGTGCGAGTTCTACCACCGCCAGTTTGCTTCCCAGCCTGAATCCTACCGCGGTCGGCCAATCGGTTGCCCTTACGGCCACGGTTTCCTCGACGTCCGGCACGCCGGCAGGATCGGTCACGTTCATGAACAGGAATAACGCCATGGGGACGGTCGCGCTAAACGGAGGACAGGCGACCTTCAACAAGGTCTTTACCTCGACTGGAACTAAATCCATTACCGTTTTTTATCCGGGAGCGGCGAATTTCGCGGGTAGCATTTCGCCGGCGCAGTCCGAGGTAGTGGTCCCCGCGTCCACATCAACTACGCTCGTTTCGTCATTAAATCCAGCTGTTGTGGGCCAGTCAGTGGTCCTCACGGCAACCGTAATACCAGAATTCGGGGGGGCGCCGACGGGCACGGTCACATTCATGAACGGAACCACGGCGATGGACACAGTTGCACTCACGGGCGGGCCGGCGGTCTTCAGCAAGACGTTTTCGGTTGCGGGGGTGAAATCAGTCACGGCGGTTTACTCCGGGGATGCGAACTTTGTGGCCAGCACGTCACCTATACTGCGTCAGGTAGCGAACTCGGGTAATTCAGGTCCGTCTGGCCGCACTTACACCACCACGTTCGGACAGGCCGAGAATCCAATTTCTGAGGGTGGGAACTGGATCAACGGTGGAGCAGTGGGCTTGGACTGGCATGATTGTCGAAGCATTCCCGGCCTTGCATTCGGCACCCAACCTTCTACCATTACCTTTGATGACACCACCTGTGTTTTAGGTGGAGCTTGGGGAGCCACGCAAACAGCGAAGGCAACGGTACATGTTGCCACCGGGACCGCTGCTTCTTTTGAAGAGGTGGAACTACGCTTACACACCACCATTTCCGCACACAACATTACTGGCTATGAGATCAACTGCAGCGTGAATCCGACCGATCCGTACTTGCAGATCGTCCGCTGGAATGGGGCCTTGGGGGATTTTACTTACCTTGCTGTAAGCTCGACTGGATGCGCGAATGGAGACGTTCTGAAAGCCACCATGTCCGGGACTACGATCACCGCCTTTAAGAACGGTGTCCAAATATTGCAAGCAACGGACAGCATGTTTTTGAACGGAGCGCCCGGCATGGGGTTCTATATCCAAAGTGGAAATCTCGGCGCGAACGCTGATTTCGGGTTCTCAAATTTTTCAGCGAGTGACTGATGGGTTCAAAACCTTCCCTTAAGGTGGTTCCATCCGTCTTGGTTTCCGTATTACAGGAAGAAATACACAAAACTGTCGTGTCTAGGTGCAGGATCAAACTAATCTACCCCTCCGTTGACCCCTGTGCACACCCCCATTAAACTATCGAAGTACCAGCCGTTTCCCGTCGGCCTAGAGGAGGCCTTCCCTGAATTCTGGTTGTCGCTTTACGTCGAGTGCTGTTCTGGTGGCACTCAGTGTCGGCCTGTGTTTTGCACAGGATACGCCTGTCCCTGCGCCTCCTCCCGCCAAGCCCCCAGCCGAGATTCCGGCCAAGGCGGTTTCCCTGGATACCAGCGAAACCCTGTTTTCGGTGCTGGCCATGGCCAACCAATGCGGTTTTGACGTGGAACTCAGCGCTTCCGACCCGCTGCGGGCGCAGATTCGAGCCGAAGTGAGCCAGGCGGTACAGACCTCCTCCGAATTGTCGGAGGCGACCCGCACCCTGTGCGATTACTACGAGGAGCATCGGCAGAATGATCCCGCCCGCACGCTGGCCCAATACCTTTCGCTCGCTCTCTACCTCGACCCGCCTCCAGCGCTGACCGCCAAGGTCAAGGAAGCCGAAATGCCGCCGGACGCGGCCCGCTTGCTCGGGATCCTTCCGATGCTCCAGAACTTCTACAAACAGGCGGGGCTGCACTCGATTTGGGAGAAGCATTCCGGCGCCTACTCGAACCTGACAGCGGGTTATCACCAGGCGCTTGCCCACATGATGTTCGATACGGAAATCTATTTGAAGCTGCCTTCCGCGGGATATTTAGGGCGCGGCTTCACCATTTATCTCGATCCCTTGGGCGCCCCCAGCCAGATCAACGCCCGGAACTATGGGCCGGATTATTACGTCGTGATTTCTCCGGGGGCGGACGCATCGATCAAGATGGACCAGATCCGTCATACTTATTTGCACTACCTGCTTGATCCGCTGGCCCTGAAATATCCCACTGAGCTGAAACATATTGAGCCTCTCATGACCGCGGTGAAAGCCTCGCCGCTGGATGATAGTTTTAAGAGCGATGTCTCATTGCTGGTGACCGAATGCCTGATTCGCGCCGTGGAGGCCCGGACGCTGGGAACCAAAAAGACGCTGGAAAGCGAGCGGCTGGCCGCGGTCCGTGACTCTGAGGGCCAGGGTTACGTGCTGACCAGCTATTTCTATAACGCGCTGGTTCTTTTCGAGAAGGACCCAGCCAGCCTGCGCTCGGTATTTGGAGACATGCTGGAAAAAGTCGATGTTCGATCTGAAATGAAACGATTGGAGCAAATTCAGTTTGTTTCCAAAGCCGACGCCGACGTGCTGCACCTGGAACAGCCCGGATCGAATAAGCTGTTAATGGAAGCCGAGCAGCGCCTGAACGCAAAAGATCCTCTGGGCGCGCAGAAGCTGGCCCAGCAGGCGCTGGAGCAAAAAACGGGAGATAGCGGGCGGGCGCTGTTTATCCTGGCTGAAGTCGCAACCATGACCCGCAACATGGACGGGGCGCGCGATTATTTCCTGCAAGCGCTGGGCGCCACGCAGGAGCCCAAGGTGGTCGCCTGGTCGCATATTTACTTAGGACGAATTTTTGACTTGCAAGACAAGCGCGATGCCGCGGTGGACCACTACAAAGCCGCCCTCACGGCCAGCGGGAATTTGCCCGAAGCCAAAGCCGCGGCGGAGCGTGGCATCGAAAAGGCATACGCGCCTCCGGGCAAGCCAAAGGACGACGCTCAGAATTAAGCTGATGCGAACCCGCGGAGGCAATCCCGCGGGCGAGGAGAACGAATGAAGCAAACCGCGATGCTTGTGATGTGGATGGCCACAGTCGCCTTCGCACAAACTCAGCCGGTCACTCCGGCCGCGCCATCGACTACGCAGAACCAGCCGCCCGCGCAACCCGGGACTGCGCAACCCACGCCGCCGGCCAGACATCCGCTCCAGGCAAAAACCCAGCCTGAATACGATGCCTACAATGCCGCGCACGCGAAAAATAATGACGCCGCGGCCATGGAGGCCGCCGCCACCGATTTCTCGACCAAGTTCCCTGACAGCGAGCTGCGGGTGTTGCTCTACCGCGATGCCATGCATGCCTACCAGCGCGACAACAATGGCGACAAGATGCTGGAAATGGGCCGCCAGGTCTTGAAACTGGACCCGGACGATCCCGAGGCCATGATTGGAGTAGCTGAGGTGCTGACGGAACGCACGCGGGACACCGATCTGGACAAAGACGCCAAGCTCGGCGAAGCCATCAAGCTGGCACAGCATGCCCTGGAAACTGTCGACACTAACGTCTCCGCACCCAACGGCATTTCTCCCGAACAATTGGACGCTTATAAGAAGTTCCTGCGTTCGAGCGCCTACGCGATTATCGGCACCCAGCAGTACAACAAAGAAAACTACAAAGATGCGGAGGACTCATTCCGCAAGTCCATTGACGCGTATCCTTCCCAGCCCGACCCGATTGTAGTGCTCCGGCTGGCGCTGGCGCTGGACAAGCAAGGCAAATACCCAGAAGCGCTGAAGGAAGTCAACCAGGCGGTGGAGCTGACGTCGAGCCAGGCTGATTCTTCAGTGGCAACTTACGCCAAACAGGAGCGTGACCGGCTGCTTCAGTTGACCGGAGGCACTCCGGCCCCAAAACCGGCGACCGGCCAGGCTACACCTCCAAAGAATTAGCATTCAGCGGGCATTGAGGGTCTTTCCAGCCAACCAACGATGAAGTCACGCGACATTGCGGTGCTGGAAGAATCTTTGGGACACCATTTTCTCCGTCCCGAACTTCTCGAACAGGCCCTTACCCACACCTCCCATGCGCGGGAAAAAGAAGCCGCGCAGCCGGCCGAATCGCCCCGGGTCGGCGATAACGAACAATTTGAGTTTCTGGGCGATGCCGTGCTGGGCTTCGTCTCTGGAGAAGAGTTGTTTCACCGCTTTCCGCATTTCCGCGAAGGTGAACTTTCCAAAGTGCGGGCACACCTGGTGAGCGAAAAGCATCTGATTCGCGTGGCCCAGCAACTGGAGCTGGGAAAATACTTGCACCTGGGGCGGGGAGAGGAAAAAAGCGGAGGCCGCGACAAGACCACACTGCTTGTGGACGCCTTGGAAGCGGTTCTTGCCGCCATCTATCTCGATGGTGGGATTGGTCCGGTACGCAGGTTCATTCTCACTCGCATCCTGGAGCCGGAGCTGGAGCACTTGTCTCGCAGCGGGAAACGCCTGCCAGTGAACGATTACAAGTCCACGCTTCAGGAGCGCCTTCAGGCCATCGGGCTGCCTCAGCCGTCTTACGTGCTGGTGGGCGAGCAGGGTCCAGAGCACAAAAAGCAATTCACGGTGGAAGCCCACCTGCGCGCGTCCGAGCGCAGCGCTCCAGAATTTGTGGGCCGTGCCGAAGGATCCACGAAGAAGAACGCCGAGCAGGAGGCCGCTCGCCAGGTGCTCGACTACCTGGCCCAGCGTTCCGCCATGGAGCGCCGGCTATGACGGAGACCCTTGCCGCAACGCCGCCAACTGAAGCCCGCGCGGCCCAAGACGATTCAGGCTGGCTGGGTCCGGCGCAGTCTTTGCTGGCGACGATTGTGATCGCGGTCTTTGTCATCACTTTTGTCATCCAAGCTTTCCAGATTCCCACCGACTCCATGGAAGACACGCTGCTCATCGGCGATTATCTGCTGGTGGACAAGCTTCATTACGGCGGAACATTGGGCTATCCTTTCGCGCCCTACCGGCCCGTCCAACGCGGCGATATCATTGTCTTCCACTACCCGGTAAACCCCCCGCAGCATTTCGTGAAGCGGGTGATTGGAGTGCCCGGCGACCGGGTCCGGCTGATTGACCGGAAGGTTTATGTGAATGGGGTCCCGGTGCAGGAACCCTATGTGGTGCACAAAATCGGCGACCACAACCTATTTCGGGATGAATTTCCGCGATTGAATTTACCCTATGGCCTGGACAGCCGCTGGTGGTTGCAGATGCAAAAACTGGTGGAAGATGGCCAGTTAATTGTTCCTTCCGGCCATTTTTTCGTCATGGGAGACAATCGGGATGACAGTTACGACAGTCGCTACTGGGGCTTTGTCCCGCAGGAAAATGTGATCGGGCGTCCGTTGATCATCTATTGGTCGTTGCGCAGCTTCAACGACGATATGCCGCGTTCGCCTTCGCCAAGTGATAAAATTCGTCATTTCGTATCCGCCGCGTTGCACATCTTTCAGAGCACTCGCTGGGACCGTACTTTCAGGATTGTCCGGTAATTGAATCGCGGCGCCGAGGAAGCGATGTCCGAAAAAGAGCACGAACCCGATTCCAAGCCGCGCGAAACCCAAGTGGAATTCCTGGCTTCGCTGGCGGTCACCCTGGTGATGGTGCTGTTCATCATGACCTTCGTGGGCCAGACTTTTGCGATCCCGTCGAGCTCCATGGAGAACACGCTGCTGATCGGGGACCATCTGTTTGTCAACCGCCTTGGGTTTGCTCCCCGCACTTCATGGCTGGGCCCCTTTCTGCCCTATCGCGAGGTAAAACGCGGAGACATCATTGTGTTTTTGTCTCCGGCCGAGGAAAACAAGCATCTGGTCAAGCGCGTGATTGGGATTCCCGGCGACCGCCTCCATCTGCGCCATGGGGTTGTCTATCGAAATGGAGGACCGCTGACCGAGCCGTATGCCATCCACCGCGGTCCGATTGCGTACGATCCCTATCGCGATGATTTTCCCTCGGGATTTCAGGACGGCGCAATTCCCGCCTGGGCCGACAGTATGCAGCAATACGTGCGGGGCGAAGACATCGTGGTGCCGGCGGACAGCTACTTCGCCATGGGCGACAACCGGGACAACAGCTTCGACAGCCGCTACTGGGGCTTCGTTCCCCGCAAGAACCTGATCGGACAACCGCTTGGAATTTATTGGTCATATGACAGCGATGGCAGCGAGTATGAGCAGACAGAATGGACCGCGCGGGTGAAATCCATGGTGAATACCGCAATTCATTTCCTGGACAAGACCCGCTGGCGTCGCGCTTTCAAAGCAGTAAATTGATTGCCGGCGGCGCTGGCTTTGTGGACCGCGTCCATAGTGAAGTTGGGCTTCCAGCCCCAGAGGACGATTCGAGTGGCTTCGAAAGATACAAAAAAGGAAATTCAGGAAGAAAAACCCAAAGAGACCCCGGTTGAGTTCCTGGCCTCCATGGCATCGGTGCTGGTAAGCGGCCTGTTCATCATCACGTTCATCCTCCAGGCCTTTGAGATTCCGTCCAGCTCGATGGAGAACACCTTGCTGATCGGCGACCATGTGTTCGTAAACCGGATCGCCTTCGCCCCGCGGACACGCTGGATCGGACCACTGCTGCCCTACCGAGAAATCCATCGCGGCGACATCGTCGTGTTCCTATCCCCGATGACTCCCGGCCTCTACGTGGTAAAACGCATCATTGGCGTGCCGGGAGACCGCATTCATCTGCGGGAAGGCGTGGTTTACCGCAATGGCGAAAAACTCACGGAGCCTTTCGTGAAGCATAAAGATTCCGTTCAATACGACCCTTATCGCCTTAATTTTCCGGCGACACCTCCAACCTATGCCGACCAACTTCCGGAGTATTGGCAATTGTCCTTGGCGCAATACATACAAGGAGACGACCTGGTGGTGCCGTCCGGGAACTACTTCGCCATGGGTGACAACCGCGATGTCAGCTACGACAGCCGCTATTGGGGGTTCATCCCACAGCAAAATGTTGTGGGGCGTCCCATGTTTGTGTATTGGTCTTTCGACACTCCCGAAGGCGACTATCAACAGAAAGAAATTACCGCGCGCGCGGTGAGTTTTTTGCACGTGGTCCTTCATTTCTTTGACAAGACCCGTTGGGACCGTACGCTGAAGGTGGTGCGTTGAATTGGCGTTGGCCCCAGTTCGCGCGTTCCGGGCGCGGCATTGCGACCATCCTTGCAGCGCTGGTTTTGTTGCTGTACTTCGTGCGTCCCGGCGCGGACAATCTGCGGACCAGAATCATGCGTTCCATTGGCAGCGCCATAGGGCGGCGGGTGGAAGTCTCTTCGGTCTCCTTGCGCTTTCTTCCTCAACCCGGTTTTGATCTGGAAGATTTTGTGGTCTTTGACGAACCTGCCTTCGGCGCGGAGCCGGTCCTGCGCGCGCAGGAAGTGACCGCCGCTCTGCGCGTGACTTCCCTACTGCGCGGCCGCCTTGAGATTTCCCGCTTGAGCCTCACCGAGCCCAGCCTGAACCTGGTGCGTAGTAATGAAGGACGCTGGAACTTTAGCGGCCTGGTGGAACGCGCCGCAAAGATTCCGGTGGCGCCCACCAGCAAAACCAAAAGCGAGCCGCGCCCCGGATTCCCTTACATTGAAGCCAGCAACGGGCGGATCAATTTCAAGCTGGGGCAGGAGAAAAAAGCTTTCGCGCTGATGAACGCGGATTTCTCCT
Source organism: uncultured Acidobacteriaceae bacterium (assembly GCA_964514735.1). Lineage (GTDB taxonomy): Bacteria > Acidobacteriota > Terriglobia > Terriglobales > Acidobacteriaceae > CAWBXL01. The sequence goes on along the minus strand of CAZETZ010000019.1, from coordinate 12,097 downwards.
TGTGGCAGGATTCGGAAAATGCCTGGAGCGTGCGCCTGAAGGCGCAGCCGATGCGCACCGATTCCAACTTTAGTGACACTGGAACTCTGCGGGTGGAAGGATCGTGGCAGCGCTCAGCCACGCTCAGGGAAACTCCTTTAAGCTTCAATGCCCAGTGGGAAAATGCGCAGTTGGGCCAATTTACCAAGATGGCGACGGGCACGGACCGCGGCTGGCGGGGTACCGTCCTGCTGTCTGCGACCGTAAGTGGTACGCCGGGCGATTTACGGATCGCCGCCAACGGCTCCATACAGGATTTCCGGCGTTACGATATCGCCAGCGGAGACGCGCTGCGCCTCGCGGCGCAGTGTTCTGCCCGTTACGACTCCATCGGGCAGGAACTCACTGAGATTGCTTGTAATGCCCCGGTCGGCAGCGGCGCTTTGAAGCTGTCCGGCGGGATCAGGAGCGTAGACGCCGTCCGCTCCTACGATCTCTCATGCAACGTGAACGATGTGCCAGTGTCCTCGGTCCTGGCGCTCCTTGGAAGGGCAAAGAAGAACATCCCCGACGATCTGATCTCTGCCGGGAAAATAAACGCAGACATCGGGCTGCATACTACCGAAGACCCCAGTCAACCCAGCTGGCAAGGGAGCGGAGTGGTCCAGGATGTCCGCTTGCTGTCGCGGACCAACGCGGCGGATTTGACGCTTGCGCGGGTTCCGTTTGCGGTCGGCCAGGAAAGCCAGGAAATAAGCAGTCATGGTTTGTTGCCGAGAGTCGACTTAGGCCCTGTTCATCTCGCGCTTGGTGCATCGAACCCCGCAAACTTGCGCGCCTGGGTTTCACTCACAGGCTACAGTTTGCAGATCAAAGGCGACACGCGCATCAAGAACCTGTTGCAGGCGGCGCGCGTCGCGGGCCTGTCTTACGCGCGCCCCGCCGCGGACGGGTCCGCCAGGGTAGATTTGCAAATCGCGGGGGCATGGAAAGGTTTCCGGCGCGCCGATATCACCGGGAACGCTCAACTGGCGAATGTCCATGCGGAAATCGGCGGCGTCAACACTCCCCTGGTAATTTCAACTGCAACGGTTACGTTGCGGACGGACAGTGTAATTGCGCAGAACGTAAGCGCATCGCTCGGTCAAACAAACTGGCGGGGATCTCTGTCTCTCCCGCGCCATTGTGAGCAGGTGAGCGCATGCCCGATTCAATTCGAATTTCAGACCAAGGAATTAGGGGGCGATCAACTGGCGGGACTGTTCGTTCCGGGCGCGCGCAAGCCATGGTATCGCTTTCTGTCCTCCCCCGAGGCCAGCAATTCCTTTCTGTCAAACTTGAACGCGGCGGGGGTCCTACGTGTGGACCGTTTGACCATTCATCAGGTCAATGCAACGCAAGTGTCTTCGAAAGTGGTCTGGAAAGATCGTCAGTTGCAACTGAGCGGCTTGGGCGGCAGCTTGCTGGGAGGAAATCTCAGCGGAAATTGGACGGCCGACTTTTCTGCCGATTTTCCGAAATACGCCGGGCACGGCTCCGTGCAGCATGCCGTTCTCGGACAGCTTGCCCAAGCCATGCGCGACAACTGGGTGACGGGGACGGCGACCGCGTCGTATGAGATCACCGCCTCCGGCGCGAGCGCGGCAGAGTTTCTCTCTTCGGTCCATGGCAGGTTCGACATTGCGGCCCGCGAGGTAACTCTCCCCCACCTGGTATTATCCGCCGGCGCCGGTCCGGTATTTGCCAAGCGGTTCACCGGGACAATCCTGTTGCGCGGGGACCGGACCGATATTCAGGAAGGCAAACTGGAGACCGGTAGCGGCATCTATCAAATCAGCGGAACTGCCCGGACGGGCGCCGGCTTGGACTTGCGTATGCTGAAAGACGAGGTCCACGGATACACCATCACCGGCCCTCTCGCCACGCCGCGAGTCGCCGCAGTCAGCGTAGCTGAAACACGTGCCGCACTGAAGCCGCAATGAAACTTCCCCATAGACTTTGTTTCCTGACCCTGCTTGTGGCAGGAATTTCCCTCGGGTGGAGCATTCCCGCCACTGAGTCCGCTGCGGCCAGTGCGCAACGTAAAGTGGACCACCTTGAAGCCAATGGCGCGCTGCCGCACCCGGACCCGGCCCCTACGGAATTTACCGAGCAGGAGATCAACGCCTATATTGCCTCCGGGAAGGTCCGGCTGCCGGAGGGCGTGCAATCCGTCCATCTGGTCGGGGTGGACGGGACCGTCACGGGGACCGCCCGGGTTGATTTCGATCAGGTAAAGACCGGTCGTAAATCCTCCAATCCGCTGCTTTCCATGTTTTCCGGGATTCACGAGGTTGAGGTACAAGCCCATGCCCACGGCAGCAACGGGACTGGGACCGTCCATGTGGATTCGGTAGCGCTCGACGGCGCGGAAATTCCGCGCTTCCTGCTGGAGCTGTTCGTGGACAAATATGTCACGCCGAAGTATCCCGGGGTCGGCCTGGATACGAAAGTTCCGTTGCCGGGCAAGATCGATTCCGCGACCATCGGGAAGCATACGCTGACAGTTGTTCAGAAGTAGCTAAGGTGTAGCTTGATCAAGCGGCCTTGTCATTCCGGCAAGTCGCGGAGCCACGCGGGGAAATCTGCTTTCCTGGGACAGCGCTAAGCGGCTATCGGCGAGAAACAGATTCCTCCCCTTCGCTTCGCGAATCGTCGGAATGACAAAAGGGTGGGTCGATTCGAAGGGTGGCACTACTCAAAAAAAGTTGGATTACCACGCTGCGGCCGCGTGCGACTTCCCTCTGGGCCTGCTGTCACTCTGTCTTGCCGCCACGTTGAGCTCTTTTTCCAACGAGGAAAAGCGTTGCAGGATCTCATTCATGCGCAACGCCATATTGCGGATGGTTTCAACTTGCGAGTGAGGTTGCCCCGAGAGCAGGTCGGAGTCCAGCAGCAGCAGTTCGGAATTTCCCAGGATCGAGGTAAGCGCGTTATTCAGGTTGTGTCGCATTTCGATCACATAGCGCCCCAGCGCCGCCTGCCGTTCGAGGACCGCGTTGGTCTGCTCCGCGCGGCGCAGCCGTGCCAGGGCTTCGCAACGGCGCAATATTTCGCAGGCCACTAAAATTAGCGTATCCAGCCAGCCCTCCTGTTGTGGGAGAGTGGTCAGCCGAAGATTTTTGTCGGCAACCTGGACCGTTGCGGCGCCTTCATCTTGGACCAGCAAGACCGGGTTGCCCGACTGCTCCAGCGCTTTAAGGACTTTCGATTGCAAATCAGCGCGGACCTTTCCGACGACGGCCAGATCAAATGTCTCGGAAGCCATTTCCTGACCCAAATCTCCGCTCACCACGGTAAACGCGGGCGCGCCCCGCTCCTGCTGCCAGCGGCCCGAGATGGCGCCGGAGAATTCCGGGTCGTCGGAAACGATGACTACTGTGAGCTGGTCCACTTTCTCCTACTCCGTGCTGAGCAACTACATGTTGGACTTACGACTCCGTAGAGTTGGGGTAGTGGCCGCCGGAAACTTCAAATTCGGGGGCCTCGGAAGCTCCTCCGGAAGCGGCCGCCGCTTTGGCCTTGGGCGCCGGGTTTACCGGTGGTTTTACGGGCGCTTTCGCTACCGGCGCTTTAAGCGCAGGCGCTTTCGGCACGGGTGCTTTCTGCTTTAAAGCCGAATCGACCACCGTGCGCAAATCCGCGAGTACCCGCATGGGCTGCCCGGAAGAATACTCCGCCTGGAACATGACCTTCCACGATTGGCAGATCATGCGCAGTTGCATGATCGATTCCTGGGCGGAAAACTGCGCGGCGGTGCCATCCAGGGTTTCGACGCCGTCTGATTCCAACTCGCGCAAACCGTCGAGAATGGCGTTAATGTCTTCGTGCATCAGACGAAAAAACACCCTGCGCAACAAGAAATTGAAGCGCGCGAAAACAATCAGGGCCGCCGGCACAAAGTAATTTTCTCCGGCTTCAATCTTGATTTTTCTGCCTTTTTCCAGAACTCCGCTGCCAAATAAGGCGCTGAGCGTCTTGCAAGTTTTCGTTTTGGCGATTAGACCTTCCAGCGGACCCAACGCGGCCGGCGCGGCGCCGCTGACTTTGCCTAACACCAGTTCGATCCCGTTGCCCACAAATCCCATGGTCACGGCGGATTCTTCGATCTTCGCCGGCGAAGTCTGCGTCAGGAGCTGGACCAGCAGGAAGTCGACTTTGTCGCGGTCGGATTCGTTGTGCACCGGCTTGCCGATGTAGTGCTGCACCATGGCGACCAGGGTCTCTTCGTTGACCCCGGTTGTGGTTTGCAGGAACTGGCGCAGTTGATGGACCTGGATCAGTTCGTCCATGAGGTAGAACCACTGACGGCCGGCAGCCATGTCCTCTTTGGATGGGGTCTCGATTCCGCTATCCAGTTCCTGGCAGGGTGGGGCTTTGAGCGCAAATTCTCGCGCCAGGCGCACATACAACAAACGAAGAAGACGCATCGACTGCCATTCCTGGGTCGGTGTCGGTTTAGGTAGAACGTTCATGATTTGACGATCCAATTGGCCACATCGCGAGTGAAGCGCGCCGCCACCGCGGTGCGTCCAGTGTTGTACTGGACCGCCACCACGCAGGCTTCCGCATCGAGTGTGCCGTCGGAGTTTTGGACCCGCAGTTTGTCGCCGAATTCCATGGGCAAGGTGGATGCGAACAGAACTTCATGCGGAGTTCCGAATTCGATGACCGTGCTCTCGGAGAACGCGGTGCTCTGACCCATGCGGGTCAGGTGAATCGGAATGCGCACCGGCGTGGCCTCCGGGAAGAACTTCGCCAGTTTAGCGGTAGAACTCTCCGGCGTGGCGCGCATGCGGGCTGTAGCCTGGTGAGCCAAATATTCCTCTCAAGTAGGTAGACGCGGCTTGGATCCCGAGCCTGCCGGTTAGCATGGCCATCGGCACCCAGACCGCATCGACTTCGTGATGATGCAAGAGCGCGGCCAAAGTGGATGATCGTGGGTGGCCGTCTAAGTGATTGATTCTTTGATGATTGAGGGAGCGCAGATCCGGTTCGAATATTAAGAAGGAAGAACTGGAAGTCTCAGCTTGAGACAAAATCTCAGTTGCCGTTTTTCTCTGTGTCCTTTCCTCTGTGTAACCCTGTGTCCTCCGTGGTGAAGGGTTTAAAAGCTCTAACCACAGAGGAGGCTTATTGCAGCGTTTGCGACCCAGGCAAAAGCGACACCCTGGTTCCGATGTTATAACGCTTCAGCTTGCGGTAAAGCGTGGCGCGGCTGATCCCCAACATTTTTCCAGCGCGAATTTTGTCTCCACCCACCTGCTGAAAAACGCGCTCGATCGTGGTGCGCTCAATCGCTTCCAAGTCGGTGGTCGAGAGACCTGAAGTAGAGGCTTCGCCCGGTCCAATCGGCAAAGAGGATGCGGCAATCAGCGCGGGCGGCAGATCGCCAACGTCAATGGTCGCGCGGTCCCCCAAGGCCACGGCACGCTCGATGCAATTTTCCAGCTCGCGCACGTTGCCCGGCCAGTCATATTGCAGCAGGCACTTCATGGCCGCGCTGGTCACCTGGATCGAATTGCCTTTGGCGTAGCGGTCGAGGAACCAGTGCACCAGCATGGGGATGTCCGAACGTCGCTCTCGCAAAGATGGCAAGTGCACCGTCACCACGTTCAGGCGAAAATAGAGGTCTTTGCGGAAGGTTCCGTTGCGATACTCGGCTTCCAGGTCGCGATTGGGGGCGGCGATGATGCGTCCATCCACCTTCCCTTTCGGATTGCTCCCCACCGGACGAACTTCTTTTTCCTGCAGGACGCGCAGGAGTTTGGCCTGCATTTCCAGCGGCAATTCGCCGATTTCGTCCAGAAAAATGGCCCCGCCATTGGCCGCCTGGAAGAGTCCGGGCTTGGAGCGCATGGCGCCGGTAAAAGCCCCCTTTTCGTAGCCAAACAGTTCGCTTTCAATCAGGGTCGGGACCAGGGAACCGCAGTCCACGGCGACGAACGGCCGGCTGGCGAAAGCGCCGCGAAAATGGATGGCGCGGGCGACCAGTTCTTTTCCCGTCCCGCTTTCTCCGGAAATCAGCACCGGCGTGCGCGTGTCCTTGAGGCGCGAAACCATGCGCAACACATCCTGAATTTTAGGCGAAACCCCCACAATTCCATGGAGGTCGGTCTCCATGTCCACCCGGTCGCGCAGGAACTGGTTTTCTTCCACCAGCTGAATTTTTTCCGCCATGCGGCGCAGGAAAAGGCGCAATTCCTCCAGCGGTGAAAATGGCTTGCTGATGTAATCGTAGGCCCCGAGTTTCATGGCCTGTACCGCGGTCTCGACCGATCCGTGGCCAGTCATCACCGCCACTTCAGTGCGCGGTAATAGCTTCTTCAGCTTCTCCAGAAATTCCAAGCCCGTCATGTTGGGCATCACAAGATCGGTCAGCACCATGTGGGCCGGCTGTTCTTCGAGCAGCGCTAGAGCGGCTTCGCCGCTCTCGGCCTCCATGCAGGCATAGCCCAGGGCCTCCCCCACGGTCGTACATAGTTTGCGGATGCTCTGTTCGTCATCCACGATCAGCAGGCGGATTCGCAGGTCTTCGTTCACTCACTCTTCCCCATAATTTTCTCGACCACGGAAATAAATTGCTGCACCCGGAAAGGTTTCTCGACGCACGGCGCCCCAGTACGGTACAGCGTAGCTACGGTCTCTTCGTTGGCGATATCGCCGGTGATGAAAACTAGACGGGACGCCAAATCCGGGCGATGGCTCGCCAGCCAGGCATGGACATCGGCGCCATCGATTCCACCCGGCGTGCGCATATCCGAAACCACTCCCAGAAAATCTCCGCTTTGCAGCAGCCGCAGACCTTCGGCCCCGGATTCCGCGCACACCACCGCATAACCGTTTCGTTCCAGTGCGGCGCACACGTACGACATGACGGCGGGCTCATCCTCGATGAGCAGCACCGGCAAAATTTCAGGTTTCAAGGCAGGCAATGTCATAGCTGACTCACCCCGGCAATGGCGCCCTTTGGTGCGCCTTCTGCGGCGGAGGGCAGGCGGACGATGAACGTCGCCCCCGGCCCATCCGCGTTGTTTTGACAGAGGATTTCTCCTCCGTGCTCGCGTACGATCCCATAGCAAATGCTGAGTCCCAGGCCCGTTCCCTTGCCTACTTCCTTGGTGGTGAAAAAGGGGTCGAAAATCCGTTCCGGATAGCTGATCCCGTGTCCATTGTCGCGGAACCAGACTTCCACAAACTGTCCCCGGCGCGCCGTCATGATTTCCACCCTGGAAGCGCGCCCACTCTCGCGCACCGCATCGTAGGCGTTGTTTACGATGTTGAGAAAGACTTGCTGCAACTGCTGCGAGTCGCCGATTACGTCCGGTAAGGACTCGTCCAGTTGCTCGATGACCTCCACGCCATGACTGTGGAAGTCGTACGCGCGGAGCTGAATGGTGCGGCGGAGGATGGCATTGAGTTGCACCGGCGTCCGTTGCGGAGGCATTTGCCGCGCGAAACTCAAAAGGTTCTGGACAATCTGTTTGGTACGCTGCGCTTCCTGCAGGATCACGCGCAAATCGCGACGCACGATTTCGGGGAGGTCGCTATTGTCCATCAACAAGTCCGCGAAACCCAGGATGGCGGTGAGCGGGTTGTTGACCTCATGCGCCACTCCCGAAACCAACTGCCCCACCGCGGCCATCTTCTCCGCGTGCATGAGTTTGGCCTGCAAAATGGCGGCGTCGGACACATCCGTCATGACTACCACTACGCTGCTGACGCCTCCCTGCTCATCCCGCATCGGACTTAGATTCACCGAGAACTGCCCGATGGTCCCATCTCCGCGCAGAATGTGCAGATCGAGATTGTCCACTTGCTCGCCTTGCAAGGTGACCCGCAAGGCCTCCTCCAATTGCTGGCGCCGGGTCTTGGAAACCAACTCCTGCAGCGCAAGTCCCAACAGGTTGCGCTGTTCGTACCCCATATCAAACCAGCGCCGGTTGGCGTAGCTGATCAATCCTTCCGTATCCACCACGAGAATCAAGCTCTGCGTGTGGTTGAGGATCTTGCCGGAGAAATCGCGTTCCCGTTGCAGTTCAGTCTGGAAGGTCTTGACCCCGCTGATATCCAGAATCAGGCCGCGATACTGCACGATCCGTCCCACCGCATCGCGGACGGCGAAGCCATTGATCAACACGTAGACGGGAACGCCGTCTTTGCGGGTAAAGGTCTCTTCGTGGTTCTTGACCCCGCCGTGCTGCTGCATTTTCTGGGCAAAGGACTGATATCTCTCTTCCGAGAGATACACGCGGGTCCGGATATCGGTCTGGAGCAACTCTTCCCGGCTGGCATAGCCAAGCATCTTCACCAAAGCGTCGTTGACCTCGACAAAACGTCCGTCCGGCGTGGCAAAAAACAAGCCTTCCTGAATATTGGCAAAAAGCTCGCGGTAACGCCGCTCTGCCTCATGGCTGTCGCTAACATCTTTGAGCACGTGAATGGTTTGCAGCCCATCGCGGTTGGTGGCCCGCGAACTTGAGACTAAGTAGGTGCGCTCCAGCAGGGTGTGCAGATATTCATCGCTGGCCTCGTCGGTGCGGCAGAAGGGGCAAGTACGCGCCAGCGCAGCGTCCGCCGTGCCGAACAGAGCGGACATCTCCACCCCGATCAGCGCGGACGGCGCAACCCCGATGAAGTCCGCCAGAGACCTGTTGATCCGTTGCACCTTGCTGCTCTGATCGTGAACTACGATGAAGTCGCCGATGGCGTCGAAGATTTCAACCCAATGACGATTGGCCTGCTCCATGCGCTCGAACCGGCGGAATTTTTCCATGGCCGCGGCGGCGTGAGCTCCCAGCTGCTGCGCCAGCCGGATATCGTCCGGCGCGATGCTGGCGCCATCGCGCCGGTCCATCCACGCGAGCATTCCCAGCACGCAGCCGTCTTTCCCAATGAGCGGAACTGCCAGCAACTGACGTTGCTCCAGATCCGCGGCCTTCTTGATCTCCAACCCACTGCTTTTGCCAGGGCCAGAGGTCCAGAAGACCTCCTTATTGAGCAACGAGCGGGCCATCGCGCTCTGGAAGGGCAAGCGTACATCGACCGGTCCGGCTTGGTGGCCGTCCGCGTTCCAACGCAGGTGGAAATTTCCATCTTCCTTCACCGCAAGGCAACAGCCGTGAAACCCAAGAAATTCAGCGCCGCGGACAACCAGCCGCTGCATCAGGGACCCAGGCTGCTCGAGGGCGTTAAGTTCGGCGACAAGATCCACCAAGCGCTGGGTTTGCTCTCTGTGGCTCTCGGCGGTGGCATGAAGCTCCGCATGGGCCAAAGCCACGGACGCAAAGCCTACTACAGCGGCCACCAAGGCTTTGTCCGCATCCGTGAAACTGGTTTCGCGCCGCGGATAGACCAACACCGCGCCCTGGCTCTGTGAGCTGCGAAACGGCGCGGCGATCAGCACACCGGCTGGAATCAAATCTCCCAAAGCGTAGGTCGTGGGATCAATCGACACGGTGATCGGCTCGCCCGCGCTCAAAGCCCGGACCGCCAGGTCGCTCGCGAATTGCATCCCCCGCCGGTCATGCTGCGCTCGCACCGAGGCAGCCAACTGTGGGGACCCGGCCGAAACCGCCTGCAAGGCAAAGCTGCTTCCCTGCCGCTGCAGAACGCACACCAGCCCGGTGCGCAACAATAAGCGCAAGCGGTCGGCCAGTCCTTCTAGCAAAGCCGTCCGGTCTGGCACTATCTCGAACGGATTCGCGGCTTTGCCCGCCAGCTCGCGCGGGGCTTCTCCGCGGACCAGAGCCGGACCCGTGCTCTCCAATAACTTGCCCAACTGGACGGTCAGAATTGCCGCTTTCGCCGCCATGTCATCGTTAAAGAACTCAGGATCGGAGGTGTGCAGAAAAGCCACCACCCCCATGACCCGCGAGGCAACCGTAAGTGGCGAGGCCATAAAGGCCCGGGCCTGAAACTGTGCCGGCAGCTTGAATCGAGAACTTAGCTGGTTTACGTAGAGAGTTTTCCGCTGCTCGATGGCTTCCTTAAGGATGGCATTGTCGCTGGCCCTCAGCCGTGAACTGCTGAAAGCTTCCGTCATCACCCCGTCCGCCTCGGCCCCAATCAGTTCATCGGGAGGCTCGATCCGCCAGAAGTACACTCCGTCCACCTGCAGGAACTCACGCATGATCTGGCAAAACTGACGGATACGCGAAGCTGGTCCGCTGCGATTGTCGATCGCCAGGGACGAGCGCAAAAGCAGTCGCTGGAATGCCGAGTCGAGATGCGGCCCCAGTCCTTCGAATGCGGATGTATTGCCAGAGCCCATGTCCAGGTGGAAGCTTGCGGAACTTCACAAGTACTTGAATACACAGGAAAAAATAGTCCTTAATCTCAATTTGAGTCAAGCGAATAAAGGCGCCAGGTACCGAGGAAGCCAAATCCTGGAGTGGCCAAAGTTTTCATTTCCCCTGTGTCGCACAATGAGATCGCAGATACCCGGGTGAGACGGATTTAATCTGAAGCCACACTCCCAAAGTTATCTATGAATCTTGCTTAACTAGTTGCAGAATCATCCCTTAGATGGAGTAACCCCCTAGTACTCCAGGCTGGTTTCGTGCTGGCAAAGGCCTTGCAATCGCTGAATGCGAATACTTCCGCGAGATGGGTGTGCGTTCATTCGCCCGGTAAATGGAAACTTTGGGCCGCCAAGGGCGGCAGTGGTCATAGGGAGCAGCAATGATGATCAGCAAGAGTTCAATCCGCTACAAGCTATACAAAAGTTTTGCCATTGTGCTGTCCATGGTGCTGTTGTTGTTTTTCGCGAACTACTTCGCCGTGCAACGCGAACACAGCGCCAAGGCGGCCTCCACGCAGGCCATGCTGCTGGCTGAGGCCACGGACAAGATCCGGTTCCAGATGATGCAGAACCGCTTGTACCTGAGTAACTATCTCCTCAGTGGCGACACTCGGGAAGTCGAGCAGATGAGCGAAGGCAACCGGAAGCTTGCGGAGGCTCTGCAAAACGCCATTCAGTTGTCGACCGCTGAACGGCAAAAAGACGCCTTGAACAAAGTGCTTTCGTCGGAACAGAACTGGGCGCGTGATTTCGCCGAGCCACTGGTCCAGAAACGCAAGGACGTCGACTCCGGCAATGCCACCGTCGCGGAGCTGCAAATTTTCTATTTGCAGAAGGACGCGGCATCCTGGGTGAAGACCGCCAGCGAATATCTCGACAACGCGGACACGGAGAACAAGAACCTCCTGAATGAGCGCCGCAAATCCGACGAATACGCCGGCACCCTGACCATCGGCATCGCGCTGCTGAGCACCCTGGCTGCGCTGGTGGTTGGCACCCTGATCGCCTACCGCACCGCGGAATCCATCACCGGCCCGTTGACCCGGCTGATCGAAGTGGCCCGCCAGATTGCCACCGCAGGAGACCTCGACCACGAAATCGACATCAAGAGCGAGGACGAAATTGGCGAATTGGCCAAGAACTTCTCCGGCATGGTCACCTACCTCAAGGAAATGGCCGGGGTTTCCGAATCGATCGCGGGAGGAAACCTTTCCGCCGACGTTCAGGCGCGCTCCAAGAACGATGTGCTGGGCAACGCTTTCACTCGCATGACCGACGGGCTGCGCAGCCTGGTGCGCAATGTGCGGGACGCATCTTCTCAGGTGGCTACGGCTTCCAACCAGGTTGCCGGAGCGTCGGACGAGTCCGCCAAAATCAGTCTGCAAACCTCTTCCGCCATCGATGAAGTCACCAGCACCATGCACGAGATGAGCGTCAACGTGCAGAACATGGTGAAAAGCACGCAGACCCAGGCCTCCAGCGTGAGCGAGACCTCAGCCTCGATCGATCAAATGGTGGCTTCGATCCAGCGGGTGGCCGACACTGCCAAGGTATTGCTCGACATCTCCAACCGTTCGCGCGAGGAAGTCAACAACGGAATCGGGACCATGGAGAAGGCCACCGAAGGCCTGAACAAGATCAACAACACCATCCGCGCTTCCGGGGAGATCATCGATGTGCTGGGCAAGCGCGCCGACGACATCGGAAAGATCATCGAAGTGATCGACGACCTCGCCGAGCAGACCAACCTGCTGGCGCTCAACGCCGCCATCGAAG
>CAZETZ010000018.1:0-39450 GCA_964514735.1 uncultured Acidobacteriaceae bacterium | reverse complement strand
CAAAATTTCCTGAGACCACCGCCGATGCGCGACATCTAGCAGCAAAGTCCCCGAAGCATCCGCCATATCAATAGCGCGATCGCCAGTCAGCCGGAAGCGAACATAATCCTTCGGCAACATCACCGACTTAACCCGCCGCCAATTCTTAGGCTCGTTCTCCCGCACCCACAGAAATTTCGTTAGGGTGAAGTTCGGTAACGCGGGATTGCAGGTAAGTTGAATCAACCGTTCAGCGCCAACCTTGGCAGTGAAGTCATCACATTGCTTCTCCGTCCGCACATCGCACCAGATCAAAGCCGGGCGTACCACTTCATCCGATTCATCCAGCATCACAGCGCCATGCATTTGCCCGGAAAATCCCACACAGGAAATCGCCTCCCCGCCAACATTGGCATTTCCCAAAGCTTTGCGGACAGCCACACCGGCGGCCCGCCACCAATCTTCAGGATGCTGTTCCGCCCATCCGATCTGTGGAGAAGCAAACGGTTCATGCTCCTCGGTGGCCGAAGAAACCACCCGCCCGGACTGATCGATAATGAGCGCCCGAGTGCCGCCGGTGCCGATATCAATTCCAAGAACGTACATATGTAATCTCACCTACTCTAAATTTGTCATTCCGACGATGAGCGTAGCGAAGAGGAGGAATCTGCTACTCCCATACATCGCCACGAACGCTGTCCGATCCCTCCGCTCCTTGTCGGAATGACAAAGGAGTGTGCAACGAAGAAATCTAATCCCTCTTCCTCCCCAAAATATCCAACCCCACCGCGGTCACCAAAATCCCGCCCTTCACAATGTCCTGAATAAAATCCGGGACATTTTTCAACGACATCCCGTTATCCAAACTAACCATGAAGAGCGCCCCCAGACACGCCCCAAACACAGTCCCGCGTCCACCCATCAAACTGGCCCCGCCAATCACGCAAGCGGCAATGGCGTCCAACTCCAGCAGGGTCCCGGCATCCGGCCCAGCACTGCCAACGCGTGCCGTATAGATAGTCCCTGCAACGCCCGCCAAAACTCCGAGAATACAAAACGTCATGAGCACATGACTGCGGAGATTGATCCCGGAGAGTCGCGCCGCTTCCGGATTTCCGCCAATGGCGTACAAGTACCGCCCAAAGCGTGTGTTCTGGGTAACAAATGTTCCTATCAGTCCGATCAAAACCAAAATCAACACTGGGACCGGCACGCCAGCGTACGCATTCAAAGCCGAGACAAAAGCCACCATCAATATCGAGGGCAAGACCATGCGAAGCGCAACACTGGCCGCGCTCCAAGGTCCAAGCCCATGCTTTCGCCGCGCCCGATTGCGAGATATAACCAACCACACGGTCCCAGCAATCCCCATCGCCAGCAGTGCCCAGCCCACGCCTGGTCCCAGATAAGCTTGTCCAATGGCCTTGAACGAAGGCACTTCAATCGGATAAGTATTGCCACCGCTGATCCCTTTAGCCGCTCCGCGCCACGCGAGCAGTCCGCCCAAGGTCACAATAAACGATGGAATCCGACCATAAGCCGTAAGCCAGCCCTGAAATGCTCCAATCCCCAAGCCAACCAAAAGCCCAGCCAGCAAAGATGGCACGAACCCCCAATGCAAAAACGTCTGGGTAAGGACCGCCGCCATTCCCGAAAACCCAACCAGTGATCCGACCGACAAATCAATCTGGCCAGTGATGATCACCATCACCATGCCGGCCGCCAAAATCCCAGTCACCGCCGTCTGCCGGACCAAGTTGGAAAAATTTCGCGGGGTAAAAAATATTCCGTCCGTGACCACGGTGAAAATAACCCACACCGCAATCAGCGCCAGCACCATGCCGTAGGACCGCAGCGTACGCGCTGAGAAGACCTTAGCTTTCGCCTCAGGCATGCGCCACCTGTCCGGTGGCAGCTGCCATCACGGCCTCAGGCGTAGCTTGTTCCCGTGTAAATTCCCCCGTCATCGTTCCTTGGTGCAGGACCACCACCCGATCTGAAAGTCCCAAGACCTCCGGTAACTCGGACGAAACCATAAGCACTGCCATGCCGGACTCCGCGAGTTTGGCGATGGTGGCATAAATTTCCTGCTTGGCCCCGACATCAATTCCGCGAGTGGGTTCATCCAACAGCAATACCCGGGGGGTATTCAGCAACCACTTTCCCAAAACCACCTTTTGCTGGTTCCCTCCGGAAAGCGTGCCCGTGATCGTGTACAAAGAAGAAGCCTTGACCCGCAAGCTTTCCGCCACAGGCTGCGACGCGGCCACCTCCCGCGACTCGTCGGTGGTAAATTTTCCCGATAGCTTGGGCAACGCCGCCAGAGTCATATTCCGCAAAATCGTCTGATCGAGCACCAGGCCCGAGCGCTTGCGGTCCTCGGTCACGAATCCGATCCCTTGCGCCATGGCGTCCGCCGGCCGGGAAATCGAAACCTTCTTCCCAGCGACAAAAATCTCGCCACTCACTTTTCCCGGAAACACCCCAAACAAGCATTGCAGGGTTTCCGTCCGCCCCGCGCCCATCAGACCGGCAATCCCCAGGACCTCGCCCTGCCGCACCGAGAAACTGACATCGTCCACCACACGCTTCCCGGTCGCCGCGTCTTGGGCGCGCAAATGCCTTGCCTCCAGCACTACATCTCCCAGCGCGCGTTTGCTCGCAGGAAAGATTTGCGAAACTTCCCGCCCCACCATGCGGGCAATTACCTGTGCCTGATTCAACCCGGAAGCCGCATCGGTGCCGATCGTCCGCCCATCGCGGAGTACAGTGATGCGATCGCCAAGCCGGAACACTTCCTCCAGCCGATGGGAAATATAAATGGTCCCAATCCCACGCCGACGCAATTGCTCGAGCACGGCAAACAAAGACCCCGCCTCAGCATCCGTTAATGCCGCGGTCGGCTCATCCAAAACCAAAATCCGCGCATTCTGCGAGAGGGCTTTTGCGATCTCCACCAGTTGCTGCCGCCCCGTCCCCAACTTTCCAACCTGTGCCTGGGGATGAATCTCCAGCTTCAATTCATTCAGCAATGCCGCAGCCCGCGCATAAAGCCCGTCCCAATCGATCATGCCGAACCGCCCCGGTTCCCGCCCCAGGAAGATGTTTTCCCCGACGGTCAACTCCGGGACCAGGGACAACTCCTGAAACACAATCGCAATCCCGGCATGCTCCGACTCGCGCACATTGCGAAAGCGTCTGGTCTCGCCACCAACCCGCACCTCTCCTTCATAGGTGGCATAGGGATAGACCCCGCCCAAAATTTTCATCAAGGTAGATTTGCCGGCGCCATTCTCCCCGACCAGCGCGTGCACTTCCCCGGGAAACAAATCGAAGCTCACGCCATCCAGCGCGCGCACACCAGGAAAACTCTTGCCGATGGCGCGCATTTCCAGCAGCGCGGTCCGAGTTGCGGGAGGATGGCCCATTTTCGAAGTGGAGTTATTTTCCAGCGGGCGCGGCAGGCCACTGTGCCTGGGGGACATTCCGGTACACATCTTCCAGCTTCAGGAAGCCGTCCTTAATTACCGTCTGCACGATATTGCCTTTGTCGACTGCGATCGGTTCGAGCAAATAGGAAGGCACATCCTTCTGCCCGTTGTTCACCCTGTTATTGGAATCGACCGGCTGATGCTTCGCCAGGGCCACGGCAATTTCTGCCGCTTTAGTGGCCAAAGGCGTGATCGGCTTGTACACAGTCATCGACTGGGTCCCGGCGACAACCCGCTGGCAAGCCGCCAGGTCCGCGTCCTGCCCGGAGACCAGGACCTTTCCCGCGAGCTTCTGCTCCTCCAAAGCCTGCACCACGCCGCCGGCCGTGCTGTCATTGGAAGCCACCACCGCGACAACTTTGTTCTGCGCCTGCGTGAGAGCATTCTCGGTATGGCTCAACGCCTCGCTGGGCAACCAGTCTTTCGACCACTGGTCGGCGACAATCTTGATGTCCCCGCTCTTGATCGCCGGGTCCAAAATATTCATCTGCCCCTGGCGAAACAACCGCGCATTGTTGTCCGTCGGCGACCCGCCGATCAAAATGTAATTTCCCTTGGGCGCGCGGTCGAGCAGATATTTGGCCTGCAATTCGCCCACCTTGACGTTGTCAAACGAGATGTAAAAATCCACGTCGCTGTTGCGGACCAAACGGTCATAAGAAAGTACCGGGACCTTTTGCCGCTTGGCGCTCTCCACAATCGACGCCGCAATTTCGCCATTATGGGGAACGATGACCAGCACGTCCACGCCCTGAGTCAGCAAATTCTCCGCCTGTCGTACTTGCACTGAATCGTCCCCATCGGCGGACTGCACCAAAACTTCAGCCCCCAATTCCTTGGCCCGGGCGGTAAACAAATCGCGGTCTCGCTGCCAGCGCTCCAACTGCAGCGAGTCCATGGAGAATCCAATGCGTATCCCGCCCTGGGCTTCATTCGATTTCCTGGAACAGCCCATCCCGGAAAGCAAGGCCGTGAGCAATAATGAGAGGAAAAGCGAGCCAATCACCCTAATCCGCATGGGAAGTGTCAACTCCGCCAATGGTTTTACCAATGGCCCGAAAAAGCATTGTCGTGTACGTTAACGGCGGTGCTATAGTACCACGGGCCAAGAGGCAGAGTTGCATTCTTGTGAAGTCCTGCGTAGCGCAACCAGCAGCAATGAGCGAAGATGTCTAAAGCGCCTCTGTCATGAAACGAGCCGGAATCCACAAAATCGCCGAGCTGGCTGGGGTCTCCATCGGCACCGTGGACCGCGCCCTTCACGCCCGCGAAGGAATCAGTGAGACAACTCGGGAAAAAGTCCTGGCCATAGCCAAACAACTGGCCTACACGCCGCACCCGGCGGCCCGCGCTCTCTCCATAGGCCGCGCTCCCATCCGCATCGGAATCTGCATCCCGGAAGAAATTCATTTCTTCTACGACCAGATGCGCGCCGGAATTCAAGACGAAGCCAAACGAGCCAGCTTGGGCATCGACCTGATTCATCGCCCCACGCCGGGCCTAGGGGAAAACGAAAAACAAAGAATTACCGAGCTTCTGGAGGCCAAAGTGGCTGCCATGATCATCACGCCCGGCGACCCCAAAGTAGCCGGTCCCTTGATCGACCAGGCGGAGAAGGCGGGCATCCGCGTAGTCTGCACCACCACCGACGCGCCGCACAGTCGGCGCTCCAGCCTGGTAGGAGTCGATCCCGCGCTCAGCGGCAGGCTGGCCGCCGAGCTGGCCGCGAAATTTCTCCCCGCGGAATCCGAGGCGGCTGTTGTGACCGGAATGCTGGGCGCCGAGGAACATCGCGCCAAAGCCGAAGGCTTCCGCCAGGCCTTCGAAACCGCGGGAGGGAAAGTCGTGGCAGTGCTCGAAGCCCACGAATCCGAAGAAGAGAGTTACCGCAAGACCCGCGTGTTACTGGATGAAAAACCCAAACTGCAAGGCATCTATGTAAGCACGGTGAACTGCATCCCGGTAGTCCGCGCCTTGCAGGAAAGGAAGCGCGCCGGCAAAATCCGCCTCATCACCACCGACCTGTTTCGCCAAATGGTCCCGCATCTGGAGCAGGGCGCCATCGCCGCATCCATCTACCAGGACCCCTACCAGCAAGGCCAAACCGCCGTCCGCCTGCTGATCGATCACTTGACCAACGGTGCTCCGATCCCAACCACTTGCTACCTGAACCCCGGAATCATCCTTCGAAGCAACCTCCACCTGTTCCGGGAGGCCGCCAGAAAGTGACGTTGCTCTCCGCAAAAATACGCGACAGTTGCGCCTCCGGTCACATATACTCTGGCGAAACTGTTGACACCACCAAACAGGGGCCCCATGGACGCTCCCCAAGAGCTGAAAATTCTGGTCGCCGATGATTCGGCCATTTACCGCAAGCTGGTGGAGCAGACTCTTTCCGGCGACAATCACAACGTGGTCTTCGCCAAAAATGGCCGCGAAGCCCTGGACCTCTTCGCCAAACACCTGCCGGCTTTAGTCATCACCGACTGGACCATGCCCGACATCAGCGGGATCGAAGTCTGCAAGCGAATCCGCCAGGATTTCCAGCAAGGTTACGCACACATCATTCTGCTGACCAGTAACACAGAAAAAGAGCAGGTAGTCGAGGGCTTGGCCGCCGGCGCGGACGATTATTTAACCAAGCCGTTCCATCAGGGAGAACTCCTGGCCAGGGTGCACGTAGGCCTGCGGGTCGTGGAACTGCACCGCCAGGTCCAAGCCAAAAATCGCCAGTTGGAAGAAATGGCGCTGACCGATCCCCTTACCGGCCTCTCCAACCGCCGCGCCGTCGATTTCTGGATCACGCGCCAACTGAGCGCCGCCGCGCGTCATGACTTTCCCATCTGGGTCGCGCTAGCGGACTTGGACCACTTCAAAAAAGTAAACGACACCTACGGACACGACGCTGGCGACACCGTCCTGAAAGCTTTTGCCGAAATCCTGAAACACACCACCCGGCAATCCAACCTCTGCGGCCGCCACGGCGGAGAGGAATTTCTCATCATCCTCACCCATGTCGATCGCGACGACAGCTTGACCGCCTTTGACCGGATCCGCAAACACATGGAGCAACAGAAATTCACCGTGAACGGCCAAACATTTTCCGTCACGACCAGCATGGGAGTAGCTGGCTTCCGCGGCACTACCCCGCCCGCCTTCGCCGACCTGATCACCGAAGCCGACACTGCCCTCTACTCTGCCAAACGCAAAGGCCGCAACCGCATCGAGTACGCCGAGGCGTAGAGCGGACACTCCTGTCCGCTCTCGAGCCAGGAAGCAAAATGCGTGGGCCGGGTCCAAACGATCCATGAATTTCGATTGCTAATTGAACGCAAACCCGCACACCTATAGAAACGCAGGGCTAGCTCAGGAAAAGGAGGTGAAGGGACTACGATTGAGGTGGGAAGTTTAAAAAGAGCTTATACGCTTGGGGGTCAATCGGAGGAGGGAAAATTGTTATCGCTTGCGGGAAGGGGATAGCGGCGTATTCCGGTGAGCTGTTGGCTCAACGCGGCAAGAAAAGTGCAATTATTTACCAGGTAACGTCTCCATAAGCGTCTCGGTTCTTGATAGAGCCGGTGCGCCCACTGCATTCCAGCGTTCTTTATCCAAGCAGGAGCGTCGCTTATGCGCCCGGCATGAATGTCGAACGCAGCGCCCACACCGACCATGATCTTACACGGCAATCTTCTGTTATGGGCAGCCATGAACTTCTCTTGCTTCGGTGTACTTAAGCCCACCCAGACAATGTCGGGTTTCGTGGCCTCCATCTTTCGTGTCAGGGCCGCCAATTCCGGCGGTTCCAAGGGCCGATAAGGTGGTGTAAAAGTGCCCGCGACCGCCATCTTCGGATACCTGTGTTGCAGGTTGGCAGCGAGGTCATCGGCAACACCGGGATTTCCTCCGTAGAAAAAGTGGCGAACGCCTAGGCCCGCTGAGCGCGCGCATACTTCGAGCATCAGATCCGGACCATAGACACGCTTGATCTGCGAATACCCCTGCAAACGTCCCAGCCAAACAGTGGGCATTCCGTCCGGCGTAACCAGGAATGCATCGCTCAGAATGTCACGGAAGCCGGAGTCGCGCTGTGCCTCCATGACTCCGTGCACACCGGTGACACAAATGTATCCCTTACGCTGTTGCTCTACCGCCGCAATGATGAGGTCAGCCGTTTTTGACAAGTCTAGGGCGTGGATACCGACTCCCAAAACATTTACCCGTGGTGGCCTAGACACCGGCGAATTCTTTTTCTGTAACTCTGCCCGCACTGCGCAGTTCATTGTGTATCCACCTGTAAGTGATTTCCAATCCGGTTTGGAGCTTCGTGGAAGGTTCCCAACCGAGCACGCGGTTCAGACGGGTATTGTCACTATTGCGGCCACGGACCCCCTGCGGCTTAGTCAGGTCGTGCTTGAGCTTTAGGGATTTGCCTGCGATCTGCGATACCGTGCGCACCAGCTCATTGATGGTCACCAATTCATCGGTGCCGAGGTTTAGAGCGTCGCGGTAGTCCGACGCCATCAAACGGATCAAGCCCTCGACACAGTCATCGACGTACATAAACGATCGGGTCTGTTCGCCATCGCCCCAAACCTCAATTTCGCCTCCATTTTTGGTGAGCGCCACTTTTCGGCAGATCGCCGCCGGCGCCTTCTCTTTGCCACCCTCATAGGTCCCGAGCGGGCCGTACACGTTGTGGAAGCGCACGATACGCGTTTCAAATCCGTAATCCTGAAAAAAGTAGTGGCACAATTCTTCCGTGAACAGTTTTTCCCAACCATACCCGGGCTCTGGGTCAGCCGGGTAGGCATCTTCTTCGCGCAGGGCCGTTACGTCAGGGTCGGTTTGTTTGCCCTGGGCGTAGACACACGCTGACGACGAAAAGAGGAACCGCCCGATGCCGTTCTGACGGCTGGCTTCCAGCATATGCGCATTGATGAGAATATTGTTACGCGCGATGCCGGCGCGCGAAGCGCTGATGTAGCCGATGCCGCCCATATCGGCCGCCAGGTTGTAAACTTGTCCGACATTTCCGCGAGTCGCCAATAGACAATCGTCATACTTGCGCAGGTCGAGCAGCTCGAATTCGTCGGCCGCCGACGGCTCGTACTCCGGCATCTTGATATCGACGCCGCGGACCCAATGGCCCTCGGCTTTCAGACGCTTGACGAGATGGTGCCCGATGAACCCTCCGGCACCGGTAACAAGCACACGCCCAGCTTGCATGGAATATTCTCTCCTGAATGATTGATAGAACTGCGATCGGGTAGTGGTTTCTTGGCTGCTCCATGTGCGCTTGGGACAGCAAAAGAGGACACGGGGAAGCGGCGGTTCGAGTCATGCACCGCAGACTCGTAAATCGACATCAACCTGTGATGGTTCTTTTCGGCCGTATACTTGGCCTCAAACTCGGCACGGGCCGTAATGCGCATTTCCAGCATTCGTTCGGGATGCGACAGCACCCACTTTACCTGGGTAGCTAAATCGTCTGCATCGCCCACGGTAAAAAGCAGTCCCGTCTTATCGTGACGGACGATTTCCTGCATGGATCCAAGACGGGAAGCCATGACAGGAGTACCGCAAGCGTACGCCTCAACGATCGTCAAGGGAAAATTCTCATAACAAATGGAAGGGAGTACCAAGAAGGACGCCTGTTTCAATAGCGACAGAACTTGTTCATGGGGCTGCCGTCCCAGCCAAACAATCCCCGGGAGTCGATTTGCGGCTTCCTGCACTCGCGCCGATTCCGGTCCGTCGCCAGCGAGCTTTAGCGGAATCCTAGGTCCAACCTTTTCCCAGGCGGCTAGCAGCGTCGCGATTCCCTTTTCTGGCGACAGACGGCCAACATACAAGGCAAATCCACCCTCGCCAGCCCCTGCTCCAGGATCGCGGGGCAAACAATTGGGTTTCACGATGATCTTGCTCTCGGGAAGGCCCCCGGTTACAAACTTCGCGCGGGCGAACTCCGACAATGCCAGGTAGATATCTACCTGATTGTGCCAGGTACGGAGAGCACGATGTAGCGTAACCATCGCTGCCACTCCGGCGGAAGCAATACCGCTGTTGTGATAGCACTTGTGTTGAATGCTGGGCAACGGCACCCATTTTCCTAGGCAATCCTCGCATACTTTGCCATTCCGTAAGAAAATGCCGTTGGGGCACAAAAGCCGGAAATTGTGAAGCGTCTGAACGACTGCCACACGGCTCTTCCTGGCCGCGTAATAAACAGACGGAGAAATCAGGGGAAAAATGTTGTGAAGATGGACGACATCCGCGGCGAACTCTTGCAAAAGGTCGGTCATTCGGTCGTATGAACGCCGGCTCCACATCGTTTCCAGGCCGAGTTGCAGGCTGCTAAGCTCCGAAATTCTTCGATTGTCGTCGAAATATTCTCGAACTTCATGTCCGTGTTCACGCAGGAGCAGGATTTCGTTTTGGCAGACTACGTCCTCGCCGCCGTGCTGCTGGTACGCGTTGTGGGCGACAACAATCTTCATCGGGCTACGTCGTGCCGTCTCATCCTGAAACTCATGCCAAACTTTTACGGCACAGGAAAGTGTAGTGCGTGGTCAGAAGGCGAGAGTATACCAAAGCCGGCACCACTCCGCGGAGGACCCCCTTAAGCAATGGGCGGTTGGATTGATGGGCCGAGTGTCCTAAGTCAATTTGCTCATCCAACAAATCCTGGTGCCGGCTGATAACTTCTAGGTGTGCATCTCGCTTCAGGAAAGCAACGATCGAAGAAGGGCTCCAAAATTGTACATGGCCGACCCCCGCTATCGAAGGATAGGGGCGACCGAGGACCCTTGTTCGCAGGAAGTTACTAAACACCTTCTCGGTGGGAACTTCCACAACAATGTACGACGAAATGCGGACAGCTTCGGCCAATGCGGAGATCGGGTCGTCCAAATGCTCAATCACATGACTTAGAAAGGCCATATCGAACGCGCCGTCAGAAAAGGGCAAGGCATCCGTGCGCCCCACTGTCGCACGGCCAGCAAATGCTTGGCAGGAGTCGCGTGCGAAGGTGACCGCGGAGAGCGACAAATCAACACAACAATATTCATGGGCGAAATTCACAGCATGCAGGGCACGGATAACCGACCCTGTCCCACAGCCGATTTCCACCACGGAAGCCGGTCGCGCTATCCCGCTGCAAACCCGTAGGATGTTCTCTGCTTTTCTCTTAGCCCCCAATTCCCGCCAGGCCAGAAACGCAGGGTCTTGAAGAGATCGTGATAGCCAGATTCGTAATCACACCACATATTCAAGCCAAACTCTGGGGAAGTGTCTTTACGGCGCGAACATAAATTAACTGACCAACCAAAGCGGCCAATAAGCGCTCAAAAACAGGTTCGAACCGCCAAAGCCTGGGCCAACGCAGCTTTGACAGGATGCGCCGGTCTGGTTGCAAAGGGTGGAACTCGACCATTTCATAGCCTTTACCTAAACCCCGCCGGATCTCTGCAGCCGTGAAGCGATGATAAAAAATACCGTTTGCGTGGCAACCATCGCATCGTCGGCGCAAAATTCTGCGTGCCCAGCTGTAATAGTAAGCGGTGAGCAGCAGTGCTCCTCCTGGCTTAAGAGCGGAATGTATTTGACGGAGAAAACTGACGCGCAGATCGAAAGATGGCAGGTGTTCCAATACCTGTGTAGAGACAACTACATCAAAGGCTTCTTTGGCGAAGCGCACATCGACGGCGTTGGCCCAAATTAGTCCGATTGTGGAACCTGGCGCCAACCTTTGCGCACACTGGCGAAGCGATGCCTCCGACAAGTCCACGCCTACGGCTGCATCCGCGGACGATACAAATGTTCGCATCAAGCGGCCGGTTCCACAGCCCAGATCGAGGATGCGCTTTCCACGAAATTGCTGTGAGTGACTGGTCAGCATGTGGAGTTCGCTCGCGTTCTCCTCTTCGCTAAAATGGGCCTCGTACTCTACCGCGCCAGAATCCCGTGCCTGCCGCTCGACATCAATAGTACGGGCAAGCGGTGCCTGGGCCGGTAAAAGATGCAGGATGCCATCTCGAATTTCGAACGAAGATGCACACGACCTGCAGATTAAGCGCCCGTCCTGAATCCTATCGTCATCCGGCTCGAACTCTGCTCTCAGCGTTCCATTATCCTGAGGGCAAAGAACCAAAGGAATGACCTTCGTGGAAAAACCCACAGACCGGTTTATCAAAGTGAGCTGTGAAAACACTCTTTTCCAATTTGCCGGCCACCGCGCAAGAGGCCCCCTACAGGCCGGACCCGATTACCGGGGACTCGTAAAGTGCGGTGAATTTGCGCTGAACTCTCCGCCAAAAGTCAGCGCCTCGTTCCACCAGTCGCAGACAGCGGGCCAAAGCTGCGACACGCAAGTTCACCGCGTAAGACACATTGTGCAGTACTTCCGGCTGGCCACGAAACTGCTCTTTGTAAAACGAATTCCCCCACATCAGGTGGAAGCTTGCGTACCCTGATTCGATCAAATACTCGATCGTCTTCCACAGGCAGACGTTGCCCAAATTGAAATGATCGTATTGTGGATCGTGAGCAAGGAGGATGAGATAAGCTTCTTCCCCGCCCGATAAGGAAAGCGTGGCGGCGACGATGCTTTTTCCACGGTGCAGGCAGCCCATGATGCCACTACCACGAAAGAGCGGCCAACGATGCTTTACGATTTCCGGAGACCATAGGCTCAATCGCCGCTTGTTCCGCATACGTAGCCGGTTCAATTTGAGCAGCGCATCAAAGGACTCCCAGGAAATCTTGTCCCCGGAAGTGACGTTAAACGCGTAGTCGCTTCCCCATTCTCGTTGCAAACGGCGTACATAGTAGGGAAGATGTTTGCGAGTCTGCCTGCCAAGCTGTTGAAGATATTCGTCCGCGTTAGCGGGAAGCGCGATTTTATAGTTATTCGCAGCGACCCGAAGTTCGAACCGCTCTTGATCGGCCGCAGACTGTGGGAAGCTGCCTGCGGTTTGCATAGAAAAGGTCAACAGGCTTGGATGGCGGTCACGCGTTACTCGTTGTACCAGCTCACAGTGGGGATCAGTCGGGCCGATGATTTCAATAGCGCGAACAAGCCCCGCCAGCCGGCGTTCGTTATAGAACAGAACATGACGCAGTATTCCGGAGCTTGTGATTAAACAGGCAACTCTTTGCACCGGTGGGAAAACGTAGGATTCGCAATAGCCCAGGGATCCTATAAAACTTAAGAATGGGAATGACTGAAGCTTGGACCTAAGGCCTGAATCGATATCGCTGAGCGCACGGTCCTCAAAAATCAACTGCTCCCCGGCAGCACAACTTTGCAAGTCATCTGCTACAGGTTGCAACGGCATTTTAATTACTGGCCTGTGCATAGTTCAGCGTTGGTGACAAGGGTTGCGTGGACCTTGTATTCGGATAGCAAGGCCAGGAATTGCTTCAAAGCCCCCCATTGCCCGGTCTCTTCAATTTCCCAGGAGTGCCCCCAAAGATGGAATACGCCCCCAGTGCGCACCGCGCGTTGTAACAACAGTCTGGCAATGTCCGGCCAATTTTCTAGGCGAATCCCAGGCACCCAGTTGCGCATCGCGTCCAACCTCCCTCGCTTGAGTACATTGCGCAAGTAGGTACTTCTGCGGTGCGGAAAGGCTTGGATAGTTGTGGGGATAAGACTAAATCCATCCGTCAGGAAAGGTCGTTGTAATGATAATAGCTCGACTGTACGGACACCCGAAAAACCCGCGGTACGGAGCATCGGTAAATGAACACTTTTGTACCTACCACCAGGAAAGCAAAAAACCAGGCACGGCTTACCTAAGATGTCTTCCAACTGTTTCTTGGAGTCTTCAATTTCGCGTCTAGCATCTTCATCTTTTAGAGTGGTAAGACGAACATGACTCACAGTATGGGCCCCAATTTCGAATGAGGTAGCTAATTCCCGAATCTGTACCGGCGATAGTGTGGGTCGCGAATTGTGCAACGGCACATAAAAAGTCCCTGGCAAACCGTACTTTGCTAACAGTTCGGCAATGCGAAAATCCAGCGGATGGCCGTCGTCCCAACTGGTTGTGATGGCGAGAGAGTTGCCAGCAAGAACTGACTTCTTAGGGCTGCACATGGGATTGCATAACATTTCCTTGCAAAGTCGGAAGCCCCAGGCAACTTTGAATGCCCGCCTGAAAATTCGCTGCCATGTTCTCGATCGTGTATATCTCTCCGGACTCGCGAGCCCCTGCCTGCAACCGGGAAAGCACAATTTTGTCAGACAACGCCGAGACCGCCATTTTAGCAAATGCTTGGGGACTTGGTTCGGAGGCGAGTCCGTTAATACCTTCACTAAGGTATTCAACCTCTGGACCGTGAGAGTCCGTCCGTGTCGTCAGAAGCGGCAAACCACTGGCAAATGCGTCAAGGATGACCAACCCGACCCAGCCCGGCATGAGGCAAACATCTGAGATTGCGGCTAGTTGCGCCTTGTCGTTCTCCGAAACCCGTCCCATGATATGGATCCATGGCAGTTCTCGCACCAGTTCGCGGATGGATGATTCATCTGGGCCACTCCCGACCAGGATCAGATGAAAATCACCGAGTCGCGCCCGGATCATCTTGGCGGATTCGATGAGGAATAACGGGCGTTTGACTTTGCCGATCGTCCCGCAGAAGATGGCCACTGGTGCCCCCAACGGTATGCCGAGACTGGCGCGCAAAACCTTCCGTCTTTCCTGTGACAAATCTTGCACAAGAGCGCGAATCTGCGTCGTATCCACCGCATTGTCCACCACCGTGATTTTGGAACTGGGCACGCCGTTAGCCACCAAATATCGGGCCGTACCTCTCGTGTACGCGAACCACCAACAGGCCCAGTTGAGCGTGTTGCGCCGGTACCACTCGAGTATCCTGAATCGATTGGTCTGCCGGTTGTCACCGACACCCCAGAATGCCACTCTCTTCACGCCAATTCGGGACAAAGGCAACAGAAAATGGTTGAACGCAAATCGGTTTCCTTGGTCAACAATCACCAAGTCGGCCGCCAATGCAGGACGCAGCAACGGTTGTAGCAGGAGTCGTTCAGCTACGAGCCAGTAGCCCGGGACTTTGATTCCATACTCAGCAGGCAGGTCGCACGAGTCGTGCTTGGCGGCTTCCTGCGGAGAGGGATCACTGTAACCGACTTTCAATTCAATATTGGCGTTGCCAAGCCCGGTGAACAGCTGTTGGTAGAAAGGCCGCCGGTATTGCTTAATCTGCGCTTCGATAATGAGGACTTTCATGGACCAGTGTTGCCGTCTCTTACCGAAACGAACGTGAATACTTCCATCCTGGGGCAAATGTAACAGATTTCCAGGCCGTACTCGTTCAACGCAGAAATAACGGACTTTGTCTTGTCTATTCCTGTGGATGAAAAACGATGGTGAAACTCGACCAGGACTTGCCCGACATGGATCTTCCGTTGAATCAGGTCGGCAAACACTCCATATTCGGCTCCCTCGATATCCATCTTGAGAACATCAATACGCTCGTGTCCTAGAGCATGCATCGCGGTTGCTAGAGTCATCACCGGCAGGCGGACTGAGTCCTCGCTAAATTGTCTAGCGCCAACCAGCGAATGTGAAATGAAGTCTGGTCTGGGAGGCAAGTGAAAGTCCGCCTCCCCGTCGAAGTCAGCTATCCCAGCTGCATGAAAGCGAAATTGCTCGGGCAGGGATTCCGATTCCAGCCAAGTTTTGACCCCGGGTGTAGGGTCGAAAGCATGGATGGTGAAACCATATTGCGCGATGATCGAGAGATCAAAAGAAATATCCTTGCCGACGCCCAGAGAGTAGATCACTGGATTCCGAGGAATAATCGATAGATCCAGAAAATAACCGCCGTAATTAGATCCGACCTCTTTCAGCTTGCGTAAGACTTGTACCCTTGGCGGACGAAACCTCCATTGGGGATAGGTCTTCAGATACTTACGAAGCAGAGGGCTTATGCTCATGCGTGCGCTCTTCTTAGAAGGGAAGTCCCACAGAAGCAACGATCTCAAGCGGCAAGTACACGTGCGATATCGCCGGTTCGCCTCCCCCAGTCCCATTGGCTCGTCATCAGATGTCGTGCACGTTCTCCCATCTCTTTCCGGCGGCCAGGCTCGTTTAGCAATTCTGCCAAAGCAGTGACCAGAAGATGGTCATCTTGATTGACGGCAATGCCAACGTTCCCTCTATTTACTAGGGACCCGACAGCGCCGACGTCGTTTGTCACTACTGAACGACCAGAAGCAAGAAAGTCTAGAAGTTTAGCGGGGAAGCGCGCTCGATTGTGCAGGCTATCCTTCAAGGGGAGAAAACAGAGATCGCTTGCTGCAAAATACCGCGGATAATCCTCGTCCGAGACCCATCCGGCCCAATGAAATCCGTTTGATACTCCCAAACTGGCTGCAAGTGATTTAGCACGCTCATTCACCTTGCCGACAATCACAGCCAGCGCATCCGGAACAAACCTCAAGAGTTCGTGATGGATGCGGACCACACGTTCCATGTCGCCATCGTTGACTGCAACTAAGATTGGGCGCGAGGGTGGGAGCCCTAATCGCTCGCGACATTCGGATCGAGGATAAGGTTGAATATAGGTAGTGTCTATTCCATTTGGAAGCAGTACGACTCTATCCCGCGCAAGGCCGAGGGAAAGGGCCCGTTGCTCCAGTACAGCGGAAATAACCGTTACTTTCTCAGCCCTATAGCGAATGCGTTCTTCGAAAAAAGCATCCACTTTGTGGGCTAGTCTTATACCGCGCAATGTATTCGAGGCACCCGAATACCAGTCACACCAATCGGAAAAGAAGCGATAGGGACGGAGCCGTCTAGTTAGGTAAACCGGCCACGAGACATTGGGCTGATATTCAAATCCGTATACAGCGTCGTAGTTTCCGAAGGCCAACTCTTTGGTTCGATGGACGAGGTCGAGGGGCCCCGAACCCCAACCAGGCAACCATTTGTACCCCAATTGCGGACCTTCGATCAGTCGGATCCACGGCCCTGGGCCGATTGCAGTAGATTCCTCTCCTACCCAGTCGCGCTTGAAAGAAACGCGCGGGCGATACAGCGATTGGCGAGACACAGTTACCATAGTTACGTCGTGGCCCAGTCGCGCGAGTTCACGGCTGAAATAGAAGCATCGCTGATACGTGCCAATTCCTTTTAGATTGGCATTGAGTGTCAGTATCCGCATAGGTGCCAGTGAATCACTTGGAGAAAAAATTATTCCAAACTGTCCGGGCTAGCGTTCCACGCTTTCGCAGACAAAAATGGAACTCACCGCGAAACGCCGGCCGAACCAGGGTAGTCTTTCAAGGGCAGTTCGAGAAAAGAACAAATAAGGCAAAATGCAGAGCCATGGATCGAAGTCACGACCCAATTCTTGAACGACTGTCCAGCCAGATCGTTCGATCAGCCTCCGCCAGTGGCTCGGTTTCATCAGTCGCTCGTCACCGTAGGGATGCGCCCCATAGCGGCTGTTAGGCACATCAAAAATCAATCGCTTAGCCACTCTCCTTTGCTCTGACAGTGCTTGCACAATCCGGTCGTCAGAAAAGTGCTCCAGAACTCCTTGATGGTATGCGAGATCGTATTCCCTTTCCCTCCAAGGCAGGGAGAACATATCGGCAACTTGCATCTCAAGACGCCCCGAGCGTATCCAGTCGCTATAGCGCTCGGCAATCCTCGCCACTAGCGCAGCTTCGCAGTCAATTGCCGTCACGCGGTACCCCAAGTCAGCCAACATTACCGCGGTCGTTCCGCTGCCACAACCTACTTCCATCAATCTTGCACCGGCCTGTGCGTATCGCCGGATTGTCCAAATAAGAGACCTTAGCCGAACGGCGTTGTCAAAGAGAGTTGCATCCTCTAGAAAATCACTCCAGGAGGAAAGTGCTTGCGGATTCTCACTCATAGTTGCCATACGTAATTTCCAAACATAGCTCGCAATCTAACAAACGATTTATTCACAAACTGGTAACGCCCGCATTAAGTCTTTCGCGCATGGACATAAAAACCTGCGCAGAGAAGCCCGGGAGCAAGGGAGACGACGAGTGCTCTGAGACCTCTCGGGAAAATGATGTTATATGCTCGCCATAAAGGACGAAGTACGATCAATCCTACTTTTGCCCGCGATGATAGTGGCTCCCCTTGGCTCTTCTTCCAGAGCTGCGGCTCAAACCACATTTCCGGCTGGTGATAGTGAGCCAGAGTACCAAAATCCCAATACCATTTCTTCGCTGTAAAACCAGCTATATGGAGGAAGCGGCAGAAGCCTTTGTAGGTGAAAAAACGAATGTGCATATAGTTCCACTCGTCATAATCGCGACTATGGTCCACTAGAAGCGTACGATATAAGATGCCTTGCCCCAGGAGTATACGAATTCTTGAGAATAGGTAGAACTGATTTGGGACACTGATTACAACGTAACCATCGTCACGCAGAACGCGCCTAACTTCGCACAGTACTGCAAGCGGATCCACTAAGTGCTCTAGGATGTCTTTGCAAACCACTACGTCGAAGCGGGAGTCTCCAAATGGCAAAGTTGGCAACAAGTTCAGATCGCCCGTCACGCCCTGGATGTCATGGCGTCTGGAGAGATCAACACCGCTGGTGGCGTAGTCCATTCCGATGATCTGGGCGTCCTTTGCGAGGTACCAAACATCATTCCCTGTACCACAGCCAAGTACGAGGATTTGCTTGCCTTTCAGTTCGCAGTTGTCTCCTATCTTGCGATCTGGAAAGCCATACTCGTCGCCGGCACTTCTGTATGCAAGTTCGTAGAGTTTTTGCTGTTCGGTTTTCAACATGTATGTTTAAGAGTGCGCCGGAACTTCAGATGATATCCAATTGCGATTTACTGATCGAATGTCAGACGCTAGCAAGAGGGCGAAGGCAAGCACGATGGACAGACAAAGAGCAGCCTGCAGCGGGCGAATAGTCAAAACCTTGTCCAGGATATGATGCGGTGTCAGCAGGAATAGCCCCCAAGGGAGCGTAGCAAAAAGCCAAAGTTTCCAGTCGTTGCTTAAGGGGTAGAATCTTTGACCAACAATGCGCATCAACAATACGACTGCAAACCAACCACACAGCCATGCTCCGCTTGCACCCCAGAACCCATACTTTGGATCGAGCACAAGGTTGCCAGCCAAGGTTAGAACTATGCCAACCGAATAGATCAAGGCGAACCAATGCGTCCGCTCGACGAGATAAATCCCGATTGCCGCTGGGTATTCCATGATTCCCACCACACGGACAAGCAGCACAAGAGGGAAAATGCTCATGGCTGGCGCATAAGCATTGGTAGCGAAAATGTGAAACAGCTGTTCGGTAAATATGCTCATGCACAATCCGATCACCAGGGAAACAATCAACACATAGCTAAAAATCTTGGAGTAGATTGCCCGTGCGTTGGGCCACTTGACAATTTGAAACATAAGACCACCCCAAGCAATACCAAAGGGTTGACTGACAAGCATTTGGAATATGCCGCTAATCTTTACTGCTGCTCCAAGATAACCCACGTCTGCCAGGGTTCGATAGTGGATCAATGCGTATCGCCCGGTTGCATCCATTAACATGGCCATAAGAGCGCTCCAAACCAGTGGCCCACTAAAGCGAATCATAGGCCGCAGCAGCCCCGAGTCGAACCGTGCTTTAATAGTCCGACGACAAGCAAAAATTAGGAAGACCACTCCTGCGAGATCTCCAGTCAATCGACCCGCAAAAAGTCCATAAAGTCGCATATGCTGAACAGAAAGGAACCAAACGGAACTAACTACGGTCGCAAGCAAACGGAGGATAGTTGAAGTACAGTAGGTGGCTGCCTTCCGACGGGCCCGCTGATCGCTAAGTAGAATCCCAAACAGGTTCTCGAATACTACAATCGGCAACAGCATCCAAGTGAAACTTTGATCCTTGGTTTGGAAAATCGTCGCTCCCAGCGGACTGAGAGCGAGAAATGCGAGGATCGCCCCGCCAACTATTGCAAACGAGCTAGTTGTGATTATGACGGAGCTGACCAGTTCTGTCCGGCGTGATTCGCTTAAATCGGCAAAAGTTTTAAGGTAAGCAACATCGAGCTTTAGCTGTGTGACCAAACAAAAGATTAGGATGGTCACGTCTACAAGAGCGTATATACCAAACTCGTCCGGGTGCAACGTGCGCGTATACAGCGGAACGAGGGCGAAGCCAGCCAGTCCCGAAATTGCTGAGCCGACTAGATAGATAAAAGAGTCGGAAATGAGAGCTCTTAGAATCGAAGGGAATCGACTTAACGGTGCGTGGGGATCCCCTTCGATATCCATAACAAATGTCTTCATGAGTTTGATAGTGTCAATCCAAAGTTGCGCGAGAATCTCGATTAGGTTCGTACCAGCACTCTAATCACTCCTGAGTAGTGCCGAAAATCGGTGCTGGGTGGGTGAATCCACGAGTGGTGCGATATCTGACTTCCACAGTTGATGCAAGCGCAAACAGATACCACGCCGCGGTTGGAAAACGCATTGGTTCGTCCGTGATGCTCAATAAGACTATACTGGGCACAACCGTCAACGCGATAGT
Source organism: uncultured Acidobacteriaceae bacterium (assembly GCA_964514735.1). Lineage (GTDB taxonomy): Bacteria > Acidobacteriota > Terriglobia > Terriglobales > Acidobacteriaceae > CAWBXL01. Next base: position 19,420 of record CAZETZ010000018.1, on the reverse strand, counting down.
GCCTAACACCTGAGAAAACAAGTCCGGCAAGCGGCGGAGCTTTCTAGCCAGGCCCACAAGACGCCACAGAATACTCAGGTAAAATCCTAGCCCGAGAACGCCGTAAGCATGAAGAATGCGGATGAAGTCGTTGTGCGGCTCGTCTGACTCCCAAAAGCCAAAACCAGGTACGTAACCCCGTGCTGTCGATCCCCCAAGGCCTAAGAGCCAGCCCTTGGGCCCTCCCCGCAGATACGAGCTCAGAAAGACGTACCACTGAAGACCACGTCCTCGAAGGAACTCGTCTGAAAATATAGACGTTTTCCCTTGTAGGGCATCCAAGGCGGGCTTGTACATTACTAACAACGACGATGAAAATATTATCCCTAGCACAACGATTGCTGAAAAGCCCGCTACTATCTCCGCTTTTGTCCACTGCCGAACCATTAACGACCAAAGCACCACCTGAATACCCATCGCCATCCATCCCATGCGGTGCATACTTGCGAGAGCTGCGCCCGAACAAGCTGTAATGAAGGCAATCACCAAATACCGAGGTATCGGATTTCCCTTTGATTGGCCAAGCAAGTAAAGAGACAGTGGTAGGGCGTATATGAGGAACATGATCAAACCCAAGGGATGCTGGTACGTCCCGCTCGCCCGGCCGACTGACTGTCCATCGATCCAGTCCCAATACTCGAATGGTAGAAGGCCCAGAACTTGGCCGAACGACAGGAAAATCGGGACCGAAACCGCAGCGAGAAACCAGCCCGCAAACTTCGCGAAACGCGCCTCGTCATTCAGCACGACCCCGGCAGTGAGAAACACTGAAATGCCGGCATAGAGGCGGAGAAGTTCGTTGAGTCCTTGCGCTGTTGGAGTGATCGCGACAGAAACAAAGGCCACCGCTGCCAAAGCGAGCACGCCGCGCGAATAAACCAATTCCTTGCGCCTTCGCATCGCGGTTAGCATTGTCAGCAGTACGACCAGTGCGCCCACGACTGCTTGGACGTTCATCCTTTGCTTCGCAAACTCTCCCAAATTCCATCGCCACGCCAGATCCAACAGGGGTTTTCCAGCAAGTGCGGCAAACAACCAAGTCTCAAAGGAAGAAGCGACTTGAGTCAGAGTGGTGATTAACAGAAGAAAGATGACGGCGGTCGCCCCCGTCAAAGCTTCCAATGTCACTAGGAACGGGTTTCGATGATCAAGCGTCGGTTCGTGGACACGTTCCAAAAATGCACCGCTCTCTGTGGACTTTTAAACCTAGCTGGATGGGTCGCCAGGTTGGTGTTCGTTACGAAAGCGGCGCAGCAACCACGGCGCGCGTGCTGCCGCCCGTTGCAGGCCCCTGTCCCGGATAATGCTCCAACGGACGTAGCCTTGCCTTGCCAAAACACGACGCCAGTCCTCCGGATCCAGTTCTTGCCACTTGGATGCGCCGATTACCCAGGCCATGGTCGCAAGCAAACAAAAGAAAGCGCCAAGCAGGCCAAGGGAAAGACGAGGTGGCCACGACTTACGCTCCGGTAACTCGGGGGCGTCGAGCACGCGAATACTAGGAAGTTCTTTGGCTTCTTCCACCTTGGCCAGTTCGTATTGCCGAGTTAGAACCTCAAGGACAGTTTCTTGGATTTTCATCTGCCGATAGAGGTCAGCATAGCGAATTCCAAGCAAGGGCAATTTCCGAATGGATGGATACAGCGACCCATCATCCGCGGTATCATGGTCGTCATTTAGCCCTCCGACCTTATTCAGTTGGCGCTGAAGCTCTGCGATTCTTGCCTGAAGGGAGCGGACTCGGACGTTGTTCGCCGTGTAAATCTGTTCGAGACCGCTCAGCTCAGACTGGGCAGCAATGATTTGCCCTTGCAGAGTCGCTGCCGCGTCGACCATAGCCTTGCCCTGTTGCGGGACGTCAATGGCAGCGTTCTTGCTGGCGAATTCGCCAAATTCTTTCTCCGTGACTTCGAGGTCCTGCTTTACAAGATCAAGGCGTTCCTCCAAGAAGACTCGTTCTCGATGCGCAGCCGAGGTATTGGACGCCACCACCAAGCGATTCAGTTCCTCGACATAAGCTCCGGCGATCTCTTGGGCGCGTCGGGGATCATGGTCTGTGACGGTAATATTGATGGTACCGCTCTTTCTGTCCTCAGAGATAACTGTATGATTAGCCAGGGTGTTACGTGCGTCCTCCAGCAAGGACGCGCGATATACTTTTTGCAGATTGAATCGCGAGATAATGTGTTCGGCGAGGGTTCGGCTGCGAAGAATCTCGATCAAGAGGTCGCCTGAGGTTGACCCGCCTGCCAACTCTCCGAGGAGGCTCGAATCGGACCCTGCGGCCATTCGCAACATCATGGCCAAGGACGAGCCGCGCTGAGTGTCGGGCGGCATTAATTCCGTGCTCGACCTGTACTCTTTTGGCAGCATAAAAGCGATAAGCAAGGCAAGAACGAAGCCGCTGGCGCTTGTTCGCAACAGCAATGGCTTGTTTTGCCAAAGAAGGTTAATGTTTGCCATCGCGTGATTAGGAGTCACGCGCCGTTCTTCGACCAGAGACGGGACAACTGCCGCGCGCCGCGCTGAACTTGTTTCTTTCACTTGGTGAGTTGAAGCTTCCACTCTAAGTTACCCTGCAAACCGCTCGTGCCGCTCTCGCGCGCCGAGATCAGATTTATCGAAGTATCGACGGTCCTGCCAATCTTTCTCAGATTCCTCGCATGGCAAAAAACACTGTGTGCAACAGAATTGCCAAGTCGAGAAAGAATCCCTGGTTGCGAATATAGTACAAATCGTACTCGATATTTTCGTGGATTCGGTAGGCGCGGTCGCCGCTGAGTTGCCATAGGCCGGTGATGCCAGGCTTGACTTGATGACGCAAGTGGTGCACCTCATTGTACTGTTCAACGATGAAGGGCATCTCCGGTCTGGGGCCGACTAGAGACATATCGCCGCGGAGCACATTGATCAACTGTGGCAATTCATCGAGGCTGGTACGGCGTAGGAACCTGCCCACGCGCGTGATTCTCGGATCGTACGCCGTGGTCGGTGAATATTCGTACTGAGGCGCGTCCGCATGCATCGTACGAAACTTATACAGTTTAAACAATTTACCGTGGCGCCCAACGCGCATCTGGGAAAACAAGATAGGGCCCTGCGAATCGAGCCGGACCAAAATAGCCAGAATCAGCAGCAGAGGAGATCCGAGTGTAACAATGCCCAACGACAGGGCCACGTCGGTTAGGGTCTTTGCGCCATCGCGAACGGATCGCCGGTCTTGCCGATCAAAGGAGGCTAGCAAGATCCCATCTACTTCCTCATAGTCAATCCAGGCATCTGCCGGTCCAAAGTGCGTGGGTACGAATGAAACGCGGGCCCCGGCGGAAAACGCTTCCTGAACAAAATGCCCGAACTCATTATTGGACATCGTCGGATCGGCAATCACCAGAAGGTCGGCGCGGTATTGCGAGATGAGATCCCGGGTTACCGGACCTTGGATTACTTGGGCGCAGTCCCTGCGTTCATAGGACATCTCATAGACTGCCGTGCCAATGGAGCTGGGGTCGTCATCTACCAGAGCGACAGGATCGAGCCCCAGTTTGGGAGATCGCTTAAGAAGAGCGACGACTCTTCGCCCGAGGATACCCGATCCACACACCAGTACGCGTTCGCGACCGTATCCTTTCGAGTGCAACGCGCGTACGAACATATAGAACCCGAGTTTCTGTAACAACAGGACGACGGGTACGACTGTAAGTGTGATAGCCAGCAACCAACGAGAAAACAGATTTGCAGTAAAGAACGTGGCCGCAAATGCCAACAGGAAACTCTCGAATGTGACGCGAAGAATGCGTTCTGTATCCTTGACCCGAAGCAGCCCGCTTCCGTGACTGTACGCGCCTTCCCGGTCCAGCATGAGCACGAAAAGAACTGCGAACCCAAAGGCGAGACCAATTAACAGCCGGGGCGGATAGTGGATGTGTTTACCTAGACCCAATTGGAAATACACGGCATAACTAGACGTGACAGCCAAAACTACCGTTACAAGGTCCGTCAAGACTTCAAATACGCGGACATTCCGGCGAAAGCGTTCAGCAGGGCTGCTGGTCGTACTAGGCCGATTCGAAACTAGAGCTGGCTTAGAGGCCGGTGTCGCGATTGCCACTGGGTCAACCACTGGAAATGGCGGAACACTAGCACGAAATTGAGTATGTGGTGTCGTCATTTGCTGTATCTGTCTTGGTAACGGTGGTCCATCGAGTTAGAACTTAGCGTGAATCCAACAACCCATACCTCTAACGGCGGGGCGAATATCATGCTCAAGCAGGAACGGCTCAATTTTGGCGCAGTAATATCGGAATGCATCATGCTGCGCCGCTGTCCGATTCAATGCTCCCGGTGCGGGAAAAAACCCACCTCGACCGCTGTCGTGACGTTATGCTTGGGGCCGGAAAACAGCAACGGGTAGCTCGAGATATTTTCATACTGTACTTGACTCTTTAGGTACAGACCGGAAGGCCGGTACATTTCATACCGCACCGAGTAGTCCTGCCAAGCTCCCCCCTGCGGTACAAACTCTTTGCGGACAGTGCTGTGCTTGTAACTGAATTGCAGGTTGTCAGTTGGAGAAATCCAATAGGTGGCCCAAGCTTGAATGGCTCTGCCCATGCGGCCTACGGTGTTGCCGATCACATTGCCGTTGTTCGTATATCCGTCTCGATATTGATCGTTCCAGTAGTTGAGGTTACCCCGATTGGGGAACCCCGGAGACTCCGTCGATGCCGCTTCCAGGTGAAGATCGAGTTTTGAGAGGCGCGGAAACTTTGGAATATAAATACCTGGACGGAAGGGGCTGTTACTCGGATTCTGCCAAGGAATAAAGTTGTCATCAGCATATACCTCACCGTAGAAGACAAGGTAGTGGTTGACCTTTGGCACATCGAACGCCCAATCAAAGCCTGAGTGACTATCTCCAGGCACCGAGTTGGCCGCATGATCGACCTGACCAAAGTAACTCAGAAGAAAATTCCTGACGGTGAATGGATCTCCGCCCCTGCCCCCGAGAGTTACGGTGCGACCTATCCCAATTTCCAGGCCGCGGAACGGCTTGAAGTTAATTTTGTTTCCGTAGATAAAGGAGTCGGGAATAAATGTGTGTCCTCCAAGCCTCCCCAAGAAGTTACTGGTTCGCACAGGCCCAAGGTATTTCAAGAACAAGGGCAGTCGTCCATTTTGTGAAAGCTGGACCATGGGAATCGGTTCGGCGTTGTTACTCCATAACAACGAACCTCCGGGACCGGTGGCCCAGGAGAGGCTCTGATTGCCGAATGAGATCTGCCATCCTTGCGTGAGGTTCAGGGCCAGATAAGCGTCCATCAACCGAATCCGATCGATGGGAGTGAACGGGGTTGCTGGCGGCGGCGCTACCCAATCGGCCGCGGCAATGAAATTTCGGACCGAAGGGCTCAGTGGCGGCGCCGCTGGCGCGTGTTGGTACTCTACCCGCGCGAAGACGGCCGCCGGTCCCAGGGCCGCATGGACAGCGGCGCCGGCTTGAAGGTCCATTCCCCGGCGGAAGGGCCGTCCAAAATCGTAAGCCAATGTTTGGCCAAAGTGATAACTGTCCGTCAATACCGGACCGCTGGCGGAAACGCCGCGCAAATAGACGGAATCCACCGATGCGGTGGCATTGCGGCCACCGTTCAGGAGACCAAATTCATACGCGAATTCGTGATGAAGCCGAGCGTAGATGCTAGCCACTGGGCTTGCGCCTTCGTCCACTTCCATGTCCTCTCCGGATTCTTCCACGAGTTCCGCGCACTCCAAACGTGTCCAAGGTTTCAACCCCGTAAATGCTCTGTTTATGTACCCCAACGCGGCCAGTTTTTCCAGCGCCGGATATACCCAACTATCTAACGGCACGAAAGGAGAGCCCATATTTTTAGGGCTGCGTGGTCCCTTCTCTACCTCGTCCCCGCGACTTCCCCAGGCTGTACCCCCCACCTCCGGATCATGATGTGCGCGGTACACTTGCCTGCCTAAGTACCAGCCTAACGCGCTCCCGACTACAACATCGGAGGGAAAATGCTGCTTGGCTGTGACCCGAGAAATCGTGATTCCCGAAGCCAAACCATAGGCAAACAATTTCGGCAAAGTCCCGGGATACTCATGGGCCAGGACACTTGCGGTTGACCATGCAATCGCCGCATGCTCCGAAGGAAAGGAAGCGCCTCCACGGAAGAACCCTGAATCGTTTCCATCTAAGGGGCGCGCCCGCTGGGTCATTCCCTTAAAGACATACGTGATCGCGGAACTGTTGAGAGCGGCTTCGGCGGACAACAGGCCCGCTTCGCTGGCGTGATCGTCGCCTTTTATATGACCCCACAGGTAGCTTGTTCCGGCCGCTCCAACCAATGTGAACACGGCATAATTAGAAAAATCGCGGCTGCGCTTCAGTTGGCTGGGTGAATTTGGGACCTGATTCAGCATCCAGCGATCGCTCGCCATCAACGCCCCAGTAACAGCGACAAAGGGAAGAAAGTATTTGGCGTCGCTGCGCTGAAAGTGTAAAGGAGAGGTCCAAAACTGTTGTTGGTCCTGCGCCAAATGTTTAGCGAAAGGCAGAAACAAATGGTTCTCCGGGTCAGCCCCAGGGGATAGCAGCCCCGAGTTTTTCTTAGGACCATTTTCAGGCGCGGATGGCGCCACGGATCCGAGAGTTGGCGGTTCGACAGGCTCTGGTTTTGAGCCGCTCGGCCCCACTTGTCCAATGGCGAGTGTATTCACAAATAGCAAGACCACAGAAATGATGCGCAACCTGGCCTCAAATGAACTGCTACCCGAAATCAAAAGCTCTTCGCTACCTGGATGGCTACTCCGATGGAATACACCAGCTGGGAGGCTTCCAACGTAGTTTTCCATTTACTGGTGCCGCCAACGGCCTTCTCCGGGACCATGACCATGTCACCTGGGCGCAATTCGGAACTCAAGGCGCCACCTCCCCACATGCCCCCCGATCCCCCAGCCACAGAACCATTTGCCCGAACTACAAAAACTGCTTTCTTGTTCGCCATTTGGGTGGGACCGCCAGCTTGACGCAAGTACCATTCTGCATTCTTACCTGGCCGGAAGGTGATGGCGGTGGGGTTGTAGACCGCGCCATTCACCATCACAAAGTTAGGTTGCTTTGGAATAATTAAGACATCACCGGCGCGCACTTGCAGATCGGCTTGGGTATTGGCCCAATGTTTCACATCGTTGGAAACGTGTAATACCAGACGGCCCGCGGGCGGAGTGTTCTGAAGTTTGTCTAAGGTTGCCTGCCACTGAGACAGCGAGGCTTCCTTGGCGATCTTCTGGTCCGTATCCGTTTCAGGTATCAACTTCAGCGAATTACCTTCGCTTTGAAGCCGGCGAACCAGGTCGGCATGCGTCTTCTCTTCCAGTTCCCGTACCTGCACACGTTCCAAAATCGCCCCGTAGGGATATGCGTCGTCCCTGAAACCACCCGCGCGCGCCAAAACAGAGCTCAATTTTTCGCCTTCGCGAATTCCGTAGGTGCCCGGACGCATCACTTCGCCTTTGATCGAGATCGAAGCTCCCAAGTCGTTCCACCCAGCGATCTGGGGGATTGTTAGCACGTCCCCATCGCGCAAGGTCGGGTCTGCGTCCGCCACGCCGGACGATGCTTTGGCGATATCTACTTTCTGCTGCTCGCCAATCTTTTTCTCCCCATTCGATTCGAGGTAGTGCGTGAGATCGGACTCTTCACTATTGGCGCTGCGCTTGAGTCCACCTGCCAGCCGGACTAACTCGGCCGCTGTCATGCCTTCCCCGAGCCGGTATTTCCCGGGATGGGCCACCTCACCCTGGACGGAGACCGCCGGCGGGTCCGTCTTGGCAAGATTTTTCTGAATGAAGACCCGGTCCTTGGGTTCTAACAAGACGTCGTTAGCCTGGTCGCCCGCCAGTGCTTTGCTTAGGTCCACGCTAATGACGCGCATTTTGCCGTCGCTAGTGGGACGAAAGACCTGGGCATCACTCAGGTCCGTGTCAGGAGTGACACCACCGGCCAGATAAACCGCATCACGGAGATGAGTGACACCGTTCGTAATGTGATCGCCGGGATCGCGTACCTCGCCGTTCACGCTGATGGCAGGTGGGTCTTCAAAATCGTAGCGGCCAAAAACCCGTATCGTGTCAAACGGTTTCAGGACCAGGTCCTTATTTTTTCCGTCAAGCGCATCCCCAAGATTAAAGGCCAAAACCACAGGCGTGTAGTCAGGGGCTTGTAAGCGGATGATTTCCGCGTGCCGCCGTGAGGGCTCGGGCAAAAGGTCCTCGTAGGAATGAATCACGTCGGGGACCGTCATTCCATCCTTATAGGGATATTTGCCGGGATGGAAAACGTGGCCGTCAAGGTAGATCGTTTTGTCGCTGTAAGCCACGATGGGAGAAATCCGGATCTTATCCTCGCCCTGCACCTTAAATTCGTCGAGCGCCTTGTCCACTACTTTTTGGTCATTTGTTTCGGGAAGATCCACTTGCAGCATGGTGCGCTTCTCATGGGCTACCAGACGCTCAACGTCAATGTGACGCAGCGCGCCAGAAGGGAGCACCCCGCCGGCCAGTTCCAGAGCTTCAGAAAGACTGGATTCGCCATTGAGTTCGTAGATCGCCGGCCGCCGCACCATGCCTTCAACGGTCACTTGTGGCCCAATGGGTGGAACTTTGATGATGTCTCCCGGTTGGATATGCTGGAGATTTCCACTCACTCCGTGCAGCAGCAGATCGTAGGTATCGACAATCTGTACCAGTTGCTTGCCGCGATAATGTTCCAAGTGACGCAACGAACCTCCAGCGCTCGGACCACCCGCGGCGTAAAGCGCGTTCAATGGCGTGGAGAGAGAGCTGATGTCATACGCTCCCGGGTTCTGCACATCGCCTACAACATAGACCCGCATCGTGCGCAGGCGAGCGAGAGAAATGTCGACATCGACGTCGCGAAACTGCGTGCGCATAACTCCTTGCAACAGGTGCTGTACGTCCCCCAAGGTACGGCCTGAAACCATCACTGGGCCAGCTTCCGGTAGAGCAACTTGGCCTGCACGGTCCACGACCCGCTGAAGGCGCTGGGAAACTCCGCCCCACAGTTCGATATTCAGTCCGTCTCCAGGCCCCAATACGTAGTCGGGACCCACCGGTACGTCCATGGGGAGCTCATCGAAGTTGCCGCTTCCGTTGCGAAATACATCGGCGCCGAACCGTTCTAAGCCAGGGGAACGCCGGGACACTTGTGAGTACAGATCGTAGAGCGAAGGAACATTCGCGTACGGGTTCGCGCGATGCCGTATCGCCGGTTGCGAAAGAGTTGGATCTGTAGCCGCGGGGGCCGTGTGCTCGAGGCTGGCGCGTTGGGAAAACTGAGGTCTTTGATTGGAAAGCTCTGCCTGATTCGGAATTGCGGGCGCCATACCACTCGAATCAGACAATGCCGGCATTGTCTGTGGGGGCTGGCTTCCGTACGGGTTCGTTCCCAAAGCCGCGGGATCGGAGGCGCGTAGCAAGTCCGGCAGCTCTTCTGGCCGCACGCGTGGCGCTGAGTTTAAGCCGTTAGGCGCCATTTCATAAGGATTGTCGGAAAAATCCGAGGGAGATCCCAAGCTGGCGCGGTCCACTTGACGTGCCGGGTTGCTGCTTGGTCTTTGCATGTCCGGCGACGGAGGCTGTGGAATATTAGAAGGTGCGGGATTTTGAATCGTGTTTTGTTGCGGCGGAAGCATTTGTTGTTGATCGCGATGAGACCAATAACGCTCTTCCTGGCTTTGTCTGATCGGCTTCGCCTCGGATGTCGTCGAAGGCGAGTTTGGGTTTTCAGGCTCGCTGGCGCGCAACGGTTCGCGCAGCCTTTGCTGGTAAGCTTCCTGCGCCAACTCCTCCTTGCTTGGCTTGGGGCGAACATAAGCGCGGTCCTCGATTTCCCGTGTGGCCAGAATGCGCACATTATCGTCCTCACGCAGGAGGCTGAAGACGGCTTCATCCGTCAGGTCAGCGGGGTCGAGCAAACGTCCTTGTTCGAAAGCTTTACGCACCAGCGCTTTTTTTACTTGTAACAACAAGCCAGGCTCCTGGCGCAGGAGTTCAATGATCGTGTCCGCGGACAAAGAGACTCGCTGCTCGGCTTCCATCTCGGCCCGGCTATGCACCAGTTTTTCCCGGGGCACGCTACCGTAATCTCGCTCGTTTTGTCCCGGCGAGGTAATCCCCATGGCTGGCAGCAACACGCAAATCGCCACGCCGAATTGGACCACACGATTGCAGAAAGGGAGTTTCACATCAACCTCCGAGATGGGTACACGCCTGCTTCAAAAGCTCTCGACATCAGTCGCCTCAACTTCAGTAGCCACTGAGCGCATGATAAGGTCCACGGAAATGACCACGCGAAACTTATCTTTTTTGCGCACTAGAATCCCTTCCACGCCGGCTAAAGGACCACGCTTTACACGCACACGGCGTCCGACCTTCAGATAAGGGTGTGGCTCTGCCCGAATTCCGGTTGCTAGGGCATTTCTGAGGGATTCAATCTCGATGTCTTCTAACGCGGCGGGTCGTCCATTAAAGCTGACAAAACGAACTACACCCGGGACTTGTAAAACGCGGAGCCGGTCAGGGCCGGTAATCTGAACAAATATATAGCCTGGAAACAAGGGAAACTCAAGTTCCTTCCGCCGGTCTTTCCACAGCCGGACGGTATGATACGTAGGCAGGAAGTGCGCGATGTGGCGCTCCTGCAACTGTTTTTGGACACATTTTTCATGTCGCGCGTTCGTATAAGCCGCGTACCAACGGGCTGCCTCCGCTCCGGCAAGAGCATGGATATCCGGCAAGCGTAAATGATTAGGTCCAAGATCGGTCAGCGGAACAAGCGATTCTTCAAACATGTGCATAGCTTCGCCACCTCACTTACAGGCCCTCGTGAGCTAACCCATTGGCAGACAATAAATAACAGGAAATATTTTTAATTCGTTCGATATTTCGCCGCTGTTTCTTTTATGTCTGCACCCACTAACTTATTACCACGCAAAGCATTCAGGATGCTGTCTTCTGAACTCTCAATCTTGTTGGAACGGATATCTAAATTTGCCCAATAAAAGATGGTACTGTTCCGTTCCGGGGCCAAGGCCAGTATTCGCAACCGAGGATTTCGATCCATGAGGACGTCGCAAATGTGTGGGCGGTCCTCCGATCGGCCTAAGGTGATGATGAGCACATCCGGATGGGATTCTTCAATAGTCCCGAGAATGGATGCCTCATCTTCCAGTACGCCGACGATCTCGATATCCGGCTGGTCGGAGATCGTGGCCACGACAAGTTCCCGCATCAGACGGGGCCGGTTGGCGACCAAGACTCTGATCTTTTGCACACCCCACCTCACCAATTTAGTTTGCCGTGGAATGCCCTGGAAAGTAAGGTTCAATTTCGAGTCGTAGTAACCAAAAGATAAAATAGACCTACCGTACTAGTAGCAAGGTTTTAAAGTACCAAGCTAAATAGATATTTAGTACCTATAATTTGGTACTTACGTCAGCACAAAAAAAGCTATCGCGTAGGAGATTGGGATAGTAAGTAAGATCTCGCAACGCGAGTCTAGAATGTTCGGGCCGTCAACAAAACTTCGCTTGTGACATCGTGATCAGAAAAACATGGGGTGCTGATTCGATGGAGAGTCCCGGAAATCGCGAGTGGAACAGCACTCGACGTTACGATTTTCCCTACAGCGCTGTAGACGGAAAAACAGAAATGAAAGGTTAAGCCCCTGAAAATATTGGTCGGGGCGATAGGATTTGAACCTACGACCCCCTGCGCCCAAGGCAGGTGCGCTACCAGGCTGCGCTACGCCCCGACAGAAAACTTTCTTTTGATTCTAGCGTAATCCCGGGTTTTGCATCTACCTGCTTTGGCGCCACTGTTTCGCGCGACGGCCAGCACCAAATTGCCGGCGTGACCGCGATCATCGATCTCAGAATCACCGGGCCCGTATCGCAGGCGTATAATTTTGTAATCGTGACTCCGGTAGGCCGCTATGCATTGGTAGCGTATGTAAAGAACCCTGTGGGGAAGTTTGTAGAGAACCTCCGGCGGGAGTTGCACCCTGAGTTGCCACACATGCCGGCGCACGTCACTGTGCTTCCGCCACGCCTGTTGCAAGGCAATGAGTCCAGCGCCGTCGATACGATTTCCGATATCTGCAGTCATGTGGAACCGTTTGAGGCGACTTTGGGGGAGATGGAAACGTTCATTCCCAACACGCCCACCGTCTTTATACGGGTCTGCCATGCCGCACAACGCCTTCGCGAGCTTCATCACCAATTAAATGTGGGCGCTCTGGCCATGAAGGAAGAGTGGCCCTATATGCCGCACATGACCATCATTAAAGTGGCCACCGAGCAACAGGCGCAGAAAGCCTACCTCACCGCGCGCAAACGCTGGGACTGTTTCCGCGAACCACGGACGGTCCCGATTAGCCGACTCACCTTTGTCCGGGAAGAGCGCGACCATTGTTGGCTGGATCTTGCCACCCTTCCCCTGGGCCCGCAGCCGGTTGCCACCCATCGCCGCTAGTTTTGTTTTCCTCCCGGGTTTCGCCCGGAATTACAGGCTGTTTTGGATTCCCAACGGACATAGCCCTTCTGGAGTAAGGACATGTATTGCGGTGCCGTTGCTACTTGTTTGCCTGAAAGCTACAACCTTATTTAGGACTGCTGCGAACCAGCGCTGGAAAGCCACTTTCAGCGCGTCCCCGAGCGGCTAAGAGACCAACCATGCAAATTGGAGTTTACGGATCGGGATACCTGGGTACCGTGATTTCCGCATGCCTGGCCGACTTCGGCACCCCGGTGACCTGCTGCCACCCGGACAGCTCCCGCATGGTGGAGATGGCCCAGGGGAACGTTCCCTTTTACGAGAAGAACCTGAACGAAGTCATCAAGCGCAACGTGCGCTGTGGGCGGCTGGTTTATTCCACGGACATCGAGTCGTTTGCGCGAAAAGCGCAGTTCATTTTTCTGGCCGAAGATTCGCCGCAACATATCGCCGATCTGCCTCTGCGGATTGCAAAGTTTGCGCCACGCTCTCCAATTCTTTCGATTGTGACGCCGGTCTCCGTCGGCACTGCCAGCGCGATCGAGAGGCGATTCAAGGACACCCAAGTTCGGGCCACCATTGTTTCACAGCCCATGTTCTTTACTCCGGGATGCGCGGTGGAGGATTTCAACTGGCCGGACCGGATTCTGTTGGGAACCTCGTCGAACGAAGCGGTGTTGATCGTGAAACAGATTTTTCATCCCCTGGTGATGCGCGGCGTACCGGTGATCGTCACCAATCACGAAACGGCGGAACTGGCCCGCGAGGCGGCTACCGCGTTCCTTGCCACCAAGATTTCGTTTATCAACGAACTTTCCAGCCTGTGTGAACACGTGGGAGCGGACGCCCTGAACCTCTCACTTGCTCTGGGATTGGACAAAAAGATCGCCCCGCGCTGTTTGCAGCCGGGGGCCGGGATGGGCGGGTTATTTGCCCAGACCGATATGGATTCACTGGCCGATCTCGCGCAGAAAAAAGGCGTGTCGCTGAAAGTGCTGAGCGCGGCGCGGGAAGTGAACTGCGCCTTGGCGGACCGCATGATCGACAAGATTTCGCAAATCGTGGAATCGGTGCAGAACAAGGAAGTCGGCATCCTGGGACTGGCCTTCAAGCCCAATACCAATTCGGTAGCGGGGTCATCGTCTCTACAGTTGGCCCAGAATCTGGTGGCCAAGGGGGCCAAGGTTCGCGCCTACGATCCTGTCGCGATCCCCGACGCCCGCATGCAACTGAATGGCACGGTCCGCTATTGTGAATCCGCTTACTCCGCTTGCGAAGGCGTGGATGCGCTGGTGGTCGGCACCGGCTGGCCGGAGTTCCGTGGGCTGGACTTTGACCGCGTGAAACATCTACTCAAACGTCCTCTAATCGTGGATACCAAGAACCTGCTCGACTCGGTGCGCATGCGCGCCATGGGGTTTGAGTACATCGGCGTCGGACGCTAGTAGACCTTCGAATCGCAATTCATGCCATGACAGGCCCTGCGTTCTGCCGGGCTTTTTCTTATTATGCGTTGTGGGCTTAGCTCTTGCGGATGGGAACTCTGCGGGCCGGGGATGCGCCGTCGAACATAGCAAGCGGTCTGGCCGCGGAAGAACGGATTCCCTGATATCTACTGCGCACCACCAGCAACTTCTCCAAGTCTTCGTTCCCCAGCGGTTCCTGGCGGCCGAGGATGTGGGTCACGAGCATGATCTGCGCAAAATGCTCGACGGTTTCCATCTTCATATAGGCCTGGCAAAGGCTTTCACCATAGGTCACCACCCCATGATTAGCCATGAGAATCGCGTCGTATTCCGCCACAAAGGGTTCCAGGGCTTCGGCCAGTTCCGGAGTCCCCGGGGTGCCGTAACGGGCCAATGGCACAGAACCAAGCCCGATCACGACCTCACTCACCAGCGGCTTGTCTAGCGCCATGCCCGCTGCCGCGAATCCGGTGGCGGTCGTCGGATGGGCGTGGACCACTCCCTGAACGTCGGGACGCAGGCGGTAAATCAGCAGGTGCATTCCGATCTCGCTGGAAACATCCCGGCGACCGGCCAGCTTTCGCCCATCGAGGTCCACGATCACCAGGTCCTGTGGCCGCATCATGCCTTTGCACATGGCAGTCGGGGTACACAGGATGCGTTCCTCATCCAGGCGCACGGAGAGATTGCCGTCCATGGCCGACACGAATCCGCGATCATGCATCATTCTGCCGAACTGGACAATCTCGCGTCGAACTTGACGGTCGCCAACCATATGGTCTTGGGGGCCGCGAAAAACGCAAACCCAAAATGGGTTGCCATAGTACCGCAGAGCACCGCGAGAAACAATGCCAATTACACAAGAATTACAATGCTTTTCACCCAGGATTCACGCTGGCCCAAGGCCCGATTATCATTGGCTGTGCTGGTTTCCGACTTTGACTATCACCTGCCGGATGAACTGATTGCCCAGGAACCGCTGGCCGACCGGGCCGCGTCCCGCTTGTTGCATGTGGCTTCCGGCCTGGTTCGCGACGACCAGTTTCGCCACCTCCCGGAGCTGCTGAAACCAGCAGACCTGGTTGTGTTCAACAACACCAAGGTGCTGCCGGCACGGCTGTTTGGCCGGAGAAGCGGCCCGAAGGCCCAAGCCTCAAGCAGGCCTCATCCGTCTTCGCAGGAGTCTTTCCAGGGTCAAATCGAAGTCCTGCTCACGCGCCAGATTTCCGACCAGCCGAATGAGTGGGAATGCCTGGTCCGTCCTGGACGAAAAGTCCGCGTGGGCGAGCGGCTGTCCTTCGCAGAAGGCGGCGAGTTGCGCGCCGAAGTCGTTTCCCGCGGAGAATTCGGGATACGGCGCATCCGATTCGAGTCCACCACCGATTTCTTCGCGGTGTTGGAGCGAATTGGACATGTGCCATTGCCTCCGTACATCGCCCGCGATGACCGCCTGTCGGACCGCGAACGCTATCAGACTGTGTTCGCGCGGACGCTGGGTTCGGTTGCTGCGCCAACCGCGGGACTGCACTTCACTCCAGAGATTTTGGCCCGCTTGACGCAGCGAGATATCGAAACCGCCGAAATCACGCTCCATGTGGGACTGGGGACGTTTCAGCCCATCCATGTGGCGCGGGTGGAGGAGCACAAGCTCCATAAGGAGTTGTACGAAATCTCGGTCGCGGTCGCGCAAGGCGTGAATCGCGCGCTGGCTGAAAACCGCAGGGTAGTGGCCGTGGGGACGACAACCGTCCGCGCGCTTGAGCACTCGGCAAGACTCACCGGAAAAATTCGGCCAGGCCGGGATGAAGCGGATCTGTTCATTTACCCAGGGTATGAGTTTCGCGTGGTTGGGGCATTGCTGACCAATTTTCACCTTCCCCAGTCGACCTTGCTGATGCTGGTGTGCGCTTTCGGCGGCCAGCGGAGAATCCTGCATGCCTATCGGCATGCGGTCGAGCAAAAGTACCGTTTCTATTCCTACGGAGACTGTATGTTGGTGGAGCGCTGAGAACTGCCATCCGGGAACTGGGATCCTCCGAAGCATGAATCGATTTTTCATAAAAAATTGAGGGTATCTGCAATGTCATTGCCTTCCTGCCAAGAGAGGTTATGTTTTTAGTGGGACTGAATCATGAAAATCAGCACAAAGAAGCCCCTGTGGCGGATCGCGGTACTGCTGCTCTTCACGCTCGCCTGCAACAAACCGAAGCCTCAGGAAGGCGCGCCTGATCCCATGGTGAAGAGCGCGAACCCTCCGGAACAGCATTTTCTGCACAAGACTTTTTCGTTGCAGAAGTACGAGTCCTTCGAGTTGCAGGTCCCTCCGCACTGTTTGCGGCCGCGTCTGCATGGAAACTTCAAGTCGTTCCGCTATGGCGAGCAGGGGAACCGGACGAGCGATGATGCGGCAAGCATCGATGTGCTGTTGCTGGACGAGCCACAATTCAATGCCTTTGTCCAAGGCCCCAGCAATGAAACGATACGATCGGTTCCGGCCGCTTATGAACGGCAGATTGATTGGGCCCTGCCTTCCAGTTTTGATAATTCACAGAAATATTATCTGGTGTTTGTTAACTCGACCGGCAAACCAAAAACCAAGGTTGTGGAAGCGGACATGACGCTGGGCTTCGATTAGCGGACCGGCCCAACCCTCTTTCAACTGCTAAACTAAGCGGGTTGTCTCCGCGCAAAACATCTGCGAAAAACCTGGCATCCGCGCCAGACCAGGGCAAGTCCGCGCCTGAACACCCTTCCTCAATAGGGCCAGCCCTCGCCGACGGCAAGAACCGGATTTTTTTAATGGATGCCATGTCGTTTATTTTTCGCGCTTATCACGCCATGGCGCGGCAACGGGGCATGTCCACAAAAAACGGAATCCCTACAGCGGCAACTTATGTTTTCGTAAACATGCTGCGCAAGTTGCGGGATGATTTTTCCCCGGAATACCTGGCCGCGGTTTTCGATGTGGCGGCGCCCACCTTTCGGGACCAGCAGGCCGGGGCCATCACCAGCGTGCGCCGCTTCGATCTGAAGACCCAAACCTTCCAGGAAGTCGCATACCACGGATACAAGGCGAACCGCTCGGAGATGCCCGGTGATCTGGCGCAGCAGCTTCCTTATATTCGGCGGGCGCTGGAGGGATACCGCATCCCGATACTGGAACTGGCCGGCTACGAAGCGGACGATGTCATCGGTACGCTGGCCCGTAAGGCCTCCGCGCAGTCGTATCTGGTTTACGTGGTTTCCAGCGATAAGGACATGCTTCAGTTGGTCAATTCCAAGGTCCTCGTTCTCAATCCGCCGAAGGACAACCTCATTTGCGATGCCGCCAAGGTCGAAGAAATCCTGGGGGTGCCACCAGAACGGGTCATCGATGTGATGGCCTTGCGTGGCGATTCCATTGACAATGTCCCCGGTGCCCCGGGCATTGGCGACCGGGGTTCGGTCGAACTGATCAAGCGTTTCGGATCGGTGGAGCAAGCTTTAGATCGTGCCGCGGAAGTCGAGAAAAAGACCTATCGGGAGTCGCTGCAAAACAACCGGGAAAATGTGCTGCTCAGTAAGCAACTGGTGACTATCGATTGTAATGTCCCGGTTGAGCTGGATGTGGCCGCCATGAAAGCGGGCGCGCCAGATGTAGAGGCCCTGCGCGGATTGTTTACGGAACTTGAATTCACTTCGCTACTAAAGGAATTGTTGCCCGTCGTGGAAGTAAGCGAGGCGCGCTATTCGGAGGCGCAATCCCCGGCGGATTTGGAAATGGTGCTCAAGAGTGTTCCGTCAGGCGGCACGCTGGCGATCGCTGTACAGACGGAAGGTCCCATAAGGAATGAGGGCGAAGAAGAGCCAGCGGGAGCAGAGACCGGAATGCTGCCGCTGCTGGACGCTGGCCCGCCCGCGGAAAAAATCAACGGTCTGGCGGTGTCGAGCGTGCCCGGCGTGGCCATGACCGTTTCCAGTGAAATGCAGGAGGCCTACACCCGGCTGCGTTCAATTTTGGAGGACGGCAAAATCTCCAAGTCAATTCATGATTACAAAAGCGCCATCCACTCCCTGGAGCCGCAGAACATTACCCTGCGCGGAGTTGAGCACGATCCCATGCTGTATTCCTATTTGCTCGACCCCACTTACTCTTCGCACCGGCTGGCCTATGTTGCCCTACGGCGTTTCAATCTCAAGTTGAGTGGAGGGCTTGCCGAAGCGGCCGACATTACCGGACGCCTGGCTACGGCGCTGCGCAACGATGTAGAAGAAGTGGGATTGCTCCAACTGTACCAAGAGATGGATGGGCCGCTGGTCCCGGTGTTGGCCCGCATGGAACAGGCGGGAGTGAAGATTGACCGGGCCGCGCTGGCGGCGATGTCCTCTCGCCTGGAAAGCGAAATTACCGCCAAAGCGAAGGAAATCTACGAAGTTTGCGGAATGGAGTTCAATATCAGTTCTCCCAAGCAGTTGGGAGATGTGCTGTTCAACAAACTGAATCTGCCGAAACCGGTAAAGTACGGGAAAGGGAAGACAATTTCCACCGCAGTCGATGTGCTCGAAGGACTGGCGGCAAGTCATGCAGCTCCTCGTCTGGTCCTGGAATACCGGCAGTTGACCAAATTGAAGTCCACCTACGTTGATGCGTTGCCGGCTTTGATCAATCCGGTCAGCGGACGATTGCATACGACCTTCGGACAAACCGGAACTGCAACTGGCCGCTTATCTTCGACGAACCCGAATCTGCAAAACATTCCTATCCGCACCGAGCTAGGACGTGAGATTCGCGCTGCTTTTACCGCTGAACCGGGCCATCTGTTGCTGGCGGCCGACTATTCGCAAATCGAACTGCGACTGCTCGCGCATTTTTCCAAAGACCCCCTGCTGGTGGAAGCGTTTCGACGAGGAGATGACATTCATACTCTTACCGCGTCCCAGGTATTCGGCGTGCCGCCACTGCTGGTCACGGCCGATCATCGCCGGCAGGCCAAAGTGGTGAATTTTGGCATTGTGTATGGGTTGTCCGCATTCGGATTGTCGCAGCAGCTTGGGCTCGAGCCAGGTGAGGCAAGGAAGTTCATTGACGCATATTTTGAAAAGTATAGTGGCGTCCGGAAATTTATCGATCAGACACTGGAGGAAACTAGGCGTACCCAGCAGGTGAAGACCTTGTTTGGACGGGTGCGTCCGATCCCGGACATCAACAGCAAAAATGCCAATCAGCGCGGATTTGCCGAACGGACGGCGGTCAACACTCCGTTGCAAGGCACGGCTGCGGACCTGATCAAGCTGGCCATGATCCGCATTGATCGGTTGCTTACGGAACGAGGGCTGGCGGCGCGCATGAC
>CAZETZ010000017.1:0-41497 GCA_964514735.1 uncultured Acidobacteriaceae bacterium | reverse complement strand
AGACGCCTAGCGATCGTTGTAGCGATAGTCATGGCGGTGTTCGTGCCGGCGTTCATGACGCCGCTTATGGCGGCGCTCGCGCCAATCTTCACGATATTTCTCACCGTGATAACTGGCGTCAATCAGCCTTGCGCCATTCGCCTGAGGCGCTGAATACGATTGTGCCCACAATCCTGAACTCAACATCAACGTCACCACTAATGAGAGGACCCAATGTTTGACTTTCATTTCTCCTCACCTCCTGGTATTTGTGAAAACCCCCTCCCCACCCAAAAGTTCCGCTTGCCGCCTAAGGGGTTTAAGCGGAATACTTTGGCGGCTGCCACCGATACCATTGTGCCGATTTCTCTTTGGCGGCGTGTCGTTGGCATGGCTCGCGGTAAACGATGCCGCATGATCGAGACCCACGGAGCTCCAGAAAAGTTGGTTGAAACCCGGTTTTTCTTTAGGTGTTCAATCCCACTCTAGCGTAATTCTTCCATGACCTGTTCCAGCACTTCCCTGCCCGGGCGTACGACCGACTCGGGCAAGGTGGCTAACGGCTTGTCGGTCATGTTCAGCAGGTCGATAAAACTCGGGGCCTTGGTATTCACGTAGAAAACCCCGGTCAGGACCTCACCCTTCTCGTGCGATTGGTTGAGGCGGTGGATGGCTTCGACCTTGTTGGTGGGATCGTAATTCTCTTCCAGTTTCCGCAGGCGCAGGCTGGAACCATCATGCATGGTGACTTCAATTGTGGATCCGGCATCGTACTCGACCGAGATGTCTTCGAAGTGGGGCACAAAGCTGACTTCCTGTAAGGGCTCGTCGTGGTCCTTCATGTATTTGTAGGATTTTGTGGAACCTTCGTGATCATTGAAGGTCACGCAGGGCGAAACGATGTCCAACATGACCGTGCCTTTGTGGGCGATGGCGGCTTTCAACATGGCCTGGAGTTGCTTCTTGTCCCCTGAGAAAGAACGGCCCACGAAGGTCGCGCCCAAAGTGATGGCCATCTCGCAGGTATCAATCGGCGGAAGGTCGTTCAGCACACCGGTCTTCAGTTTGGACCCCATGTCCGCGGTCGCGGAGAACTGGCCTTTGGTAAGGCCATACACCCCGTTGTCTTCGATGATGTAGATCACCGGCAGATTGCGGCGCATGAGGTGGACGAATTGCCCCACTCCGATGGAAGCGGTGTCGCCGTCGCCACTGACGCCAAGCGCCAGTAAGTCGCGGTTGGCAAGCACCGCGCCGGTGGTCACGGAAGGCATGCGTCCGTGGACGGCGTTGAAACTGTGCGAGCGGCTCATGAAGTAGGCCGGGCTCTTGGAGGAGCAGCCGATGCCGCTCATCTTCACCACGCGCTCGGGCGAAACGCCCATCTCAAACATGGCATCAATGATGCGCTCGGAAATGGCGTTGTGGCCGCAGCCAGCGCAGAGCGTGGTCTTGCCGCCCTTGTATTCGAGTACAGGCAGCCCGATGCGGTTGACTTTCGGGGCCGGCGGAGGCGTGGTCGTGGTCGCCATGTTATTTGCCCTCCATGGTCATAAGTTCGTCGGTCACGGAACGCGCATCGAGTGGCAAGCCGTGAATGTGGGCGATGCTGCGCAGGCGCGTTAGCAGCGCCGGCTCGAGGTCCAACTTGAGCAGGCTCAGCATCTGCGCATCACGGTTCTGCTCAACGACGTACACCCGGTCGTGCTGCTTTACGAAGTCGTGCACTTCGCGGGTGAAGGGATAGGCGCGCAGGCGGAGGTAATCGGTCTCGACGTTGTATTCGTTGCGCAGCTGATCGCGGGCTTCGAGCATCGCCCAATGGGATGTGCCGTAGGCGATGAAGCCAATCTTGGACTTGCCGGTCGAAACCACATCCGGCCGAGGTACGAACGAGCGCGAAGTTTCAAACTTGCGGTTCAGACGCTCCATGTTGTTTTCGAAGTCATCGGGACGCTCGCTGTAGCGGGCCTCTTCGTTGTGGCCGCTGCCGCGGGTGAAGTAAGACGCGGCCGGATGATCGGTGCCAGGTAGGGTGCGGTAGCCGATGCCGTCTCCATCCACATCCTTGTAGCGGGCGAACTTGCCAAGCTTTTCCAGGTCTTGTTTGCTCAGTACCTTGCCGCGATTGATCGGCTTCTCGGGATATTTGAATGGATCGGACATCCAATTGTTCATGCCGAGATCAAGATCGGACATGACGAACACCAACGTCTGAAATTGTTCTGCCAACTCGAAGGCATCCAGCGCCATGCTGAAGCATTCTTCGGGCGAACTCGGGATCAGCATAATGTTTTTGGTATCGCCGTGCGAGAGAAACGCGGTGGAAATAATGTCGCCTTGGGAGGTGCGGGTGGGCAGACCGGTGGAGGGGCCGACGCGCTGGATGTCCCAGATTACGCCTGGGACCTCCGCGTAGTAAGCCAGACCGGCAAATTCCGCCATCAGAGAAATGCCCGGTCCCGCAGTTGCAGTCATGGCGCGCGCGCCGGCCCAACCTGCGCCGATCACCATACCGATGGCTGCGAGTTCGTCTTCCGCTTGCACAATCGCAAACGTCGCTTTGCCATCCGCGCCGATGCGGAAGCGCTTCATATACTCGATCATGGCTTCCGGCAGCGAAGAGGATGGTGTGATGGGATACCAGCTCAGGACCGTGCAGCCAGCGAACATGCAGCCGAGAGCGGCGGCTGAATTGCCGTCAATGATGATCTTGCCTTGCGTCTTATCCATTTTCTGGATAAAGAACGCGTCCTTCTTGGTGAGGTTCGCGCTGGCATAATCGTAGCCAGCCTGCACCGCTGCCAGGTTCAGATTGGCGGCTTTTACTTTTTTCGCAAACTGTTTACGGATGGCCTTCTCCACCTCAGCCATGTCAATCTCGAGCAGCTTGGCCACGACCCCCACGTAAATCATGTTCTTGACCAGCTTGCGCAGCTTGGCCTCGGGGCAAACCGGCGCGACCAGTTTGTCGTAGGGCACGGAGTAGAAGATCAGATCGTCGCGCAGCGTTTGCAGGTTCAACGGCTCGTCATACAGCACACTGGCCCCCGGCGCGAGGGACTTGACGTCCTCATGCGCGGTCTCCGGGTTCATCGCGACCAGGAAGTCGATTTCCTTTTTGCGTCCGATGTAGCCATCTTTGTTGGCGCGGATGGTGTACCAGGTCGGCAGTCCGGCGATGTTCGATGGAAACAAATTTTTGCCGGAGACCGGCACGCCCATCTGGAAAATGCTGCGGAGAAGAACTGTGTTGGAGCTTTGCGAACCGGAACCGTTGACCGTCGCAACCTGGATGCTCATGTTGTTGACGATGCGTTGTTCCGTGCGTCCCGCATCCTGGCGGAACGCGACATCGGTGGTGGCCATTCGTGATCCTTCCCTCTGGTTGGAGGTGTGTTCCACGGGGTACCGCGGAACCCATCATTATACGGCAGGAAAGGTATGGGTGAAGAAGAAGGGGTTAACTAGGCTGTTATGGGAAATCGGAGTTCGAAAACTATACCCGGGAACGCCGCAAGATTGCGAGAAAGTAGTTGATATGCGTTGGTCTTCCAGGCGCACCTTAGAAAAAGACTGCCGGAGAAACATGGAAGCGGTTGCTTAAGCGACGCACCTGTTCTTTGGTGATGTCCCGTTTTCCGTTCAAAACATCCGAGACCGTGCTTTCCGCACCAAAGATATCTACCAAATCTTTCTGTCGTAATTCATGCACTTCCATTAGGTGTCGAAGAATATCTAACGGCCCTGCATTAGGAACAGGATGATATTTGTTTTCGTACTCTTCAACCAAGACGGTCAGCAGTTGAATAAATTTTTCTTGAGCGGGCGAAACGTTACCCTTGCTCGTCAATTCTTCGATCCGCTGAATATAGATTTGGTTCAGTGCTTCATCATGCACGACTTCGGGTTTTGTCTCGGAAAGTAAGGTTCCGTATTCGAGTGCCACTGCTGCGTTCATTTCCAGTCCCCCTTGTCGCATTCCTCGTGCGTGAGTAAATGTTTAACGAAAATCATTTGCCACTTATATTCGATCTTAACAATCAACCGAAATGCATTTCCCTTCAGGTTAAATACCGTATAAGGGTCAACAAAATCGGCGTGCGGGTAAGCCTTTCTAACCTCCACTATGCTGTTCCAAGAAGCAGTCGTAGCGACTTTATGCCACGCACTAATCGAGGGTTCGATAGTCGGATCAGCGGCTACTACATCTCTCCAGGCGCTCTTGCTAATAACATGCACGCTGCTCTTGCTTCGGTGCTCCTCGACCTTTGCTGACTATACTTCGCAAATTGCGAAGTATCAAGGGGAAATTCGCGTTTTGCTAAGTCAATAGGGAGTATAGCCAGTATTTACTTTATTATGAGTCATTTAACGATGAGCACTTACGACACAATCGCTCTGTGGAACGGGAACACGGTTAGAGAACTTAAGCTTCCTGGCGGAAGAACTGGGCCATATGGCGGAATTTGTTGTAGCGGCAATCTAGCAGCTGGGACAACGACATCTGCTTCACTTCGGATAAATGCTGCTGCAAGGTAGCGTCGAGTAACGCGGCAGCCGCCTCGTGGTCGGCGTGAGCGCCGCCTTCGGGTTCCGGGATCACGCCGTCGATGCACTGCATCTCGCTCATATCTTTAATGGTGATGTGCAAAGCTTCGGCGGCCAGCTCTTTTTTACTGGCATCGTGCCACATGATGGACGCACATCCCTCAGGTGAGATCACAGAATAAATTGCGTTTTCCATCATCAAGACTCTGTCAGCTACGGCGATGGCCAATGCTCCGCCGCTGCCGCCTTCGCCCGTGATGATAGTGATCGTTGGAACCTCCAACCGCGCCATCTCGCGCAGGTTGCGGGCAATGGCCTCAGCCTGGCCGCGCTCTTCGGCTCCGAGTCCAGGATAAGCACCAGGTGTGTCTATGAACGTCAAGACCGGACGACGAAATTTTTCCGCAATCTTCATTACCCGAAGCGCCTTGCGGTAACCTTCCGGATTCGGCATGCCGAAGTTGCGATAGACCTTCTGCTTGGTGTCGCGGGCCTTTTGATGGCCGATGATCATGACCTCTTCGCCGTGAAAGCGGGCCATACCGCAGAGAATGGCAGGATCGTCGGCAAAGCCGCGGTCGCCGTGGATCTCACTCCAGTCGGTAAATATCCGTTCAATATAGTCGAGGGTATAAGGGCGCTGCGGATGGCGGGCCAATTCGGTTTTCTCCCACGCGACAGAGCGGGACGTCACTTGCTTGCGTAAGGCATCAATCCGCTGGTGGAGCCGCTGCATTTCCTTGCGGGTGTCTTCGTCTTCGGAAGCCACCGCCTGCAGCCTGGCAATTTGCTGCTCAATGGTTTTGAGTTCCTGCTGCGCCCGGGAGTCCATCTTGAAGCCGTTACCGTTTCTGCCCCGATGGGCTTCCACCATGGAGAGAAGGAACTCCACCCCGGTGATGACCGTGATTGTTCTGCCCGTCGGCAACGTGGCCGTCGACAGGCCCGGACTCGTGGGAGTGAAATCTCTCATCCGCCACAGATTTCTATCGCTCGCTGTATCGATGATTATGAAGGGTCCACCCCGCACCCTCAGGGGCTAAGGCCCAATTTTATCGGGGCCTTCTAACGGCACGGGCAAAGGCCCTGCCCTTCCCAAAATCACCGATGAGACAGCTTTTAGTTAATCACCCGCACCGCACCGCGGCCACATAGCTCCTCAACCCGGGCGATAAAACCGCGATCTGGCAGGACATTATAGCCTTCCGCCTCCATTACCACCATGAAATCGCCTTCACGTTCCACATCGAATAACACCTTGGCCTCGCCCTTGCACTCAGTAAATAGGGTATGCAGGGCGTCAACTGTCGCATCCTGAGAGGTTTGGACGGGGATGCGAATACGAAGTGAGCGGGGAAGCGGGACCTTTACATCGGCAAGCGAGTAGATGTCGTTGACAGTGAGTTTGGGGTTGGCGCCCTCTTCGATGCGCACGCCGCCTTTGATGAGGACCGGAACCTCCCACTTCACCTTCTCCGACAACTTTCGATAGGCCTCGGGGAAAATCAGCATATCGACCGAGTCGTTCATATCTTCCAGGGCGCCCTGCGCGTAAAATTCTCCTCGTTTGGATTTAAGGACGCGGAGGTTGGTGATGATTCCCGCGGTGGTGATGCTTTCGTCCTTGCCGGTTGAGGACTTGAGCCCGCCCAGGTCCGCTATGCTTAGAACATTCAGGTCCTGGAGCTTGTCTTTGTATTTGTGCAACGGATGCTGGGAGATGATGAGCCCGAGGGCCTCCTTTTCCGCGGCAAGCCGGAGGTGCGCGCTCCAGTCGGGCGTGTCGGGAAGTTTTTCGTGCTGGGTACGGACTTCTTCCTGCTCGAAAACTCCAAATAATCCGTGCTGGCCAGTTTCGGCTTCGCTGTGGGATTTCTGGGCCTGCTCCATGGCTTTATCGAGGACAGCCATGAGTTGCGCGCGGCCGCCCAGCGCGTCCATAGCGCCGCTCTTTACCAAAGATTCAAGCACGCGCTTGTTGAGTAAATTGAGATCGACGTTTTCGCAGAAGTCATGAATGGATTTGAATTTTCCCAACTTCTTGCGCCCCGCAACGATAGAAAGGATGCCATTGGCGGAAAGGTTCTTGACCGCCGACAGCCCGAACCGGATGGCGGCGCCATGAGGAGTGAAGTGGGCCTCTGAGGCGTTGACATCCGGGGCTTCAACCGCAATTCCCATCTCCCGGCATTCGTTGATGTATTTCACGACCTCATCGGTGCTTCCGGCCGCCGAGGTCAGCAGAGCGGCCATGAACTCCACCGGGAAGTGGGACTTCAGATAGGCCGCCTGGTAGGCGAGCCATGCATAAGCGAGCGAATGAGACTTGTTGAAGGCATGCCCGGCAAACTGCGCCACCCGGTCGAATATCCGGGCGATTTTCTCGGCGGGAAATCCACGCTGGGTGGCAGCCTGCACAAAACGCTCACGATGCTGGGACGTCTGTTCTGGTGTCTTTTTGCCCAGGTCGCGTCGCAACTGGTCAGCATCGCCCAGCGAAGCGCCAGCCAGCCTGTGGGCGATCTGCATGATTTGTTCCTGATAGACAATCAAACCCAGGGTCTCTTGCAGGATTTCCTCTAGCTCCGGAAGTTCGTATTCAACCTGGCGGCGCCCGCGCTTGCGCTCAATGAAATCATCCAGCACGCCGGCCTGAATGGCGCCAGGGCGGTAGAGCGCGTTAAGGGCGGCCAGGTCATCCATCGAATCCGGCTTGCAGCGGCGCAGCACGCCACGCATGCCCTGGGAGTCAAACTGAATTACCCCGCAAGTAAATCCGCGGTGGAAGATTTTTTCGTAGGTCGTTTGGTCCTGGGGAATTTCATCCAGCTTGATTTTCTGTCCGCGAGTTTGTTCGATAAGCTTCACCGCGTCATGCAGGACGGTCAGCGTGGTCAGCCCGAGGCAGCCCATCTTGAACATGCCGAGTTTTTCCATGGCCGCCATGTCGAAGGCGGCTACGATTTCGTGGTTTTTGGTTTTGTGCAACGGGACCAGTTCTGTCAGCGGCCCCGGGGAGATGACTAGGCCGGCGGCGTGAATTCCGGCATTGCGGATAAACCCCTCCAGTTTCTTCGCTGTATCGAATAGTTGCTGGGTCTGCGTATCGTTCTTATTGGCCTGTTGCAACTGCGCGGAGTCTCTGAGCCCCTGCTCCAGGGTGATATTCGGTTGCGCAGGCACGATCCTGGCGATGCGGTCGACCTCGGCATAAGGCAGGTCCATGGCGCGGCCTACCTCCTTAATGGCAGCTCTTGCCGTCATCGTGCCGAAGGTGATGATCCGGGCCACGTGATCACGACCGTATTTCTGGCTGACGTAATGGACCACCTCGTCGCGGCGGTCCATGCAGAAGTCAATATTGAGATCGGGCATGAAGGGGCGGGCTGGGTTGAGAAAGCGCTCGAACAGTAACTCGTGTTGTAAGGGATCAAGGTCAGTAATGCCCAGTGAGTAGGCAACCAGCGAGCCCGCCGCCGATTCACGGCCTGGGCCCACGGGAATCTCGTGTTCACGCGCGTAACGCACCAAGTCCCAGGCCATCAGAAACCATGCCGAGCACTGCATCTGCTGGATCATGCCCAACTCGCCCGCGAGCCGCTGTTCGTAGTCCGCCAGCGTGCGCTTGAGCTTGTTTTGCGATGCCAGCCAGTACAGCGTTTCCGATCTCTGCGCGAATCCCTGGCGGGTGACGTGTTCCAAATAACTGCTCAGCGTGTACCCGGCAGGGACCTCAAAATGCGGGAATGGCGCGGCAATCTTTTCGAGACGGAAGTTGCAGCGCTCGGCAATGGCGAGCGTGCGCGCCAGCGCCTGCGGCGCGTCACTGAAGGCGAGCAGCATTTCCGCGTGGCTTTTCACAAAGAAATCGCTGCCGTGAAACTTTAGGCGGTTCGAGTCATGGATGGATTTGCCGGTTTGCAGGCACAGCATCACATCCTGAGCATGGGCGTCCTCGGCGCGCAGATAGTGGCAATCGTTGGTGGCCACCAGCGGCAACCCAAGATCTTTTTCCATCTGCGATAAAGCGGGGCGAATACGCCGCTCCGGCTCAAGCCCATGGTCCTGGATTTCCAAATAAAAATTATCTTTTCCGAAAATATCCTTGTAGGTAGCTGCCGCGTCTCGGGCAGCATCGTACTTCTTGTCGGTCAAGAGTTCCGCTACTTCGCCTTTTTGGCAACCGGAGAGACCAATCAACCCCTGGGCGTGCTCCGCCAAGAATTTTTTGCTGACGCGGGGCTGGTCATAGAAACCGCGCAGCGAGGCTTCGGTAGTGATCTTGATGAGATTGCGGTATCCCTGTTCGTTCTCCGCCAACACCAAAAGATGGTTGCAGGTGTCGCCTTCGGGAGGCGTACGCTCGACGTTGTGATCGTCCTTCTTGCAGATGTAAAGCTCGCAGCCAACGATCGGCTTGACTCCCGCTTTGTTGGCGGCATTTATAAATTCCACAGCGCCGAAAATGTTGCCATGGTCGGTCATGGCAACCGCCGGCATGTCCAGCTCTTTCACCCGGCGGACCAGATTATCCACGCGACAGGCGCCGTCCAGCAGGGAGTAGTCCGTGTGCAGGTGTAAGTGAACAAATTGCGACATGCTGCATTGATTCTAAGGACACTACGCGGGAAATAGAAGGGCGCGGCCTGAGGAAACAGGTTGATGGCTGTGGAAAAACGACTCGTACTTAGCCGCGAATTTTAACTGGGCGCCAGCGCACGGGTGGACTATCGTTTCTTGCCCGCAGGTTTCGTGGCCTTCTTCGGGGACGGCTTTGTCTTACTCTTCTCTGCTTTGGGCGAGGGCGCTGCCTTGGCCGGCGCTGCCTTAATCAAGCGCTTTACCACGACCGGCGGAGGAGTTGCACCCGCCTTCTTTGCTAGAGGCGCGCTCTTGGCAATAGCCGGGGCCGCTACCGCAGGAGGAGGGGCCGCAGCCGCAGGGGCCTTTCCCTTCTTTTTTCCAGGCGCTGCTGTTCCAGCGGGCGCGGTCGCAGCTGTGGCTTTCGCGGCACGTCCACGCCTGACTGGAGGCGGTGGCGGAGGTGGAGGTGGCGGGGCCAACGGCTTCAGGAATTTCAGAGTTTCAGTCCGCGAGCGCAGCTTGCCATCCAGCAAGAGCATGAAAACATCATGCGCAATCTTGGGATACTCCGGTATCTGCGGCGTGATCAGCAGCTCGGTCATCTCCGGCAGCGGAATCTTCTGCTGCACCTGCCGCCACTTGGTGAAGAAATTCTTGATCTTCTGCTGCACCGCCTGATGCCGCGAAGTCAGCGACAGGAACAGGACCATTTCCGGACGGACTTCCGATAGTAGCTTCCAGGTGCGTGACGGAGTCGCAGCTTCTTTGCCGGTCAGGCGTTTGGCCAATTCCTTGGCGTGTTCTTCGATGTCCCGCCAAGCTTCCACCAGGTCTTTGCGCGGAATCAACTTTTGGATATCGCTGATTTCTTTGTTGCTGAGCCGCGAGGTAAGGAAATACATCGCCGCCGGCGCAGCGTCCGGGGCATATCCCAGCTCATTCATCTGCTGCCGGGTCTTCAGCAGTTGTCCCAGGTTCACGGAATCGACTTTGGCGCTGGTCCAGTGCGAACTCAGTACCTTGAGCCAGCCCTCTTTTTCTAGGGTCTTCAAAACATTCAGAGGATCTTCTTCGTAGCCCAACTGGGCGAGTTCCAGTCCGATCGCCCTATTGGTGATGTATTCGATGTAGTTATTTTCTTTGGCCGATTCGTAGCGCAACTGCGTGCGTTCCTCGAGGGGCCAGTGGAACCGCGCCGCGAAGCGTGTCGCGCGCACCAGCCGGGAGGGGTCTTCGACGAATGCGTAATTATGCAGGACGCGAATGAGCTTGGCTTCAATGTCGGCCATCCCGTTGAACGGATCCATCAGCAGACCGCGAGACCCCTCATTCAGCGAAAGCGCCATGGCATTGATGGTCAGATCGCGCCGGCGCAAATCCTCGATCATGGTCGCTGGAGAAACCACCGGCGGCTTGCCGGTCTTCTCATAGCGTTCGAGGCGCGCCATGCTGATTTCCGCGCGCACGTTTCCGGGCAGGGTCAGATACAGGGTCTTGGTGTCGTCGTCAGTAGCGACAATCCGCGCCCCGGCCTTTTCCAGGTCCTTCTGAAGCCTGAGCGGATTACCCTGGACGGTGAAATCGAGGTCGCGGATGTTGAACCCGCTGATGATGTCGCGGACAGCGCCGCCCGCCAGGTATATGTTCATCCCGGCGTCTTTGGCGATACCCTGGACCAGGGTGACCCCGCGCTGCTGGTCCGGGGTGAGCCGGATCTCCATGCTGTAAATGTAATCAGCCATGCCGTTCGACGACTACACTGCCTCCCGCGTTTTCCACAATTTATCCGAGTTTTCCACAGGGATACTCTGCGGGTACAGATCGCCCAGCCATCCTCATGTAAGTGGCTCTATCCGCTAGGCTTAGTACAACGCTGATGGGACAAGGCAAGCTACAGAAAATAACACAACGTTAGTAGTTTGGCTACTGGAACCTGGAACATACGCGATTTGCGCGGGAAAAAGTGGGAGAATCACTCAGAAAGCCCTCATGCCCTCGACTCACAAAAAAGTAGTGGTGCGCAAGCTGGACCGGGACTCCCTGAACGGATACGTCTCCCCGGCGGACTTCATCCGGGAGGGCAAACTGGAGGTGCTGAACACCTCTGGGAATGTGGTTTCCATCGATTTGAAGGACATCAAGGGAATCTACTTTGTACGCGAGTTCGGCGATTCCGATGCCCCTGCCCGAAAGACATTTACCACCCGTCCGCGGACCGAAGGGTTATGGGTCCGGCTGAAGTTCAAGGACAACGAAGTCATCGAAGGCATGATGCCCAATAACCTCGGCCTGACGCTGGCGGAAGGTTTTTTGCTGAATCCTCCGGACTTGCGCTCGAATACGCAGCGGATTTTTGTACCCAGGACTTCAGTGGAGTCGTTGACCGTGCTGGCGGTGATCGGGACCACGAAGCGGCATAAGGGAACACCGGATACGCGCCAGGTCCCCATGTTTGAAGAATAAGGGGCGCTAGACCCCAAAATTTCTTATAGGCCCATTCCACCTTTCAGCCTGCCCAATGTTGTATGAGTCATACTGCACATGCTCTCCGTAGTTAGCATCCCTTGGACAGTCGTAAAGCTTACGGAAGTGCTGTAGCCGATCCATGTCCCACAGGACAGCTTGTAAGCGGAACGGTCCGGCCCTAGTCTTGAACTCGCTCGGGAAATACTGGAAGTTCTGTTATCTGGGAGTGTTGCGATGCTGCCTGTGCTTCGAACGAAAAAGACTTGTGCCCTCTTCCTAGCGTGTTCTTCACTTTTCTGGTTTACAGCCTGCGGTGGTAGCGGGTCCGCTCCCGGCGGGTCCAATTCCGGCGGAGGAACCGCTTCGCCTGCATCGCCAACCGGCTTGCAAGCTGCGGCCGGAAACGCCCAAGTCGGGCTAACCTGGAACAGCAGCACAGGCGCGACCGGCTATCACGTCAAACGCGGGACAAAAAGTGGCGGGCCTTACACCCAGGTCTCTTCGCCATCGGCAGCCACCTTCATGGATACAGGATTGACCAATGGGACCGCTTATTTCTATGTGGTTTCAGCGGTGAATTCGGCCGGTGAAAGCGGTAATTCGGCGGAGGCCAGCGGAACGCCCGCTGCGCCGGTCACCACCCATGCATTAACCGTGGTAAACGGAACCGGAAGCGGCTCGTATGCCACAGGGACCACGGTAAGCATCAAAGCGAACACCCCGCCGTCTGGGCAGGCTTTTTTGGATTGGACAGGCACGCTCGTCCAAAATGCTACCGTACCTTCGACCACTCTCTCCATGCCGGCGACGGACGCCACAGTCACGGCCAATTTTGCTCCGCCGGCCCAAGGCTCAATTCCCTACCCGGTGGCCTCGCACCCACGGCTCTGGATCACGCAGAACGATGTACCGCGATTGCAGAGTTGGGCCACCTCTTCGAACCAAGTCTACCAACAAGGAATGCTGCCGGTGTTAAACAAAGCAGTCAACCTGTACAACACTCAATTCTTTCCCGGCGGTGTAGCCAATCCGAATTATCCTGACCCCGGAGACACCCAGGGGTACACCGGCTCTCTGACCGAGGAGTACGGGGCCATTTTGGCCTTTAACTCGCTGATTGATCCCGATCCGAACAATCGCATCAAGTATGCGCAATATGCCCGCAACATGCTGATGTACGCGATGAACCAGGCCGCCCAGGGCACGCTCTCCGGCGCGCCTTTCCGCGACCGGTTATTCGCGACTTACAATCGCGCCAGCGGCTCGGGCGAAGAGTGGCCGCTCATGGTCGACTGGATTTATAACGCCGTAGATGCCAACCAGAAACCAATTCTCACCGCCAGCGATAAAGCCGTCATTCGTAAAGTCTTCATGATGTGGGAGCAGGCCTGTGAAACCGCCAGCACCACCGGCGGCGACAGCCCCGCTCTGCCTGGGGTGATGAACGATCCCCAACTGCTGCCCAACAACAAGCCCTACCGCTTTGCGGCCAACAACTACTACACCGCTCATGCGCG
This sequence comes from uncultured Acidobacteriaceae bacterium, assembly GCA_964514735.1. Lineage (GTDB taxonomy): Bacteria > Acidobacteriota > Terriglobia > Terriglobales > Acidobacteriaceae > CAWBXL01. The sequence goes on along the minus strand of CAZETZ010000017.1, from coordinate 28,400 downwards.
CCTGATGATCATGATGGCGCTGGCCATCGACCCAGCCGACGATCCAGTGGTGAACCCCGGCCAGTCCAGCGCGGTGTTAGGAAATTCCTTGCGCAGCTACTTGTCCGACGGGCTGGGCGCGTGGCTCTATCAGCAATATGCCATGTACGGCGAGGGGCCAAACGTGGTCAGCGAATATGGCCTTCCCGGCGATGGAAGCGGCTTCGGTCTGGCGAGTGGCGGCTTGCCGCCCGAGGGCATGCTTTACGGCGTGTCCTATGGAAATTTGTTGAGTGGACTGCTGGCGCTACAGACTGCCGGATTTAACGACCCTGCGTACGCGAACTATACCGGCCCGCAGATCGGTCTGTTGACGGCCCCGGTGTGGGACCGCTACGTAAAGGGTGTTTTCTCCTCGTTGACTCCAACCGGCTTCACGCCCACAGCGCCTGGCGAACAATATCTGGGGCAGGTCTACCAGTTCGCCAGTTATGGCGATCTGCTGCGACTCTATGTCACGCCCGACTACATGTCGCCGTTCGCGTTGCTGGCTCTGCTGGAACAGGAAAACGGCCAGTCTACCCATCTGGCGGACGCCCGCTGGTTCAACTACAACGTGGTGCAGGGCGGCCCGCAGAAGTTCTTCGACCGCATGACCAACCCCTACAGTTTGGCGGAGACCATTCAGTACTACTTGTTGTACGACCCCGCGGTGCCCTACACAGCTGCCACCGATCCCCGCCCCAGCTACCCGACAATCTTCGTGGATCCCGGATGCGGCCGCATCGTGGCCCACAGCGACTGGACCCCGACCGGGAGCATGTTTGACTACCGCGCCTGCTGGGAATCCATCAACCACCAGGATGCGACTGCCGGGCAGTTTGAGTTGTTCCGCAAAGGGGAATGGCTCACCAAAGAATTAAGCAATTACGACGACAACGGGCTGGGGATGACGACCGTTTATCACAACACGCTGGCTTTGCAGAACGCTTGCGCCGGATGTGCCAACCCTGCGCAAATAATTCAATTCTGGGAACAGGGCGAACTTGCCAATGGCAGCCAGTGGATGATCGGCCAGAACGGCGGCGACCCGACCATGCTCAACAGTTCGGGTCCCGGCTACGTGTACGCTGCTACCGATATGACTCAGCTCTACAACCGTCCGGCCATCTTCACTCCGGCCGATAGCTTTGACAACATCAACCTGGCCACTCGCTCTATCCTCTGGCTGAACGGGGACTATATCGTCGTCTACGACCGGGCCACTTCGCAGAATGCTGGCCTGTTCAAGCGCTGGAACCTCACCCTGATCACTAACCCCGTAATCAGCGGCAAGGTCGCTACCGAGACGCTGCCAAGTGGACAAAAACTCTTCGTTCAGAGCTTGTTGCCTACCGGCAGTACCATCAGCGCACGCAACGTGCTTGCCGACCTCACGATTGTCGCGGAACTGGAACCCAGTCAGTATGTGATGACTGTGGAAGACCCCTCGAAACCGGTCAACACGCGCTTTCTGCATGTATTGCAGGGAGCCGACTCCGGCACGGCCATGACAACGGCGGCCTATCTCCAAGCCAGCGGTGGAACGGCTTTCGATGGGACCGCGTTTGGGAGCACCGCGGTTTATTTTCCGGTGAGCGCCGATGGGTCGTTCACCACAACCAGCTTTTCCGCTCCCGCTGGCGTGCACACCTTGCTGGTGGCGGGCTTGGCGCCCAGCACGCCGTATGGAGTCAGCATCTCGACCAACGGCAGCGGAAAAACCATCAGCGTTACACCCGGCAGCAGTGGAGGAGCGACCGATGCCGCAGGGCTGTTGAAGGTGACTTTCTAGCGCCGGCCGGACTCAAGGGCAGAAACCAAAGCTCTCCTCGATCGAAAGCGGGGCGGGCCTCCGCCCACATCCATTCGGAATTCACCCCTTGAAGCGTACCCGCGCAGGTGTGGCCTCCGTTACAATCCATCCTGATCTGCTTTCCCTTGAGACTCTTTCTATGAAACTAGCGGAACTCGCATCGACCCTTGGCGCGCGTATGGACAAGGGTTCTCCCAATACTGAGATTATCGGGGCGGCTGGCATTGAAGAAGCCGGACCGGGACACGTCACCTTTGTGGCCAATCCCAAATATGCTGCCGCGGCCAAGACCACCAAAGCCTCAGCGGTGATCGTGGACGAAAACTTCCCGGCGGTCCCCACCGCTATGCTGCGAAGCAAGAATGCCTATCTCGCTTTTGCGCGGGCCATCGAGCTTTTCTACCGGCCGCCACAGTACACGCCAGAAGTGCATCCGACCGCAGCCATTCATCCTTCCGCCAGGATCGGAGCCAATGCGCACGTTGGACCTTATGTTGTCATCGATCGGGATGTCCAGATCGGCGACAACGCGGTTTTGCTGGCCCATGTAGTGCTCTATCCGGGAGCAAGAATTGGAAATAACTTTTTGGCCCATGCGCATTCGGTCGTACGGGAACACTGCCGGCTGGGAAACAATGTCATCTTGCAGAATGGAGTGGTGGTGGGCTGCGACGGCTTTGGCTTTGCCAAAGATGACGCCGGACACTGGTACAAGATCGTCCAATCCGGTCCGGCCATTGTCGGAGACAACGTAGAAATACAAGCGAACGCATGCATTGACCGGGCAAGCGTAGGTGAAACCAACATCGGCAACGGAGTGAAGATCGACAACCTGGTGCAGGTTGGACACGGATCACGAGTGGGTGAAGATACGCTGCTCTGTGCCCAGGTTGGGCTGGCGGGATCGACCGAGATCGGCAAAAATGCGATTCTTGCGGGACAAGTTGGCGTGGCAGGTCACTGCCAGGTTGGGGACGGCGTCATTATCACCGCGCAAAGCGGCACCCATGGAGATATTCCGGCGGGATCCATGGTAAGCGGGTCACCGGCGTTCGATCATAAACAATGGCTGCGCTGCACGGCGGTGTTTCCGAAGTTGCCGGAGATGGCGCGAGACTTAAGAGCAAAATCAAAATCGTAAAAGGCGAGCGCGTACGAAACAATGGCAACACCGTTCGAATCATCAATCTCATTTGTCAGTCCCGGCGATTCGCGGAGCGAAGAGGAGGAATCTGTTTTCCTGGGCACTATCACGAAGCTGTCAGCAATAGCAGATTCCTCCTTGTCGCTGCGCTCCTTGTCGGAATGACAAAAGGTTTTTTACGGCTGGACTTGAGGTGACGCCGGTATGTTTTTCGACGGGGATTGATACTCTTCCGGCAATCCCGAGTTAATCGCTTCCCTTACTTTCATTTTCAACGCATCGCGGTCCACAAAATCTTGGGGTTCGATGGGATCGTGGAAAATCACTTTCACGTCTCCCGGCTTGATCGAGAAGCGTCCCTTCGGCATGGCATGCCGAGTGCCCACCACCGTCACCGGCACCACCGGCACATTGCATTCGACCGCCAAGTAGAACGGGCCTTTCTTGAACGGAATCAATTTGCCATCGAAGGACCGCCCGCCCTCCACATAGATGGTCATATTGATCCCCTGGCGAATCACATCCGCGGCTGCACGCACTGCGCTGATGCCGGCGTCGCGGTTCTTTCGGTCCACGGGCACGAGAGACCCCAGGCGCATGGTCTTGCCCAGCAGAGGAATATCGAACAGCTCTTTTTTCGCCATCACCGAAGTGCGGCGCGGAATCAGCGGCAGCATCAGCGGCGGATCGAGGTTCGAGACATGGTTCGACATGAAAATGTAGGTGCGCGAGACATCCAGTTTTTCCAGTCCAACAGTTTTTATGCGGACCCCGCTAAGACGCACCCCAGTGATGGCGGCCCACATCCCCACCCGGTAGAGTAAGTTGACGTTCCCGCTGAGCAGCGTCCACGGAAAACAAAATAGGACCACCGGGACCATCATCAGCATCCAGAAGCCGAGCATGATCAATGTGCGGATCAAGGGCGGACCCCGGAGGTTTCAGATTCTCCCTTAAGCCAAGCGGCGCGACGGGATTTTTGCCGCGGAGTGATGTTGTCCATATCGTTCAACTCGAAGCGCAGCTCCTCGCTGGCGCTCACTTTCCATTGCAAGTCCCGCTTGCCCTGGGCGTTTTTGATTTGCACGCGCAGCGTATCACCCGGACGCATGCGCGCCAACTCGGTCTCAAAATCCCGTGGAGTTGCGCGGTGGTCAATCTCCACAACCCAATCGCCGGCGCTGAGACCGGACTTTTCCGCCGCGCTGCCCGGTTTCACGGCCACGACAACCGGCGACATGCCAAAGTTGTGCGACAGAACAAACCCAGGATCGGCCACTTCAACCTGCCTGCGCTCTAAACGAAGGCCAACGCTGCCGAAAAACTCGTTCCAGGGAATTTGCTTGACGCCGGACACATAATCCCGGAAAAAATCCTTAAGATCGCTGTGAGCGACGGTTTCAGCCGCCTCGCGCACACCGTCAGTATCGGGAAAGAAACGGCCTTTCTGCGCATCGTTGGTATTCATCCATTGAAAGACATCGCGCAAAGAGGCCGCCCCATGGCTCGACTCACGCACGCTTAAATCAAGCAATACGCCCAGCAATTCACCCTTGTTGTAGTAGGAAATGCTGCGCTGGGGAACGCGGTAGGAATCATACTTTTCCAGCCAGGCATCCATACTCGCTTCCTCGGCCGATTGCGCCAGGCGGGCAGGGCGGCGCTCGTATTCTCCAATCGCGGCCGCAAGGTGGGACAGGAATTGCGGCTCCCCGATCAGTCCGGAGCGGAGCAAGGTATATTGCGCGAGCGTGTTGGTAAAACCCTCGCAGAACCACAGAGACGGCGTGTAGTTTTCCCTGGTGTAATCGCGCGGTTCGAGCGACTGTGGCCGAATGCGTTTTACATTCCACAAATGAAAAAACTCATGCGCGGTAACGTCGGCAAGAGGCAAAGGGTCCTCCTGCAAGCTCTGCGCGTTGACTTCGATCGCCGTCGAAAATGAATGTTCCATGCCTCCACCCCCCGGCCTGCGAGGAAAGTGATAGATGAATAAAAAGGCTGGAAACGAATGGTCATTCATCCACGCGGTTTCCGATGCCACGATTGGCCGCACAACGGAAACTACCTTTTCCATTTCATAGTCAGGGCCCTCGGCGTCCACTACAACCCGGTAGCGGGTGCCGCCCTGGTCGAAATCCGATTCCTGAAAGTCGCTCATCTCCACGGGCGAATCCACCAGGCGGTCATAGTTGTCGGCGAAAACCTCTCCCGAGGAAAGCGGTAGAGCGGTTGCGATCCGCCAGCCCTCCGGCACATCCACAAAGCGCACTTGTACTGGTGTGGAACGCGCGTCCAAGGGATACATCAAAACCTGCGCTAGGTTGAAGAAGGCGTGGTGCGCATTGAGTTCCGCGCCGTAAGGACCGGGGACATTGGCGAGGATTTCATACTCGACCTCTGCGCCACCGGCCAAGCCGGCAACGTGCCACAGACTTTTTTCCACTTTGCGGACTGGCACGGGCCGGCCATCGTGATTCCGCGCGCGCACCCAGTTCACGTATTGGCAAAAATCGCGGACCTGATAGAGAGCGTCCCAGACCGGTAACTGCAAATCCCGCTCGTCAGCGCCCGGAGGCAATTCGACCTTCACATGGACCAAGCTTGTGGCGGGCTGAGCCAGGGAAACGATGTAGATTGTCGGTTGTGTTTCTCCCAAGGCTGCCTGGGAAACAAGCAGGCCGGCCAAAAAAACCAGCAAGCCGGAATGGGCCCAGCCGGCCCTCGCTTTTTCCCGAGAAACGTTCACGCCTGGGCCAAAGCCTCTTTGGAGGAATGGCCTTGCGACAACGTTTTTAGCCGCTGTGGCAATTTTTCGTAGATGCCGCCAAAACCGCCGTTGGAGAGGATGGCGACCACGTCCCCGCTCCGCATTTCCGGCGCGACCGACTGCACGATCGCATCCACGTCGGCCACCACCCGCGCTTGGCGTCCGGCCGTTTGGATCTGCTTTACCAGCGCGAAAGGGTCCATGCGCTCAGCTTCAGGGACTGCTTCCGAGCGAAAGACCCCGGCCACTACGGCTTCGTCGGCAAGGGCCAGGCTCTTTGCCAAATCATTTTGCAGCACGTTGCGGCGGAGAGTATTGGAGCGCGGCTCCAGGATCGCCCACAACTTTGCTCCGGGATAGCGCGAGCGCAGAGCTTTAAGCGTTCCCGCAATCGCGGTGGGGTGATGGGCGAAATCTTCGACGATGGTGATGCCATTCACCCGAGCACGGACCTCCAGGCGCCGCTTCACACTATTAAAAGATTTCAGCGCAGCCGCAATCGCATCCTTGGAGATACCGTAGTTTGCCGCCATGGCGGCAGCGGCGGTGGCATTCCAGACGTTGTATTCGCCACCCAGGGCAAACTCAAAATCCGCCCACGGCTTCGCTTGGCGCATTACTGTCCATGAGGTGCGGGTCGGTTCAAGGCTGAGATTCGCGACCTGCCACTCCGCCTTGCCCGCCGATCCATAACGTTCGACGGGACAAAATGCGCGAGCGATACAACGCTCCACGCTCTCTCCGCTATCGAAGGCGATCAGGCGTCCTCGCTTGGGAACCAGGTTCACCAGGCGCTGGAACGCAGTTTCCACCGCGTCGAGATCTTTATAAATGTCCGCATGGTCGAATTCGACCGAAGTCAAAATCACCGCGTCCGGAAAATAGTGCAAGAACTTCGGTCCCTTATCGAAAAATGCCGTGTCGTATTCGTCGCCTTCGATAATGAAATGGCTTCCCTGCTCCAGTTGAAAACTGCGGCCAAAGTTTTCCGCGATGCCGCCGATCAGGAACGACGGCTTGAGACCGGCGGTGTGAAAGATCCACGACAGCATGGAAGTAGTCGTAGTCTTGCCATGGGTGCCGGCGACCACCAGCACTTCCTTGCCGCGCAGGAACTCGTCATGCAGAATCTGGGGTAAGGAGCAGAACGGAATCCGCGCATCCAGGACTTGCTCGAGTTCCACATTTCCGCGAGAGACCGCGTTCCCTACAACCACCAGATCGGGCCGCGGACCCAGGTTCGCGGCCGCAAAAGGCTGGGAGACGGGAATGCCCAGCGCAGCTAAAAAATCGGACATCGGCGGATACGCCGCAGCGTCCGAGCCGGTGACGCGAACTCCGCGCTGCTGCAACATGCCCGCCAGCGAGGCCATCGCGGTCCCGCAGATTCCGATCAGATGAACGTGTTTACTCTTCATGATTTTCTGGGAATGGTTGCCGGCTCCAATATCCGCAAGCTTACTCCCGCATCTACCGTCAATTTGGCCCGCACGCCTATTGGCAAGGTAATATTTCCGCGGGAAACGTGCCCTGAACGAAGGCCGTATGCAATAGGAATACCCAAGTCTCCGGCAACACGCAAGATTACTTCCTGAAGCGTGTAGCCTTGATCTGGATTTTGAAAACAGTCCAGCATTTCGCCGAAGACGAGGCCGCGCACAGCGGACAGTTTTCCCGCCAGCTTCAATTGCATTAGCATACGGTCCACTTGATAAGGTTTTACATGCACATCCTCCAGGAAGAGGATGGCGTCAGCCATTTGCGCTTCATAGGGAGTTCCCAGAGACGCCACCAACAAGGAAAGGCAGCCGCCGCGCAGAATTCCTTCCGCCTTTCCTTTCGCCAAAACTTCCGCGCTTGCCGTGATGGTCCACTCCGGGCGCGCGGTGAGCGCGGCTTCCCACGATGCTGTGTCTATGCCGCCGGACACGGCAAAATCCTTGCTGACCATCGGCCCGTGAAACGTAACCAACCCGGTGGAGTCTGTAATCCAGGTAAGCAAGCTGGTGATGTCGCTGTACCCAACAAAAATCTTGGGGAAGAGAGCGATCTTTCCGAGATCGAGCGATGGCAAGAGATAATTCGCGCCGTACCCGCCACGGGCGCAGAGGATGGCACGGACGTCCTCGCGAGAAAACATGTCCTCCAGTTCTCGCGCGCGCCGTTCCACCGATCCGGCAAAATACAAGTCCTGTTCAAGAATCGAGTCGAAGTAGAACGGCTTGTATCCCAGGTTGCGCAGCGCGTTGCAACCCGCCTCCAGTAAATCAGGCTTGATGTTACTGGCTGGGGCCACGATGCCGACCGTGTCGCCAGGGAGCAGAGCGCGTGGCTTAATGCGCGGCTTAGGCGTAGGAGGCATGGCTAGAAGAAATACTCTCCCCGGCCGATGAGTTGCGCCGGCCCCCGCAGGAAAACCTGCCGCTCCCAGCGCACGCTTTGGAGGCCGCCGGGCGCGTGCACGCGGACAGGAGACCCCGCCCGCCTGGTGGCAATGGCAGCCACCGCCGAAGCGCAGGAACCGGTGCCGGAAGACTGCGTTTCTCCGGCGCCGCGTTCGAAAAATCGCGCTTCAATATTTTGCATGTCCTTAACAATTACGAATTCAACGTTCATCCCTTGCTTGAAGTCCTGGTATCTCCCGATCTGCGCACCCTGAAACTGCCAGTCGGGCGCGAATTCACGAACAAAAATTACAAAATGGGGATTGCCCATGGAAACCGGCAGGCCACGGACCTCCCCGGGAGGGACCTTAATGGATAATTCATCTCCTACCTGAGGTTCTCCCATGTCGGTCTCAAATTCATACTGCGATCCGCCGTGCGAGGTAAGCGTGCACGTCTTCAAGCCGGCATCGGTGCGAATGACAATCTTTTCTTTTTTCTGTTCGGCGCAAATATAAGCGGCGACACAGCGCGTGCCGTTGCCAGAAATTTCCGCTTCCGAGCCGTCCGCATTGAACAGGCGCGCCCGTATGTCTGCCGCGGCGTCAGGGAACAGCCACTCTACGCCATCCGCGCCGATACCGTGATGGCGATCACAAATGCGGCGGCTGAAATCTGCCAAGTCCGCGGGAGCATGCACGCCGTCGACGATCAGGAAGTCATTGCCACAGGCCTGTGCTTTCACAAAAGGAACCATGGGGGAAGGGGTTGTCATTCGGATGCGGATTGCGGGCGGCCGCGTTCAAAGCGGTCCTCAAGCCTGCCCAGCGCCGCTAGAGCAAGCAGTACCACGAGGGTGGCGAATGTGGCGGTGATATACAGGCCTCCGCCAGCCGCCATGCCGATGGATGCGGTGACAAAGATAGTCGCCGCCGAAGTAAGCCCAACGACCGATCCGCGCTCGCGAAGAATCGTTCCGGCCCCAATGAAGCCGATCCCGGGAATAATCTGGGCGGCAATGCGTACGTGATCTCCGCCAAGCTTGTCCGCGAGTTGGCCGGACAAGACAGTGAACATGGCGGCCCCGAAACACATCAACATATTGGTCCGTAACCCGGCAGCTTTGTGGCGCCACTCCCGCTCCAGGCCGATCATTCCGCCGAGGAATGCCGCCAAAACCAGGCGCACGATGGTGGAACCGAGGATGGTCGCGATTTCCGCTCGCATCAATTCCATGCTGTGTTGGAAGGCTTGCATGGCCGTACTCGAAGTTTATCACTGAGAAAACATGGGCCAGCACTCCGTTACGCGCGGTAACCCGCGTGATTACGGCCGGCGCGTCTGATATAGAGTCGCCTGCGGTTGACCCTGTACATGGAGAATGAAGAGAGGGGTGAGGCCAACTTTGCTGGCGCCCGCATCCACCGCATCGCCATCCATAGCAACCACGTAATCGGCATATTTGGATGGATTCGCCAGGGCCTGTTCCCATAGGCCATCCGGATCGTTCGGCTGCTTCCAAGTACGATGATTGCCTTCGTAGATGGTCCGGCGGATGGGAATGCCTGCTCGCTGTAGCGCGCCTCCGTGGTCGCCCAGGTACATCAAGATCGAAGATTGGGCCGGTAAACTTCGCACCCGCTTCGCAAGCTCCGTCTCCAAAGCAATTCGCGTGCGGGAGTTGACCCGGCCCTCAAGAAACGAAATTGGTTGCTCGTACCAGACGGAGGCGTAACTGGCCACCGTCAAGATGCCAACGCCGGCCAGGGTAACCCCTTTTGCCGTCGCGCCGTGGAAGAACTCCATCCCCCAAAAGACCACAAGCGCGACGAACACCGCAAACACCGGTAACAGTTCAATACCGTAACGGACGTTGTAGTAGGAATGCGGCCACCAGGGCGGCAGAAAGATGGGTACACCGCCGCGGGCGATGGAAAACATATAGAACGGCAACGGGACCCACAGAAAAAGCAGCGGCCATAAGCGGCGGTCGAACAGCAGCACCGTGGCGGTCCCCAGCAAGACCAGCGCCAGCCATAGGCGGTGCCAGTTGCTCTGCACCATGTTGAGCTCTCCAGCCTTCAAGAAAAAACTGGCGGCCATGGGCAAATTACCCGCGCCCGGATGCGGGGGGGCTCCCGGAGTTGCGGTCCGCTCCTCGATCCCTTTGGCCGAGTATGGCCCGTTGGCAAACTCAAGCGGATTACGGTACACGACGGCGTTGTAGGACAGCCACAATACCGGCGCGGCAGCGGAAATCAGCACAAACTTTCGCAGGCCGGCATGGGAGACGATACCGCGAATCCCTTGTTTCCGCCAGACGACCAGCGTCGCGGCTGCGCACATTCCAACCGCGAGGAACCAGCCGTCGTAACGCGTAAGACAGGCGGCTGCAAGACAAAGCGCGCATTTTTCCAACGACCGATAATCCGCCTCATCCATTTTCCGCCCTTGGATAAACTCACCGAAATAGACCACCGCCCAAAGGAAAAACGCAAGATACACCGGCTCGGTCAAAGCGGAGGACTGGAGATACAACAGGTTCGGGTTCGCCGCGAAAATGGTTACAGCCACCCAGGCGGCGGTCCGCTCATTCGGTTTTAGGGCAGATTGGGCGCTCAATATTCCGCGGACCAAGCGGAATATGCCCACACAACTGAACACATAACAAACCAGGGATGGGATGGAACCGCCCACTCCGCTGCTCCACGCCGGATCCGAAATGAGAAACGGCATCATCAGTATGTGGGGCAACGGCAACCACACCGTGCCTAGCTGTAGCGGACCGGGTGTGCGGGAATCGAAGACCCGGCGGGCAATGTTGATGTGGGCGACGGCGTCCCCATAGAGAAGGATTTGGTCGCGCCCAAAGTAAACGAGAAACGCAATAAGCGAAACACATGCGGCTAGACCAGCGACGAGACGGGTCTCGTCATCCCAGTGGAGGGTAGCTGGGTTTTTCATCCCAGGTGCGTCAGTTCACGGAAAATCTGAAAGCGCTCGTCAATTTCCTCGCGGGTCAGCGATTGCAGGCGCTCGGTACCGAACTTTTCCACCGCGTAGGACCCCATTACCCCGCCATAGAACAAGGCGCGCTTGATCACTTCGCGGTTGATTTCTTCCTGGGATGCAATGTAGCCCATGAATCCACCGGCAAAGGAATCTCCCGCGCCGGTTGGATCTTTCACCTCATCGATGGGAAGCGCCGGGGCGCGAAACGGATGGCTGCCGATGCCGAATGCGCCTTCGCGGAAAAATATGGTTGCGCCGTATTCGCCGTGCTTGATGACCAGCGCCTGCGGCCCCAGGGCCAGGACTTTGTTGGCGGCGCGGAGAAGGTTTTTCTCTCCCCCGGCAAGCATTTTGGCTTCGCCATCGTTGATCAGCAAAATATTTACCAGCTTCAGGGTCTCGCCTAATTCCTTACGCGAGCCTTGAATCCAGAAATTCATGGTGTCGCCGCCGGTAAGTTTGACCCCGTCCATTTCACGGCGCACAGTGGTTTGCAGGCTGGGATGAATGTTTCCCAGGAACAGGATTTTGGAATCCTTATATTCCTCGGGGATACGGGGTTGGAACTTTTCAAACACGTTCAGTTCCGTGAAATCGGTTTTGGCTTCGTTGAGGTTCTCCATGTACTGGCCGCCCCAGCGAAAAGTTTTACCTTTGGCATGTTCGATGCCGCGCGTGTCAATCTTGCGTTTTTTAAGGATATTTTCGTGCTCGGCGGTAAAATCTTCCCCGACGATCGCAACCATGCGCACGTCCGTGAAGTAGCTGGCCGATAAGGAGAAGTAAGTCGCAGAGCCGCCCAGGGCATTCTCCACCCGGCCGGCGGGCGTGGCGATGGAATCGAATGCAATCGAACCAACTGCAAGTATGCTCATGAGGACGTTCTAGCTCCCAAGATATTTATTAAGGATGAGTGATAGTTTCTTGCGCGTTGTCGCCGGAATCTTTTTGCGATCGGTCAGAATGGCATGCGCCAAGGCCGAGCCGCATTTGCAACCGCGCCCTTTCGGCATTGCGGCAACGGTTTCACGCACCACTTTGCCGGCGTTCTCCGCGTTCTTTAACAGCACCGCTACAATCTGGTCCACCGTAACTGAATCATGATGCGGATGCCAGCAGTCGTAGTCGGTCACCATGGCCACGGTCACATAGCAAATCTCCGCCTCGCGGGCGAGTTTTGCTTCCTGCAAGTTGGTCATGCCGATCACGTCCATGCCCCAGCCGCGGTAAACCTTGGACTCGGCTTTGGTGGAAAACTGCGGGCCTTCCATGCACACATAAGTGCCGCCGCGTTTTCCTGTGACACCCGCTTTCTGGCATGCGCCTTCCACCGTGCTGGCCAGCTCCGGACAAACAGGATCGGCGAAAGCGATGTGTGCGACGATCCCGTTGCCAAAAAACGTATCCACACGATGGCGGGTGCGGTCGAAGAATTGATCGGGGACCACAAAATCCAGCGGCTTATGTTCTTCCTTCAACGAGCCGACCGCGGAGACCGAAACAATGCGCTCCACGCCCAATTGCTTAAATCCATAAATGTTGGCGCGAAAATTCAGTTCACTGGGCAATATGCGGTGGCCGCGGGCGTGGCGCGCGAGGAAAGCAACTTTTCGCCCCTCAAGCGTGCCCAGTACGTACGCGTCCGACGGGCTGCCGAACGGGGTCTTCACTTTGAGTTCACGCGCCTTGGTGAGGCCGGGCATGGTGTAAAGCCCGCTGCCGCCAATGATGCCAATCTCGGCTTTCGACAAGAGTCCCCCTGGAACAATTCAGGTTCAAGATGAAGGGGAATTATACAGAAGAGGCTTGCTTTAATATCTCCGCCCTTTGCCAGCTTTTCTTTGCGATACCGCGCTGTCCGCGGAGAAAACCAGGTCCCCTTACTGAAAGAAAGTCTCATCCAGACTTTCGCTGGTAGGCTGGTCAAGGCTCTCCGTTACCAGAACCATGCTCTTTCCGACTTCGATCACCACCGGCCCGTCCGCGGTGCTCCACTCATGCCGCCCCTCCAGAGTCGAAAAAGAAGCCGGATTGTCCAGCGGCTCTCGTCCTTCTCCGCCCACGCCATGCACCTGCTTGTAGCGCTTCCACAAGGACTTGGCATAGAGCGCCGCGAATTCCGAAGCGTGTTGCGCATCCGACCAGCGGGAAAGATAAAACAGGCCGAGTGGCCCGCCTGCCTTAGGCTTGGCCGCGTAGTAGTAGCCGCCTCGCCAATGTGGATAGAGTTTTTGCGATGCTTCGGTCCCAGCGTATTGGTCGATCAGCATGGCCACATCGAACTCGCCGATGGAACCGATATCAAACCGGTTGTAGTTCTTGAAGATGCGCTTGAAATCGGGCAGGGGTAAGGGCTGAATGCGCTCGCCTGACAAATACGTATTCGGTTCCATGATCTGGCGGGTACTAACCGGAGGGTGGTTGAAAGTTTCCTGATAAGCCTTCTCCTTGTCCAACTTATTCAGCAGCGCAACTTCAAAATCCAAACCGTACCGATAGGGGAAAGTCAGCGCCTCACGGATGAAGTTGGGGGCATTGTGCAGCTGCACCGAATCCGCGCTGCCCACCAACATGCCCGCTTTTATTGCTTCGACAAGTTGCGAAGAAGACTGCAACGACTGCCCCGACGGCGCCAGAATGTAATCGATCAAAACCACCGTCGCCTGACCTTCCACGACCGACTGGCGGGCGGTACTGATTTCATCGTTCTGAATGTCCGCGGCGCTGGGCGATGTTTTGTCGGCGGGGTCCGAACTCATCAGCCACTTCTTGAGATTGAAAGACTGGTCCTGGAGCGCGTGGGTCAACTCATGCGCCAGCACTGGGCGCTGCTGTGCCGGGTCAATCCAGTTCAGAAGATTGACGAACTTTGTTTTGGGATCGTAGTACCCGGCGACTTGCTCGCGCAGTAACGCAACCAGGAACTTTTGCATGTTGAAATCTTGCGGGAGCAAGCCAAATTTCTTTAGCACCAGTTCCGAGCGGCGAAAGCGTTCCGCGTCCTTGTCCTTCGACATTCCTTTCTCGAGGAAATTTGTGACTTCGTTGCGGCTGGTCAGGCGGCGCTTGACCGGGTGCTTAATCGGGAACCCAGTCTCTTTACTAACAAACTTCAGGATGTCATCCACAGAGCGGAAAAGTTCCTGGGCTTCCGCGGGAGAAATCTCGTGGGTCGTTTCATTCGCTTCCGCCGATTCCTGTTGAGATGGCGGGGGGGACTGCGCCCCGGCTAACATTACGGCGAGCAACAGGCAACCGATGACCCGGCTTATGGTTTGATTTCGATGAAGACGCTTGAATCGGTCCATAATTAAAATCTTGAGCCGCAGATTTTCGCAGATGAACGTAGATAAACCTATAGAACGCGACTCAGTCTCAGATTTTAATCTGCGGAATCTGCGTTTCATCCGCGGCCAATAGAATTTGCGATCCATTCCCCTGCCTCTCGCGTGCCTAAGGAGCCACCGACATCCTGGGTGGTTTTTCTTTGCTCTACCGCTTGCAGCACCGCTTCTTCAATCTTCGCCGCCTCCGCCGTCATTCCCAGATGCGCCAGCATCATCGCAGCCGTCAAGATTGCCCCAATCGGATTGGCCATATTCTTCCCGGCAAGCGGCGGAGCGGAGCCGTGCACCGGCTCAAACATCGATGTCCTGCCCGGATGAATGTTGCCGCTGGCGGCCATCCCCAACCCTCCCTGCAAACCTGCGGCGAGGTCGGTGATGATGTCTCCGAACATGTTGTTGGTGACGATCACATCCAGCGGGCGTGGGTCGCGGACCATCTGCAGGCAGAGTGCATCCACATACAGGTGCTCGGCCTCGATCTGTGGATATTCCCCGCTTACTTCTTTGAATACGCGCTGCCATAGGCCGTGGGCATAGGTGAGTACGTTCGACTTGTCCGCCATGAGCACGCGGTTGCGGGGAGTGCCATCGTGCTTGGCGTGACGCTCGCAATACTCGAAGGCGTAACGAATAATACGCTCGACCCCTTTGCGGGTATTCACATCCTCTTGCACGGCGACTTCGTCGGGCGTTCCCTGCTTGAAGCATCCGCCAACATCCACATAAACGCCCTCGGTATTTTCGCGGATGACCACGAAATCCACGTCTTTCGGTTCAATCCCCTTAAGCGGGCACAGCGACGCCTCCAGCAAACGCACTGGGCGCACATTGGCGTAGAGGTCCAGCTTGAAGCGCATGCCGAGCAAAATTTCTTTGGCATGAATGTTCGACGGGATCCGTGGATCGCCAATCGCCCCGACCAGGATTGCATCAAAGTCGCGGGGCAACATACTGAAGGCGCCGGGCGGGACCGTCATGCCATCGGCGAGATAGCGGTCCGCCCCCCAATCGAAATGCGTCAGCGTGGCGGGGGCCTGAGTAGCTTCGATGATGCGGACGGCCTGAGCAATGACCTCCTGGCCGATACCGTCTCCCGGAATTACCGCAATCCGCTTTTTCGGGCCCATCGGGGAAGATTATCAAGTGGCAGCGGCATTGTCATTTTAGCGCCGCTGTGTCGTGTCCGGTTTGAATCAACCCTTCACGGCCAGAGTCGGCGACACGGTTTCGCTCCGATATAATTGATCTTGTGTTGGCCACCGCACCTAACAGCGAATCAACCGCCGGTACCGCGAATGGAGCCACCCGGGTCGAGTTCCAGTCACTGCTTTCCGGCTGCGGCATCTATGACCTCAGTTCACGGGTCAAGGTCAAGCTCACGGGCGCAGACCGGGTGCGCTGGCTGAATGGCGTGGTCACGAACAATGTTCGGGACCTGGCTGTTGGACATGGGGTCTATGCTTTCCTGCTGAATCCTCAAGGACGCATTCAGGGCGATCTCTATGTCCACAATCGCGGCGAATCGCTTTTAGTAGATACCGACCAACCGCAGATTACAAAAATTCGGGAGATTTTCGATCGCTACATCATCATGGATGATGTAGAGGTTGAGAATGTCAGTGATACGTTAAGCGCGATTGGCATATCCGGACCAAGGTCACTGGATGTGTTGCGGGGCGCGGGTCTCCCTGTGCCTGATCTGCAACCACTCGAATCGCGCGACCTGGAGTGGCAACAGATTGCATTAACACTCCTTCGCGGAGAGCGGGAAAAACGCGAACCCTACGAGATTTGGTTAGCCCCGGAAAATGTTCGCAAATTATGGGATGCACTCGTGCAGAGCGGGGCCATGCCAGCCGGCGCTGGCGCCCTTGAACTTTACCGTGTTGCTCTGGGCATCCCACGTTATGGGCAGGACATTCGCGAGCGGGACCTGCCGCAGGAGACCGAGCAGGCACGCGCATTAAACTTCAGCAAGGGATGTTATGTGGGTCAGGAAATTGTGGAGCGTATCCGCTCCCGCGGCGCAGTCCACAGAACGTTCACGGGATTTGCGTTTGCCGACAGCCTGCCGGCGGTGGGAAGCAAAATCCAGGTGAATGCAAAGGATGTGGGGGAGATCACAAGTGTGGCTTCCCTGCCCTTGAAAAAGGGAGACCAGCCGGTTGCTCTGGGATATATCCGGCGGGAAGCGGGCCTGCCGGGCGCAGAGGTTTTGGCCGATGGGAAGAAAGCCACCGTTCAGGAATTACCGTTCAAAATTGTTTTTGGATGAGGAAAGAAGATTTTATGGCAGAGAAAAAGCAAGACAGTTTTGTGGTAAACGACCGGCGCCTGTTCACAACAGAAGGTGAACTTCGCCAGGACGTGACCGAGGAGAAGGTCCAGACCTCGCAACCTGTGGGCGAACCGGCGCCGCAAGCGGCAGAAGATGCATCCGTGCCTCCGCCGCCTACCGCCGCGGAGCAGCAACAGCAGGCCGATGCTTACCGCAAATCAGCCAAGGAACTGGATACGCGCGTAGAACTCAGCGGTCACTCAGCCAAAGAACTGGAAATGACCTTTGAGCGATTTCTGGCTTCACTCTACATGACCGCAATGCTGCAACTCGGCCTGATGCGCCAGGAGGGCGAGCAGCCGCGCATTGACATCGTGGGAGCGCGCCAGACCATTGACACCATCGGATTGATTTCCGAAAAAACCAAAGGCAACCTGAGTTCGGTAGAAGAAAACTTCCTGCAAAATTCGCTCTACGAACTGCGGATGGCTTACGTTGAAGTGACCAATGCGCTGGCGCGTCCGCCTCAGGCCACCGGCGCCGGACCCGCAAAACGATGAAGGCCACGCTCACCGTGCTGGGCAGCGGCACTTCGATGGGCGTGCCTACGATTGGTTGCGATTGCGCCGTATGCTGCTCGCCCGATCCGCGCGACCGCCGCACCCGCCCTTCGATCTTGATTGAATACAACGGCAAGGTGGTCCTGATTGACACCACTCCGGATTTCCGCGAACAAGCCATCCGCGAAGAAATCCGGCAACTGGATGCGGTGCTCTACACCCACGCCCATGCCGACCACATTCTTGGGCTCGACGATGTCCGCCCTTTGAGTTATCACCGCCCGAACAAGATCCCGCTTTATGCTCGTCCCGAGGCAGGCGCGCTATTGCGCAATATGTTTCGTTACATTTTTGACGCCGAATATAAATTCGGGGGGCTGGCCCAGGTTGAGCTGAATACGATTGACGGCCCCATTGATCTTTTTGGCGCGCGCTTTGAACCGGTGAAAATCATGCATGGCGATGCCGAGATCATCGGCTTCCGCTTTGGAAATGCGGCGTATCTGACGGATTTCAGCGCCATTCCGGAAGAGTCGTTTGCGCAGTTGCGCGGGCTCGACATTTTGTTCCTGGATGCATTGCGCCACAAGCCGCACCCGACACACTCGACGGTGGATAATTCCCTGCGGATCGTCGAACGCCTGGCCCCGAAGCGCACATTCTTCACCCATATTTGCCACGACCTTCCACATGAGGAGACCAATGCCGCTTTGCCTCCACACGTGCGCTTGTCGCACGACGGATTAAAGCTGGAATTCGATATCTAGTTCATTGATGCAAGTCTTTCATAAACTCGAAGAAGTCCCGGACAATTTCGGCCCCACGCTTTTGAGCGTGGGCAACTTCGATGGCGTGCACCGCGCACACCAGCATGTCTTGGCAGAAATCGTGCGCGGCGCAAAGCAGCGCAAGGCGCGAGCCATGGCCGTCACCTTCGAACCACACGCGGTCCGAATCCTCCGCCCCGATTTAGATTTAAAGTTGCTGACTCCCACGCCCGAAAAACTGCGATTGTTGGCGGCCACCGGGCTGGATGCCATTATGCTGCTTCCTTTTACCCGCGATTTATCCCTGCTGACCCCGCGCCAGTTTGCGGAACGGATCTTGAAAAAGAAATTTCATGCCTGCGAAATTCACGAAGGCTTCAACTTCCGCTTCGGTCATAAAGCCGCAGGCGACACTGCGCTGCTCACAGAATTCGGGCGCGAGCTGGGATTTGCCGTTAAGGTCTATCCAGAGATGAAACTACGTGGCGAAACCGTCTCCAGCAGCCACATTCGCAAGTTGCTCCGCGCAGGCCGGGTCAGCCGCGCCCGGCATTTGCTGGGACGCACTTTCAGTATTCTTTCCACTCCAGGGCGGGGCCGCGGCTACGGCGCGAAATATACGGTCCCCACTATCAATCTGAGCCGCTACGAAGAACTGGTCCCCAAAGACGGCGTTTATATTACACGGGCACGCGTAGGGGGAGAATGCTTCGATTCCGTTACGAATGTGGGCAACCGTCCCACCTTTGGATCGGATTCGTTTGCGGTAGAGACGCATTTGCTCAATTTTCACCCAATCGAACTCACACCAGAGACTGAAGTGGAAATCTTCTTTTTGCAGAGGCTGCGGGATGAGATAAAGTTCCCGTCTGTGGAAGCACTACGCGATCAAATCGCGCGCGATGTGAACCGTGCGCGCGGATATTTTCACCTGCTCAAAATCTCCGCTCAATAGAAACTAACTCTCGGTTTTCTCCTGCCGGCCCGGCATCTGGAGGGAGGCAATCGCACCGAGCACAAGCATAATGCCAAGTATCTGCAATGGCTTTATCGTCTCGCCCAATACGGAGGCGGCAATCACAATGGAAAACACCGGCTCCAAGCAGCTCACGATGATGGCGCGGGTTGGCTCGAGATGACGCAGGCCGGCAAAATAAAATGAAAACGGCCCTAGTACGGAAACGATCGCGAAGATCAGCATAAATAACCATTGCACCGCGGAATAGTGGGCGGCGACGATCTTCCATGGGGGATTCAACACAATCCAAAACAGCGCCGCTCCCAGCGTTGTGTAAAGCAGTACCAGCCAATGGTCGTACCGCGTCAACAGCGTGTGTCCGCCAATGTTGTAGAAAGCGAATGAGAACGCCGCGAGCAGCGCGGCCCCGACGCCGATGGTATCCAGGTGTAACTTACCTGAACCAACTCCAACTACAATCGTGATTCCCGTTACAGCAAACACCACCGATAAAACACGCGGCACAGAGAACTTCTGCAACCCTCGTACCACCATGTACAGCAACACCCAAACCGGGGCCGTGTACTGCACGATGATGGCAATGGCAACATTGGTCCGCTGGATGGCCAGGTAGTAAAAATAATTCGAGGCGGCCACTCCCAGCACTCCGAGTGTGAAAGCGCGGCCGAGATCGGCAACTGGCAAACGCAATCTCGACCGCCCCCTTACGATCAAAAGCACAGGGAAAATCAACAGAAAGGAAAACGTGGTCCGCGTCTGGGAAAGAATCAATGGAGTAATAGCATCAAATGACCCAAATCTGACCAGCTTTCCGGTGAAGGCTGCGCGTCCCAGGTTCGCGCCGATGCCCCATAGGAAAGTTGCCGCAGCGATGTAAAGGTAACCGCGAAGTGGATGGGATTTGCGATTCAAAAAGTCGTTCTCGGGGATATTGCCTTTGCATTTTGCCGTGCTTTGTCCAAGAAAACAGATTCCTCCGCATCGGTTCCGCGATTGTCGGAATGAAAAGGGCGGGCTTATTCAACCTGCACTACTACCGTAATTTCTTCGCGCACGGGAGCGATCCGCCCGTCAATCGCAGTATTCAATTTCATACGTGATCTTTGCCGTTTTCCCCAGCATCGCCGCGACTGAGCAATATTTTTCTTCGGAAAGACGGACGGCGTCTTCCACCGCCTTGGGGGACGCCTTTCCCCCAATTCGGTAAAGCAGCTTGATCTCTGTATACACAGACGGCGGCCCCGGAGCGCGCTCGGCTTTGGCACTGACCGCAAGGCTGGTAAACGGCTCTCTCTTTTTACGCAAGATGTTGGCCACGTCATACGCCGTACATCCGCATAAGCCAA
Source organism: uncultured Acidobacteriaceae bacterium (assembly GCA_964514735.1). Classification (GTDB taxonomy): domain Bacteria; phylum Acidobacteriota; class Terriglobia; order Terriglobales; family Acidobacteriaceae; genus CAWBXL01. Next base: position 7,979 of record CAZETZ010000017.1, on the reverse strand, counting down.
TCAGCACCAGTTCCATGGGCGTGCTGGCAGTCTTTGTTTCTCCTGCATCCATTAGAACTGCGTGGCCCGACGATGCGTGTCCGACGAAGCGCTCGTGATCGGTCCATATCACTTTGGATTCAACCATACCTTACCTTCGATTATCGGTGCTGGGCTCGGGATGAATCAGCACGCGAAAAAGTTCCGGCGCCTCCTGCTTGAAACGGATTTCCAGTTCCGTGGAAATATCGTGCACCCGGGAGAGCGGCAGGTCATCGGACATGGTGCAGTGGCAGGACACGTTCATGCGCCCGCTGACCCGCTTGATCTCCACGTCGTGCATATCGAGGACGTCGGGAAATTCCGAGACCGCAATCCGCAGGCGGTGTTCCAACTCCGCGTCGCTCACAATTTCGTCGCCGGTCTCGATGGTCGCCGGCTCGCTTTCGATGTGCGTGAGAATCGAGGAAATTTCGGGTACGTCTTCGCGTATCTCCGACTCCAGCACGGACACGCGGTCGTGCGCATCCTTGAGGGTAAACCGCTCATCCAGTTCGAGGTGCTGCTCCACGTGCAGGCGTCCGCTTAAATCCTGAACGCTGACGTCGTGAACATTGAAGTTGTTGCGCGCAGCCACGGCGCGGACCCGGTCGAAGATGCTCTCCGTATTCACCGCCCTGGGGATGGAGTGGACTACAACATCCGCGCCGGGAAGAAGGCCCCGCACCGCGCTGGTGACCGCTTCCGAAACCTGCCCGGAACGTTGGAAAGTTACATTCCTCGCCAGCCCTACAGACACATCGGCAAAGTACCGGTTCCCGGCGCGGCGAATGCGCACCCGGTCGACTTCCAGTAATCCGTCCACTTTGGCGACTTCGTTAATGATCTTGCCGCGCACTTCGGCAGGGGCGGCATCGAGAAGCGCATCAATGGTGCGCCGCGCCAGGCGGCTGCTGACATAAACGACGATGGCCGCGACAATGAGCGCAGCGATGGGATCGGCATCTCCCAGCCAGCCGATCCTGTAGGTCCGTCCCACCCAGACCAGGCCCAGGCCTAGCACCACCACCGCGCTCGACCAGATATCGGTGGAGAAATGCAGCGCATCCGCCTCCAGCGCCTGGCTTTCATACTTGGTGGCAATCTTTCCCAGGGCGCGGGAGCGCCAAAAATCGACTCCCATGGAAACAAACAGCGCCAGAAATGCGGCCAGGCTCGGTTCAACGTGGGCGTGATGATAGAAAAGGCGCCGGATGGCTTCGTAGACGATCCAGATACAGGTCAACAGCAATAGTCCGGTTTCGATGAACGCGGAAAAATTTTCGATCTTGCCATGGCCATACTGATGCTCCGAATCGGCCGGCTTGTCCGAGACCCGCACCGACAACAGCGTGACAATTGCCGCCAACAGGTCCAGCCCGGAGTGCGCGGCTTCGGAGAGAATTCCCAGGCTGCCGGTGGAGATCCCGACGATCACCTTGAATGCGGTAACCGCCAGCGCCGCCAGCACCGAGTTGCCGGCGACGGCGCGTTTTTCGGCGCGCATCGATTCCGGGCGATAGGCTGTGGACGCTCCTGCCATGCTGGCATTATCGCTGTTGTGACTTTGAAACAACAAATGCCGCGATTACCGGGTTGATACCGCGGGAACCAGTTCGCCTCTGGTCGTATGCTAGGATTCGACAGGAGTTCTGCCATGACCGCAACGCGGCAATGGCCGGCTTCTTCCCGCAGAATGAATGACGAACAGCCAACCGTAGTGGTCACCGGCATCGCCGGAAACCTTGGGCTGCGCCTGCTGCCGCAACTGGAAAATTTCCAGGTCATCGGCATCGATCTCAATCCCCCGAATACTTCGTTGCCCCTGCATTTCGTCAAGATGGACCTGGGGCAGGAAAAATCCTGCCTTGAGTTGACCGACCTGCTCAAGGAATCCCGCGCGGCAACGGTGGTCCATCTGGCGTTTGTCCTCGACCCGGTGCGTAGCGGCATTCTGGACGTAGACCGCATGTGGCACATCAACGTCGCGGGGACCGCGAGAGTGATGGAAGCGGTCACCGAAGCCAATCGCGACCAGGTGAGCGTCCAGAAATTTATTACGCTGAGCAGTGTTGCCGCCTATGGACCGGACTTGCCGGAAGCGGTGAGCGAAGATTACCCGCTCAACGGACACACTCTGCCCTACGCCATCCACAAAATGGAGGCGGACAAAATTGTGCAGCAGCGGGCGCCATCGTTGCGCGGTTGCAGCGCCTACATGCTGCGTCCGCACATCTTTGCCGGAGCTTCGGTAGAAAACTACATGTTGGACGCTTTCCGCGGCAGCCCCAACGGCAAAGGCCAGCGAGCGAAGCAACTGCGCGCCAAACAGGAACGGCTACCCTGCGTGCTCCCCATGGGAGATAAATACGTGGACCACCACTTGCAGTTTGTGCACGTAGACGACGTGGCGCGGCTGATCGCTCACATCGCGCAAAAAACCGAACCCGAAACCCAACGGCTGACAGTGCTCAACGTGGCGGGGCGGGGCGATGCCGTCACCTACGGACGCTGTATCGCGATGGCGCAAGCCAAGCTCAGGCGGGTCCCCGGGAAGTGGTCGATGCGCCTGCTTCTCCAGATGCTCTGGAATTCAGGCACCTCCGCCATTCCGCCGGAAGCACTTCCCTACATGACCAGCGAATACATCATGAGCACAGTGCGCTTGCAGAAATTTCTTGGGCCGAACTACAAGGATGTGATCCGCTACACGGTTGCCGATGCGTTCTTAGACTGCTTTGCCGGAAGAATGTCCGCATCCGCCGGTGGCCCTGCAAAATAGGCTCAGTACTGGGCCATGCCTACTCCACCACAATCGTCATTTTCATGTTGCCGTGGTTCACGCCGCAGAAGTGGTCGCAGATGGTGGTGTAGGTCCCCGGCGTCTCCGGAGTCACGGTGACCTCGGTGGTTTTGCCCGGCGTAATCGCCTCGTCGATCTTCAGCGGACGCAGGAAAAAGCCGTGGACCACGTCTGAACTGGTCAGCCGCAGAGTGACTGTTTCCCCTTTTTTCAGCGTGATCCTATTAGGACTGAATTCAAAGCGCTTGGCAGTAATTTCCATCACGCGCGGACTGTCAGCGCGGACAGGATAAGGGCCAACAACCGTCAGCGCCACAATCAGCGCCAGGCAAATTGATGTTGAAACATGCTTAACCGTGCACAACCGCTTCATGTGACTTGGCTCCATTTCTTAAAGGCTTGGCGTCTTCAGGATTTGCTGAATTCCGTTGATACCCGAAAATTCTCGGGCGGTGAGTTCCACGTCTTCCACGGCAACCGTATTCGTCCGCGGTTTCCCGGCGAAATTTTCATGCACAACGCGGATCCCCAGGCCCTTGAACGGCTGGTCTTTATCGAAGGCATTGGGCTTTTTGTCCGCGGTTTTTTCCGGGTCGGGGAAAGCGAAGATCAGCGAGCGCGCCGCGTAGTGATGTACGTGTCCGGCTTCGTGCTCATCATCGCGGTGGATGTGCCCGTAGAGCACGGTGACATTCTCGTAAGGCGATAACACGTTCATCGCTTCGTCGCCATCGCTGGTGAACCACTCCCAGTCGGGTCTCAGATCAAACAACGGGCGATGGGTAAACACCACGATGGGGGTTGATTTATGGAAACGGGCAAGGTCCTTCTTCAGCCACGCAAGTTGCTCCGGGCCAATCTCGGGCTTGGCCCGCGACACATTGTCCAGGGCGATGAAGTGCACACCGCGATGGTCGAAAGAGTAGTAGGACTCTCCCAGAAAATCGCGGTAGAGCGCGCCGTTGTCCAGGCCGGCGTCGTGCTCTCCCGGCACACATTTGATGAGCGGGGCATTGATCCGCTTGGAGATTTCCATGAACTGCTTCATGCGCTGGGAGTGGACATCTTTATCTTCGCTGTCATGGGTAAGATCGCCGGTGAACAGCACCAGATCGGGCCGCTGCGGCAGTTGGTTGACCATTTCCACCGCCCGCTCGAAAGCCTTGGTGCCGAGCGGGTCGGGAGGGCCATTGAAACCTACGTGGGCGTCGCTGAGTTGAATAAAACTGAACGGCGTAACTTTTTCTCCACTTTTCTTTCCCAGAAAATTGAACATCTCCCCTGTTTCGCCTTCTGCCACGGCGGCCGGAAACGCGGAGTAGACGACGCCGATCCCGAATGACGTGCCGGCAATCTTCAAGAACGAGCGGCGGTCGAACGGCTTTTTCATGTTGCCCTCCTCCAGGCCGTGTAGTGCCGGGTCTTTGCCCTGCCGCCACACGCGCTTTTGCAAGGTGGATAACTGAACAGGTTTGGTTTTATTCCATGAAAAATAATTTCCGTGGGATGGGAATAAACCGGACAGTAGGCTGGTTTACCCTATGGAGGTGGCGAAAGACCGCTTGACGTCAGCGACGTTTGAAGAGTTGGCCATGCCGTTGTTCGACCAACTCTACAATTTCGCCCATTGGCTGACCCAAGACCGAAGCGAGGCCGAAGACCTGGTACAGGAAACTTACGTTAAGGCATTGCGAGGGTTTTCCTCGTTTCAACCGGGGACAAATTTTCGCGCCTGGATTTACCGCATTCTACGCAATACGTTTCTCACCTCGCGTACCGGCTTGAAGGCAAACCTACCGCTGGAATTGGACGACAGCGCGGGACCTTCGGCGGGATTGGATACGCCCGAAACGCTGCTGATCGAGCGCGCGCAGCAACAAGTATTGCAAGATACCTTGGCGGAATTGCCGGTAAATTTTCGCGAGATTCTTCTTCTCTGTGAAGTGGAAGAAATGAGTTATCAGGAAATCGCGGAGACCTTGGGGGTCCCGATCGGTACGGTGATGTCCCGATTGTCCCGCGCGAGAAGGGTACTGCGCGAGCTCCTTCTGCAAAAATTACAGGGAGTAAAACATGGCTGACGCGTGGACGCAAAAACTCGATATTTACCTGGACGGCGAACTGCCTGCCGGCGAGATGTCCGCATTGGATGCACATGTGCGGGCCTGTCCGGACTGCGCCGCCAGTGTATTGGGCCGTCTGCAACTGAAGCGGGCCACGCAGGCGGCGGGCCAACGTTACAGTCCCGCTGTGGAACTAAGACAGCGTGTACAGAAGTTAACTCGTGTCCGAGGGCCGCGCCAACGATGGGCCTGGCAAATGGTTGCCGTGGTCGCGGCTTTCCTGATTGTTTTCGGAATGGCCTTGGTCCAGATCAAGCAAACCAGCCATACACGCGAGATTTACAGCGAAATCGCCGATTTGCACGTGACCACGCTGGCCAGCGCTTCGCCGCTCGATGTCGTCTCAACCGATCGTCACACCGTGAAGCCATGGTTCGAAGGAAAGATTCCTTTTACCTTCAATCTGCCGGAGCTGCAAACCTCTGAGTTCACGCTGGTCGGTGGGCGGGTCACGTATGTCCAGCAGGTATCGGGCGCGCATCTGCTCTATCGAATTCGCAAGCATCAGATTTCGGTGTTCATATTTCCCGAGGGTTCCGCGCTGCCTGCGGATTCCGGCCTTCACCGGCGCGCTACCTTTGAGATGCAAAGCTGGACCCAGGACAATCTTCGCTATTTTGTGATCGGAGATGCACCCACGGAAGACATCGGCAAGCTGGTGGACTTGCTGAAACGCGCCGAACACGCCTAATTTACTTCTTGCCGCGATAGAGTCCCGCAATGCCCAAGGTGTAGGGAGTCCAGGTAGCTTCGCGAAAGCCCGCCCGGCGCATACGCTCTAACATTTCGGCGGGCGCGGGAAAGCGCGCCACCGATGCCGGGAGATAAGCGTAAGGCCCTTTCACGCCTGAGATGAGCGTGCCGATCCTCGGCAGCATACTTCGAAAATAGAAGCGGTAGAGTTTCCTGATCGGGCCACTGGGTTCGCCAAAATCCAAAATCCCGCACTCACCTCCGTTGCGAAGTACACGGACAATTTCCGTGAGACCGGCATCGTAGTTGGCGAGGTTTCGAAAGCCAAATGCCGAGGTGACCAGATCGAAACTTCCATCCGCGAAGGGAAGGTCCAGGGCGTCCGCCTCCACCCAGTGGAGGCAGGTCCCTGCGGATTTCTTGTGCGCGCGTTGCAGCATGGCATGAGAAAAATCGGCGCCTAAAATTGTTGGCGACGACTTTCCGGCGCGGCGGCGCAGAGCGAAGGTCATGTCTCCCGTGCCGCAACACAAGTCAAGCACCCGTCCTTCGCGCCGGCCAAGAATAGGAGTGAAGATTTTCGCGGCGCGACGCCACCACAGGCGGTCCACGTTGAACGAGAGCAGATGATTAAGCAGATCGTACCGGGGAGCGATGGCGGTGAACATCTCCCGCACTGCCCGTGCCGCGGAATCTGCGCCGTTCGCGCCTACGGGTGCGGCGCCTATGACGGATTTCGCCGGTCTGCTCAATTCGATAACCGCCGCAGCTCATCCACAGCTTTAAGGACGGTATGCTCAGGCACGTCATTCACAACTTGCACTTTGCCGATTTCGGTGGGGAGAACGAAGTGCACCACCCCATTCCGCGTCTTCTTGTCCGCTTGCAAGCGGCGCAGGACCGCGCGGCTGCTGACTTGAACTTTGGGGAGCTTGCCACTGGCAAGCACGGCATCACAAATACGCTGGGCAGTGTCCAGGTCAAGACATCCGATTTCAGATGCGATTTTTGCCGCCGCCACCATCCCCCAGGCGACTGCCTCTCCGTGCAGGAAATGCCGATATTCTGTTTCCGCTTCGAGCGCATGGCCGACGGTGTGGCCAAAATTCAAAATCCTGCGCAAGCCATGCTCCCGTTCGTCGGAGGCGACAACTTCGGCTTTCAGATGGACCGACTCGGTGATCACCCATTCCAGCGCCTGCGAATCATGGCGCAGAGTTTTGAGCTTTATACTCTCAAGCCGCCGAAACAATTCCGGATGGCCGATCACGCCGCACTTCAGAGACTCATAAATCCCAGCGCGAAATTCCCGCTCGGGCAAGGTGCGGAGCACCGCGGGATCGATCAGCACAGCCCGCGGATGATGAAACGAACCCACCAGATTCTTTCCGGCTTTCAGGTTGACTCCAGTCTTTCCGCCAATGGAGGCATCGACCTGCGCCAGCACCGTCGTGGGGACCTGCACGACTTCGATTCCGCGCAAATAAATCGCCGCTAGAAATCCAGTGACATCGCCCACCACGCCTCCACCGAGGGCCACCAGCACCGCACTTCGCTCCGCGCCCGACTTTATGAGCTGCTCCGCCAGAGTTTCGGTGGTGGCAAGTTTCTTGTATCGCTCTCCGTCGGGCATGGTGAGGAGCTTTGCGGAGAACCCCGCGCGCGCGAGTGAATCCATCAACTTCTTTCCCCAACGCCTGCGCACCGGCGGAACTGTCACCACGAACAGCTTCTTGCCGCTGCCCAACAGGTCGTACAGACAAGGGCCGGCCTGCTCCAGCAGCCCGTTTTGAATGATGGCTTGATAGGGACGCGGCTGCACGGCGATTGGAACTCGAATCATGGTTTCCATCATATCGTAGCTCCCACGTCCCACTTACGACGGCGGGACAAGCCCCCTCTCTCCACGCAACCTTGCGTGGTACTCTCATTCCATGCAGACTGCCCCAACGGAAACTGACTTCCTGGTGATCGGCGCCGGAGTGGCAGGGTTGCGTGCGGCGGTGGAACTGGCCCCTGCCGGACGAGTGGTAGTGCTCGCCAAGCGCGAGGTCACTGACTCCGCAACGCAGTATGCCCAGGGAGGAATTGCTGCCGCGCTGGGGGATGAAGACGAGATCGGTCTGCACTTGCAGGACACCCTCAACGCGGGCGACGGACTCTGCATACAGGAAGCGGTGAAGGTGCTGGTGGAAGAGGGCCCGGAGCGGATCGAGGAGTTGATCCAGTGGGGAACGGAGTTCGATCGCGATGGCACCAGGCTGGCGTTTGGCCGGGAAGGCGCGCACAGCCGGAACCGCATTCTGCATGCGCACGGAGACTCCACCGGACGTGAAATTCTT